>JABDLA010000011.1 GCA_013001965.1 Flavobacteriaceae bacterium | reverse complement strand
GTTGAGAGCAACCAGGCCTTTGATTGTTTTGCGACCACAAGTTTCAATTTAATTGTTAATGATATCCCGGTGACATCCTTTGACGATAATTTTGATTTTGAGGTTTGTCCGAATGCCACAGTTCCTATTGAAGTGATGGCCATTCCTGAAAATTATAATGAAGCTGAAGTTTCTATACAATGGTTTCAGGATGGAAATTTGATTTCAGGGCAGAATAGTTTGGTTTTGCCGGTTTTAACTGAAGGTGATTATACCATTGAAGTGACTTATAATGATACCGGTTGTACGGGATCAACGGAGGTCACTGTGATCGAATTGGAAAACTGTGTAATACCACAAGGTATTTCACCTAATAACGATGGATTTAATGATCGTTTCGATTTAAGCAGCTATGATGTGCATAAACTTGAAATATTTAATAGGAATGGCACATTGGTGTATTCAAAAGACAACTACAGAGATGAATGGCAAGGCCAATCCAATAATGGTAAAAAATTGCCTGTTGGCACCTATTTCTATGTCATGCGATACCAGGACAACAAGCAGCGAGCGGCTTGGGTTTACTTAAATTATTAAGGAAAATAAGGTAACTCGTTTAATCGATAATAATTGCAGTTTATCTATTAAAAGAATGTTAAGTAATGGGGGAATATCATTTTTTCTATCTTGGTAGACCTTATACTTTTATAAATAAAAACTAACTTAATCAATACAAATGAAAAAGATTACTTTACTAATTGTTTTTCTCTTATTCACCTTTGTATCATTTGCTCAAGTTTTGAATCAACCTGCCAACTGGCCTAATGCCAATTGGACAACATCAGGTACATATACCGCAGGGGGATTACTAGGTGATCCTTCGGTAGATAATTCTTTTGCCTTTGACGATGATGCAGCAGGAAGTACGTCTGATGATGATATTGCTTCGGAGTCTCCAATTATCGATTTAACTGCTGCGTCTACTGCTGCGGAAAACTTAATTACAATTTCCGGAGATTATACGCATAGAGATATAGGTGGAACATTATTAATTCAATGGTGGGATGCTGACGCAAGTTCTTGGAATACCTTAGTTGACCTTCAGGGCACAACCAATTTCAACGACTACCAAACATGTATCAATTTAACCACTTTTGAAACCGGTTTTGATATTACCGGTTTTACACCAACACAATTATCCGGATTTAAATACCGATATGCTTATGATGATGCCGATGGATGGCAATGGGGATGGTGTATTCAAAATTCGGTTATAGCGTCACAAGGAGCATCCGCTCCTAATTGCGACGCGGTGGTAACCGCACCAGCCGATGGAGCAACCGCGGTCAGTATCAATCCGGTCATAAATTGGAGTGCAGCGACAGGGTTCCCGGATGGCTATTTAGTTTCCATAGGAACAACACCCGGTGGTACCGATATTATTAATAATCAGGATGTCGGGAATGTATTGACATACGCTCCGCCAACATTGGCATACTCCACTACATTTTATGTGACTATTACACCCTATAATGCAACGGGTAATGCAACGGGCTGTGTCTCATCAAGCTTTACCACTGAGACCGATCCTAATACAACTGTAATCTGTGCCAGTGGCCCTGTGAATACCGTTTTTTGTTATGATAATAATAATGCCATTGTTTATTCATTTGTAAGTGATGATGGTTCGTCTTTAAATCTAACCATTAATGCCGGACAGGTAGAGAATGGATGGGATGAACTGGTTGTTCTTGATTCTGATGGTGTCACCGATTTAAATGCTGCTACTCCTTACGGTAATGCCGGTGATGTAGGTGGGTTAACCTTTCAATCATCCGGTGATACAATAAGTTTAACGGTAACCTCCGATGGTATTTTTGGATGCGTTTCTGAAGGATATGTACCAATTGATTTTAATGTATCATGTGCAACCTGTACAAATCCTACAGCAACCTTTGCATTGGTGAATGATTGCGCCAATGGACCGGGATTCCTGGTTGAAGCAAATATAACCGACCTTGGTACGGCATCTTCTATTGATGTTACCGATAACCAGGGAAGTCCTGCTCAAACGGCCACAACAACCGGTGTTATTTCTATGGGGCCTTATCCCAATGGAACAAACGTAATTCTTACTTTAACTAATAATGATGATAATAACTGTGTAATTAGCAGTGCTTCTTTTACACAAGCAGCTTGTCCACCAGATAACGATCTCTGTACCCTTGCATTTCCAATTGCCTGTGGTGAATCTGATTCGGGAAATACGAGTGCTGCAACCGATACCGATGCACCAGCAGGTTTCTGTGGAACAGGTACTGGATCACCGGGTGTTTGGTATTCATTTGTGGGAACAGGTGATATTGTAACTTTTTCATTATGTAATTCTTCATACGATACAAAAATTCAGGTTTACGAAGGTGATTGTAATACATTGACTTGTGTCATTGGGCAAGATGACTCTGCGGCATGTGGCCTTCAATCTGAAGTTGAATTTATTTCGGTTAACGGAACTCAATATTATATTTATGTCTTCGGATTCGGATCGAGCGTTGGGGCTTATACACTTGATGTTACTTGTGTCGAACCTCCTACACCTCCGGCCAATGATGAGTGTGCTAATGCCGAAGTTCTTATCGCAAATCCCGATGGTACTTGTACCAATTTTGCTTCAGGAACCATTTTTGGAGCAACGCCATCGGCTGAAGCTAATGGCTGTGGCGGAACTGCCGATGATGACGTATGGTATCAGTTCGAAGCCGTTTCAGAGAATCACGCGATCACGTTATACAACATCGTTGGAGATACACAAGACCTTTATCATGTCCTTTACGAAGGTGATGATTGTGGTAATTTGACTCAGGTTTATTGCAGTGACCCTAATGATAGCGTTGCTAACGGCTTGACCGTTGGGAATACCTATACAATTAGAGTGTACTCCTGGACAGGAACACCATTACAGGATGTGAATTTCGATATATGTGTATTCACAATTCCTCCTCCAATTTATACAAGTACAACCGATTTCACGGTTGAAGAGATCATACAGGATATTTTAATTGATTCAGAATGTAACCAGGTCTTTAACATTACCTGGTCAACGGGAACTGATTTTGGAAGCACTAATGGTATTGGTTTCTTTGATAGAAACGGATCAGAATGGCCTTTCGAAAGTGGATTGATCATGACATCCGGTGATGTTAACAGAGCACCAGGACCTGAAGATGAAACTATAAGTGACGGAAGTTTTGCATGGCCGGGAGATGCCGATCTTGAAAGTGTTATTCCGGGATTATTCCCTGGTGACACAAATAATGCATCGATTATTGAATTCGATTTCATTCCGGTTATTGACCACATGAGTTTCGACTTTATTTTTGCGGCAGAGGAATACGGAACTTTCCAGTGTACATTTACAGATGCGTTTGCATTCTTGCTTACAGATTCCAATGGTGTAACAACTAATTTGGCCATTGTTCCAAATACGGTCGATCCTATTTCGGTGCTTACGGTTAGAGATGAAGCCCATAATGGTGGATGCCCGTCTGTAAATCCTGAATTCTTTGATAAATTCTATGGAGCAACCGGACTAAGTCCGCTTTTAAGTCCAACTGATTTCAGGGGACATACGGTATCAATGACTGCCGAAGCCGATGTAATTCCAAATGAACAATATCATATTAAACTGGTTGTTGCCGATGATGGTGATACGCTATTCGATTCGGCTGTATTTTTAGCGGCAGGAAGCTTTGATATTGGTGATATTGACCTTGGTGATGATATTTTATTAAGTTCTGGAAACGCCAATTGCGAAGGTGACGTTGTGACTTTAGATGCAGGAACCTTACCAAATAATTCAACCATTAGCTGGTATCAGGATGGTGAGCTTATCGACGGTGCCAATGGAACGACTATAGACGTTGGAGTTACCGGATTTTATCGCGCAGAGATCGTGATCAATGGAACCGATTGTACTTTCGCGGATGAAATTCTTGTTGAATTCTTCCCGAATCCTGAAGTTTCGTTTGATACGCCAAGTATTATTAAATGTGCTAATGAAGACTTTACTCTGGAAGCGCTGGTCGCTAATGAGAACGATCCAAACATGGGCCCACTGACTTACATCTGGACCCTTGATGGTGTAGAAATTCAAAATAGCTCAGACAGCACCTACCAATTAACGGCTGCGGCCGAACAACAAGGTACTGTAATTGTAACGGTTTTCGATGATGTAACAGGATGTTGGGGTCAAAGTGAGATCTTAGTTGAATTTTACCAAAATCAATATTGTGTTGATATACCACAAGGATTATCACCTAATGGTGATGGTTCTAACGATTGCTTAATTCTCGATCACTTAGAGGATCGTGAAGATATACTCAAAGCTGAGATCTTTAACCGTTATGGAACAAAGATCTATGAATTAAATGACTATGTCGATCAATGGTGTGGTACCGACCAGGATGGAAAAATATTACCGGTAGGAACCTATTTTTACATCATCTATTTTAACTCATCCCGAGAGCCAATCACGAGTTGGATCTATTTAAATTACTAACCAAGCTAACAATAGAATAATAATGAAAAAAATATATATCATATTAATTGTATTCTTGTTTGCGCTAAATTCTCACGCGCAACAAGATCCTCAATACACGCAATATATGTATAACATGAACGTCATCAATCCCGCCTATGCCGGAACATCTGAAGGCCTTGCAATTGGCGTCTTATACAGAAGCCAGTGGGCCGGACTTGATGGTGGTCCTAAAACATTCACCTTTGCCGGGCATGCACCTGTTGGAGAACGCGTAGGATTAGGTTTGTCCTTAATTGCCGACGAAATCGGACCTGTTAAGGAAACCAACGCTTATGTTGATTTCTCATATACAGTTCCTGTCAGTGCAAGTTCAAAACTAGCTTTTGGATTAAAGGGTGGATTTACGTTTCATGATATTGGCATTCAGGAAGGCCAGATTGATCTTATTGATCAGGGAGACCCGTTCTTTGCAAACAACATCAATGAAACCACACCTAATATAGGTGCGGGTGTCTACTTGTATAGTCCGAATTTGTATTATGTATCGGTCTCCATGCCAAATATTCTTGACGCCGTCCATCTGGATTCAAATGGCACTAAGATCGGTTCGGAAACACAGCATGTTTTTGCTGCTGCCGGTTATGTATTTGATCTTAGTGAGAATTTCAAATTGAAACCTCATGCTTTTTTAAAGTATGCTTCTGACGCTCCTGTAAGTTTCGATGTCAATGCTAATTTATTTATGTATGATATCGTAGAAGTTGGTTTGGGCTATCGTTTGGATGACTCCTTTAGTGGCATGGTCAACTTTTTAGTAACGCCAAACCTCCGTATTGGATATGCATATGACAGCATTCAATCGGAATTGGATATTGTGACCAATTCATCACATGAGGTGTTTCTCAATTTTGATCTGAATTTTCCAAAGAAAGTTTCAAGATCACCTCGTTATTTTTAATCTGTTAAGCTAAAAGAATCATTATGAAAAAATTTATAACCCTCACCATTGTTGCATGTTTAAGTAGCATAAGCTTAACTGCTCAGAATAAGGCGACGAAACAAGCAGATAAACATTTTAATCGGCTCGAGTTTGTAGATGCTGCCGAAGATTACTTAAAACTTGTAGAAAACGGAAAAGCCGATGGCTATGTTTATGGCCAATTGGCCGAATGTTACTATAACATTTTTAATACGGTTGAAGCGGAGCGCTGGTATGCCAAGGCCTTAGAGACTTCTCAGGATCCGGAAATGGTATACAACTATTCTCAGATGTTAAAGGCCAATGGAAAATATGCCGAATCGAATGAATGGATGGATAAGTTTGCCAGCATGCGTCCGGGCGATGATCGTGCAACGGCATTTAGAAAAAATCCGGATTATTTGCCTAAGATCCTAGGGAAAGGCAAGAAATTCAACGTTCAGCCGATTGAGGTTAATTCACCGCAGTCTGACTTTGGTGGCACCTTAAAAAATGGCAAATTCTATATTACATCCGCAAGGAATGACTCCAGAAAAACCTATGGATGGAATGGTGAACCATTTCTTGATATTTATGAATACACCGTTCTTGATGACGGTACCTTTGCAGCTGAGCGCTTAATGGGTAAAAAAATTAATACGCCTTATCATGAAGGCCTTGTGAGCTTCAGCCCCGATGGAAATACGATGTATTTTTCTCGTGAGAGTTATTTTGATAATTTATATGTCAAGGATTCACTATCCAGAAATAAGGAAGATGTTTTGAATCTTTACCGAAGCTCAAAACTTTCTGATGGCTGGAGCGATGTTGAGCCTTTACCATTCAACAGCAAACGCTATTCAGTAAAAAACCCATCGGTGAGCAGTGATGGAAAGACCTTATATTTTGCATCAAATATGAAAGGCGGCTACGGTCAATTCGATATTTATAAAGTGGCGATCAATGATGACGGATCTTTTGGAGATCCTGTGAACCTTGGTCAGAAAGTAAATACTGAGGGCCAGGAAATGTTCCCGTACATCAGTGATAATGGCACCTTATATTTCTCTTCTAACGGCCAATTAGGTCTTGGCGGTATGGATGTGTTCTTTACCAAGGAAATCGACGGAAAAATGGCTCCAATACGTAATGTTGGCGTGCCTTTGAATAGTAATGCCGACGATTTTGCTTTTAGAATAGATGAAACTTCAGGAAAAGGCTTTGTCTCGTCTAACCGGGACGGCGGTATGGGAAGTGATGATGTCTATGCTATTATGAAATTAGAACCGCTTTGTGATGTCCTGATTACAGCAAACGTGACCGATGCCAAAACAGGCAATCCGTTAAGCGGCGCAAGCGTTTCACTACTAGATGAACAAGGAAATACGATTTCGACGAAAATGACCAATTCTGATGGCATTGCTGAGTTCATTGTGGAGTGTGAAACCGATACCAAACTTGAGGTTACCATGGACGAATATGAGAGCACAATGATGGATGTGAGCGGAACGAATGAAGAGGAAGTTATTGTTGACGTTTCTCTGGATCCTATAGAGGTTATTATTGCTGAGGACATGGTTGAATTGAATCCTATTTATTTTGATTTTGATAAATCAAATATTACGGCTAAAGCAGCCTTTGAACTTGATAAATTGGTTCAGATCATGACCAAATATCCTGATATGGTCATCAGTGCAAATTCGCATACCGACAGTAGAGGTTCAGATGCTTATAATCAGCGATTGTCTGAAAGACGTGCCAAAACAACTGTACAATATGTCATTTCCAAAGGCATAGATGCAAGCAGAATTAGTGGAGAAGGCAAAGGAGAAAGTGAATTGAAAGTAAACTGTACAAATTGTACCGATGAAGAACATCAAATGAACAGACGTTCAGAATTTATAATTGTTAGCGGAAATCCTAACTCTTAAACATGTTATTTGTAAAATAACTAACTAACCAATCTTTGAAAAGCCTTGACTTCGTGTTAAGGCTTTTTTATTTGGTCACCTGCAAAAGAATGATCGCAAGGATAATGGCGCAAACAGGAAACAACCACAAGGAGACTATATTCCTGTTGAAGGATTTTGATCCACTGTACTTCGCATTTAGCACCCGACGTTTTCGGCCGCTATATTTTATCCAATTCTTAAAGTAAAGCACAACCACCGCAATTCCAAATAAGGTCCATGCGGCTGTTTCCGACATGGTATCCATGCGCATATTCTTAAAAAATTCGGCGAAGAAAATACCCAATAGCAATACTAATGCAGACTCAAGAATCGTGATGTACCAACTGGCTACCCTATTGGCAAATTTGTTCTTTTTCCCTTTATAATAATTGAAGACGCTAAAGAATAGTTGATCTAAAATGGTCATAACACTCGAAAATAAAAAAACCACATCAGTTGATGTGGTTTTTTCAATATTATTTTTTCTATTAATTTCCTGTCACATCAAGGTTATCTACATGATAACGCGTTGTAGGTCCGGGATCGGATCCTGAATAGAAGAATCCAAAATGCACATCACCGTCCAGGCACGAAATATTAACAGGGCCTACAGGTTCAAAACTTCCAAAACCTGTCGCACTACCTGCAGGGATGATCACATCTAATGCTTCCCAATCGGCCGTTAATGGGTCACCTGTAAAGTTGGATGAAACGAATACAGTTAAGATGTCACCATTATTAAAATTGGTCTGAACATCAAAGCTTAATTCTTCACCGCTTGTCCCATCTAGGTTAATGGCCGGAGTTACTAACCATACATCAAATTCTTCGTTACTATTAAATCCTGATATTTGGGCATATGAATTTCCGGCAAAGTTACCGGTTATCCAGGTCAGTCCGGTGCCACTCACATTCACATTGGTCCATCCTTCAGCAGCATATCCACCAAAACTTTCAAAATCTTCACTCCAGAAGGTGCTTCCACCGCCACTGGGTGTTTCACATTCGAGGA
This sequence comes from Flavobacteriaceae bacterium, assembly GCA_013001965.1. Taxonomy (GTDB): domain Bacteria; phylum Bacteroidota; class Bacteroidia; order Flavobacteriales; family Flavobacteriaceae; genus JABDLA01. Next base: position 18,214 of record JABDLA010000011.1, on the reverse strand, counting down.
AATCAGGGTCGCAGCGTTCAGCATTATCGAAATTGATATCTGAAGCTGTATTCACAACAATATTAAACTCATCTCCAAAGAAGTTCTTGGTTAATATGGCATTCATCGACCCGCGTTGAGCAGGCAACTCCAAGCCTTTGAAATCAGCAAATGTGCTTGTGCTGAATATGACGCTTGATCCTGTTGAACAATCTTCAAGAATACGTTCACCATCAAATTCATCTAATGGTTCTGCGGCAAACGTCAATGGATTGTCAATGATCACCTGATTACGTCTGAACTGAACATCCTGTAAAGTCACGTATAAGTTTGTCATACCGTCGTTCAAACTTTGAATATCTAGTGGCAGTGGTACTAAAGTTGCTACTTCAGAAGATCGTGTAATAAACTCCAGTTCTTGCGGACCTGGAATCTGATCAACTTCATTGCCGTTTAATACCCCAAGCGTTAGGACGCCATTGGAAATACCAACAGATAATCCATCTAATTTCACATAGATCTTTCTTCCCATGTCATATCGCGTGAACAGTGGATTTTCATCAATGATAACTTTCATCCCAACTGTTGGGTTTTCACTTTTATCCTGAATCAATATTTCTTCAAAGAAATTTCCCGCCTCATCACTGGAAATCACATAACCCTCTACATAACTGTTGGTGTCTTCAAAAGTAAATGCAGTGTTTTCATCGGTATAATCAATTGCTCCACCCATTTCCTGCGCTAGAAAACCTGCAACGGCATCAATTGTAATTACAGGGCCGCTAAGAACGGGTTCGGTAATTGAGATATTAGGTGTACTGAATTCGTCATCCTGAACACATGAGGTTATTACCACCAATGCAAGTAGTAGGGTTGCTAAATTTTTAAATTGTTTCGCTTTCATTATTCTGAAATATTTATTTTTTTTCATTGTTATTTTTTTTTAAAATCTCAAGTATACGTTTAAGTAGTAGGTGGTTCCATTTCCGAAAAAATAGCGGCTTCCAAATACAGGGCCGTATTGTCTTGATTTGTCTTCAAGGACATTATCATACTTTGAAAGTCTTGATTGCTCAAATCCACCTGTTTTATACTCCTGGTCGAACACATTGTTGATCGTTGCAAATACACCAACAAATTTATCTTTTATACGCCATGACTTTCCACCTATGACATTGACTAGAACATAATCATCAAATTCTTCCTGTCTTAATAAATCTTTAGCTACGTTGGCATCATATCCATTAATTGGTTGGTTGTCGAAATCCAATACAAAATTTTCTGATCGCGCCAAATTACTAACATCTATATAAGCATTTGAAAAATAATTGGTCGTTGCTCCTATCCACCAAAAATCAGGGTCACGATATTCAAATCCGAGTTGATATGCGCGTTCCGGTCCTCCGGCAACATGATAGTTCTTCAAATTTGTTTTTCCGTCTCCAAATCTTAACTCACCGTCAAAATCATCACTAGTGAGATACAAGTTTGGATTATTCTGATAGGTATATTGACCCACAGAGGCCGCTGCTTTCAATTTTATAGTTGGTGTAACCTGGGCTTCTATTCCAAGCTCAACGCCTACATGGCGTTTTTCTACGTTTGTCAAAATTTCCTGTACGAAAGCATCCTCTTCAATGCCCAATCCGGCCAGGTTTTCAGTAAAGAAGAATCCAATATCTGTACCATCAGAAAAATTGGAATAAAACCCTGTTAACCGTGCCTTAACGAGTGATGATCGATATATATAGCTGGCATCAATTGAGTTTATTGTTTCTTCGGTCAGGCCTGAAACAACATTATTATTTTGTCTTGAGTTACTAAAGGAATTTCTGATGGTTGGTGCTTTTGTAAAATAACTTCCGTTAACATCAATAAGATGACGCCCTGTGATCTTATAGGTCAAGCCACCCTTTATACCATAAGTGGAAAAATCTAATTTCTCACTTTTCCCGAATGAATTTCCAATATAGTATCCGTTTTCAAACAATCCATTTCGCTGATAAGTTGTTTTACCTACATTGGCTCCTACATAAAAATCAACTTTACTGTATTTGAATTGTGCTTGAGCATAACCGTTAATGACATCGGCATCGATCTCAAAGTTATATTTATAGCGATCACCTTCAACGGCTACTCGGTTTGGATTATTCACATCACTTTGCGCAATATCAGATAATATAAAGGAGGACTGAGGATCCTCTTCAGCAAAAGAATCGACATCCAAATAACCCGTCCCACCAAGCAAGTCCTTGACGTTAGCAAAATTTTCACTATTCAATTTTCTGTAGCTTACAGTTGCATTCAGAATGATATTTTCGTTGATTTCTGTATTGAGGATTGTATTCGCACTGAACTGCGTATCATCATTTCTATCTTCCTGAATGATGTAAGTTGCTGTTTTTCCCGGTCGTGCATTGGCTTCATAGAGTGGTACCCAATCGAGCTGACCGTTTTCACGAAACTCCCGTTCATGCACAAAGGCATTCTGGAAATCATGAGCCGTTGGGTTGTCAAAGCGTAATTGGTAGCTTGGAAGATTTTGATAGTATGCAGGATCGGGATTTCGAGCACCTCCAACATAATATTCCTGTCCGTTTGGTCCGATCTCGAGATTAGTTCCTCCATTATCAATTCTTGAATTTCCAATTTTTCCAAACTGGTATGCAAAATTTGTATTTAAAGTGGTTTTATCAGAGATATTCCAGAAGTGGTTCAGCATAATAATAGGTTCTTCAACCTCACGTACTCTTGAGTTTCTGATCTCACCGTCCTGCATGCCCCAGAAGGGATTATATTCCCGTCCTTTCAATCGGTTCACCTCGTCGGTCACAGCAGTAGAACGACCACGCCTGTTTTGAGCATACATGGCTGTTAAATTAAGTGCATGATCCTCGTTTAATTGCTTTTCAACTGCGAAAAAGAATGAATTGGAATCATATAATGTCCCATCGATAAAACCTTCATCACCGAATCGTCTGGACGCCAGTACCGAATAAGACCAACCCCCTGGTTTTAAACCGGAGCTATAACTTCCCATAAGTCGACCTGTATAACTTCTATTAGCAGAAGCGTAGGATACGCGTCCACCCTCACGATATTTGGATCCTCGCATGACGATGTTAGTCGTTCCTGCAAGATCACCGAAGCTATAGTCATTAGCCGACATCCCCATGGTAAATTCCCTGTTTCTTTGTACATCATTGAGTCCGCCCCAATTTGCCCATTGTGGTCTTCCGTTGAATTGTTTATTCATTTCAATACCATTGATCAATACTTTACCGTTGGCATTATCAAGACCTCTAGGCCTGAAGAAAGTGGCGCTAAAATCAAAGGCTGCAGCGTTTAAAAATACATCTCGCGTGGACTGCAATAAACCGGAAATGTTATCGGTAAATCCTTCATCATCGCTATTTAATTCATCATCAGACAATGATATAATAAATGAATCGGCCGAATCGCTCGGGTCTACTTCTAAGGTCATATCGGTGATATTCACTGTACTTCCTTCATTCACAACAATTGGATATCTTTTGGTCACAAAACCATCTTTGGAAATTCTTAAAACCTGTTCGCCAAGAGGGACATCCGTAGAAAATGTGAAGACCCCTAATGCATCGGTTCTTGTGGTTTGTTGTGTTTCTTCAATCGTGATAATTACATCGGCAATTGGTTCGTTCGAAACCGCATCCTTGACACTTCCCGTAATCATGGTTTGTGCAAATGCCGTAAAGACCGAAAAAATTCCCAATAAAAAAATCAATAATCTTTTTTTCATACTTGAATTTGTTGTTAATACTTCATTCTTGCGCTAAATATTGAACATTTAAGGCTCGCAAATTTACGTTATTTATCATTAATATTTACTTTTGGCTTAAGATTTGATTTAAGAATAATGACAACATAATATTACTATAAATGAGAACCCTAAAAATTTGTCTTACAATACTTTGCTTGTTCGGTCTTGTTGGTGTTAACGCCCAGGAAAAACGCAATTTTAAGATTCATACTGTAGCATTCTACAATTTAGAAAATTTGTTCGACACAATCAATAATCCCTTGAAGTTTGATGAAGCCAGCCCTATCATGGAAATGAATTTTGACAGGGGCGGCGTCTACAAGAAAAAGGTGCGTAATATGGCACGGGTTATTTCTGAAATTGGAAAGGATGTGAGTAACAATTCACCAGCGGTGATTGGTGTTAGTGAAATCGAGAACAGAGATGTTATGGAAGATCTCGCAAACGACCCTCATCTCATTCAGAAGGACTATGGTATCATTCATTATGAATCTCCCGACGCGCGCGGGATTGATGTTGGGTTGATGTATCAAAAATCACTTTTCGTTCCTTTAAGCAAAAGCAGTCATGAATTGGTCATATATGATGACTTGACGAGAGATCGTGTTCTGACGAGAGACCAACTATTGGTTAGTGGAAAACTGGATGGAGAATTGGTTCATTTCATTGTAAATCACTGGCCTTCGCGCTCTGGTGGTGAGGCACGGAGTCGTTCAAAACGTATTGCCGCCGCTAAGCTTAGTAAAAGATTAGTCGACTCACTACAAGCTATTGATCCATATGCTAAGATATTTATCATGGGAGACTTAAATGATAATCCAACCAATACAAGCGTAAAGGACATTTTAAAAGCGGAACGCAAAAAAGAAAAGGTCAAGCTTAAAGGCATTTATAATCCTATGGAAAACCTTCAGAAAAAGGGTTTGGGGACCAATGCCTGGAGAGATGGTTGGAGTCTGTTTGATCAAATCATGTTCACCAAACCGTTATTGGAAAAAGATTATTCGTCTTTTAGATTTTATAAAGCCGGGATCTTCAATAAAAATTATTTGACCAATAAACGCGGTCGTTGGAAAGGCTATCCTTTACGAAGTTTCGCTGATGGCGGATTCACCAATGGATTTAGTGATCACTTTCCTGTTTATGTGACCTTGATCAAAGAGGTAAATTAGAAAGTAAACGAATGGAATCTAAAAAGCGACCCTTAGGTCGCTTTTAGTTTTTTATCGTGGCCATACATCCCATGGTATTCTTGACATTAATAACAAAAAAGCTAATGCATAGAATATCATAATCGTTTTATATTTCGAGGATGAACTGGTCTTTTTCTTATGTTTGGAAAATCCAACCGTAATTAAAATTACTGCAATTATATTGACCAGCGGATGTTCAACCAAAAACAATCTTGCCGTTGCGTTTTTCATGACCTCACCACCAAGAGAACTCCATAGATCAAACATGGGCGAAACAAAGTAAAGTATCAACCCAATCAGCAATTGAATGTGGGAAACAATTAGTGCAAATAAGGCTATTCGGAGGGCCTTATCTGAAAATTCTTTTTTTGATACAAGGCCATAAATTGCAGTGACTACCGCAACTAATAAAATAAAAATCACAAAATAGGCCCAATAGGAATGTAAGTTTTTTAATGTGTCGTACATAATTGATGAGTAGTTGATTTAAACAAATGTAATAAATTCAAGGCATAAAAAAACCCCTTATGCATAAGGGGTTTTTAAGTATACTATTAGCTTGGTTTTTAAAATCTGTAACGTGCACTTAAGTTCCAGGTTCTTCCCAATCCAAAATAACCTTGGTTAGCAGTATTAATACCTTCATAGGTATCGTCACCTGCCTCGGCCACTATATTTGTTCTTAACTCTGAAATGTAAACATTATCAAAAACATTATTCACATTGAATCTTAAGTTAAGTGATTTTTGCTTGTCCTTACCAAGGGCCATTCTATAAGATACTCCAGAATCAACCAAATTGTAAGAAGGTAATTTAAGGTTTTCCTTAACTGCTCCTACATCGGAATATAAGTTATCGTATAGTCTGAAATCAGCATCCCATGATAAATCATCACAAATCTTAACATCAGCACCTAATCCTGCAGTAAACTGGGCAGCATCACCAACTTTTCCACCATCGAAATCTGTTGATTCAGTACTCAGTACATTTTGTTCTTCATCTGTGATTCGAGTGATTCCTTCACCTTTAAATTCCCAATCACCTACTGATAAAAATCCATTGATTCTTAATTGCGGTAAAGGTTGCGAAGTGAAATCCAGTTCAATTCCCTGGTGAACTTGCTCTACGCCCTCATTCGTTGAGAATTGTAATTGATCATCAACGACACTTGAAGAGGTCACAACACGATCTTTCCATGATGTTCTGTACAGGTTCAGGTTAGCAGAGAAGAATTGGCTTTTGAAGCTATATCCAGCTTCCAATCCTAAGATCTTCTCATTTTCCGTTGCCGGATTCACTAAATTCGTGAAGTTCAAATAAATGTTGTCATGATATGGTTGACGATCATAGTAACCAGCATTTACATAAACCTTGTTATCTTCATCGATTAGATAGCTACCACCACCTTTTATATTGAATCCAAAATTTGAAACTTTTTCAGAATCTACTCCATCTTCAATTCCTGCTGGAAGTGGATCCGGCTGACCGTCGTCATCATTATCAACGTTTTGGGTAGACGTTCCATTGATCAAAGCCTGGTCGGCATATTGATACATGTCAAATCTTTGATGCCACTGGTTAGAAACCGATCCCTGAACGAAAGCGGAAAATTCGTCTTCAGCGTATTCAAATTGGGTAAAAAATCCACCGTAAGAAATACGTTCATCATTACTATAAGCAATTTTCTGGTCTTCTGACCAATTTGTTGCGCCAGCAAATAAAACAGACCATGGATCTGCAGCCAAATCTTCGGTAGCAACCACTCTTTTATAGGTTCCAAATGAACCATAAGTTGCATGGTTATTATTTTGATCTCTCAATCGAATGTTTTCCTGCCATGATGATAAACCGTGGAAATTCTCTACAAGTCTGAAGTGCTTTCCATAATAAGTCCTTAGGTCAAACCCAACATTCCAGGTGATGTTTTCACCAAGTTGCTTTTCAAGATTTGATACTAAACCGTACCAGTTATGAAGATTCATAGATGAACGCGTTATATAACCACCACCGGCAGCAAAGAATCCACCTTCTCCATTTGGCACCGAGTTGTTAAATGAATAAATGGCATTATAGTCGATTCGCCCTTCAGGAGTTCTAATTCTGTTACCACGGTTACCGGTTCCACCACCCATACCCCAAGAGGCATATAATACAGTTGAAAGGTTTGTGGTTTCATCAATATTGAAATCCCAGTTTAAATTTGCTACTGGTTTATGATAAAAGTTTCTTCTTTCAGTAAGATACTGGTTACCATACATTCCCCAGTTATTGTTGAATTTTCTCCCTTGATCCAAATAGGTCTGGATGCTTTTAGAGAAATTCTGATCATGCCATTGAGGTGCACCAGTGATCAAGAAGTTTACATTGTGAGTGTCATTTGGTTTGTACCCAACAGACAAGAAATAAGTCTGTCCTTGTCCAAAGTTTCCTTCATTGTATCCATCACCTTGCCAATGAGAGATCATAAAACTTGTACCCCAGCCTTTGGCATTTCTACCTGTGCTATAAGAATAGGTTGTTTTCAGGTAATTATCATTTGCTATACCTACATATACAGAGCCTTTTTCTCTTGCATCAGTACTTTTGGTAACAAAGTTAACCGTACCACCTACAGATGATATGGCTAATTTAGAAGAACCTAGTCCCCTTTGAATTTGAATTGCATTAGCAACATCATTCATACCAGACCAGTTTGACCAGAACATTCTACCATCTTCCATACTATTAATAGGTTGACCGTTTAATAGGAAAGCGGTGTTATCCTGTTCAAATCCACGAACCGCAATTCTAGAATCTCCAAACCCTCCAGATAGTCCTGAAACATAAACAGAAGGAGTATTTACAAGAGCAGTTGTAATGTCCTGAGCTCCAATTTTCTTTTGGATCTCAGCTGCCTTAAGGGTCGAAACCGCTACAGGAGTTTGTCTATCCTCAGCTAAATCGATAATCCCAGTTCCGGTAATGACAACCTCATCAAGTGCATTGTCAGGAGAAATAGAGATCGTTCCAAGATCAGTATCACCGTCAAATGCCAGTGTTATAGATCCATAGCCTACAAACGAGATAATAACCTCTCCGGAAGCAGACTCCGTTACCAAGGTGAAAAACCCATCGAAATTTGTAGTCGTTCCATTACTCGTGCCTTTTTCAATAATGTTTGCCCCAGGCATAGGAGCGTTTAGATCAGAAGCAGTTACTGTTCCAGTAACTGTGCTTTGCGCTATTGCTACAACAGAAAATAAAAGTGCCACAGACAATAACAAAAATTGAGTAGTTTTTTTCATATTAAAATTAAATTGGTTTTTTAAATACTTGGCAAAAATAATCATTAATAATTACATACTATTAAGATATCATTAAGAATTTTCGCCTGAGTTGAAGTTAGTATTATTATTGGATTTGATGGAATTTCTGATAAAAAATCTTTAAACAGAGTTCTTAACAAACATCATTTCAATGATTTATAACGCGCGATCAAATTTTGTGTAGACCCATCATGCGGCATTTGAGCATCTTCATTTAACTCCGATAAAATTTTACCTGCTAGCTGTTTCCCTAATTCAACGCCAAATTGATCATAGCTGTATACGTTCCATACGATACCCTGCACAAAGATCTTATGCTCATAAAAAGCGATCAATTTACCCAGACTCTTTGGCGTTAATTTATCAATAAGTATTGTATTGGTTGGCCTGTTACCTTCAAATACCTTAAATACAGCTATTTTTTGTAGGTCTTCCGTTCTAACATTTTGTTCTTGTAATTCATTAACAACGTCTTCCATCGACTTGCCCTTTAACAGGGCTTCGGTTTGAGCGAAAAAATTAGCCATCAATTTATCCTGTTGATCCTGATTGCCATGCAATGACTTCCCAAATCCAATAAAATCGGTTGGAATCAATTTTGTCCCCTGATGGATCAATTGAAAAAAAGCGTGCTGGGCGTTGGTTCCGGGTTCCCCCCAAATAATTGGACCCGTTTGATAATTTATGGACACTCCATTTCGATCAATTCCTTTTCCATTGCTTTCCATATTGGCCTGTTGCAGATAGGTCGCAAACTGATTCAGGTATTGTGAATATGGAATTATAGCCTCGGTTTCGGCATTGAAGAAGTTGTTATAAAAAATACCAATAAGAGCAAGAATAACAGGAATATTCCGATTGAAGTCTTCATTTCTAAAGTGGGTATCAGCCTGATGCGCACCTTCTAAAAGGTGTTCAAAATTTTCATATCCAACCGATAAACAAATGCTCAACCCAACAGTACTCCACAATGAAAATCGACCGCCAACCCAATCCCACATAGGGAAAATATTGGTTTCATCAATCCCAAATTCCTTTACTTTTTCAATATTGGTGGAAACAGCAACAAAGTGGTTTTTAACTGCCTCTTCAGGCGCCTGGCTTAGAAACCAGTTTCTTATAAAATTGGCGTTAGACAAAGTTTCCTGTGTTGTAAAGGTTTTGGAAACAATGATGAATAAGGTCGTTTCAGGGTTCAGCCCCTTTATAACCTCATTGACATGGTCCCCATCAACATTGCTAACGAAATGTGTATTTAAATGATTCTTATAATAGCTGAGTGCCTCAACAACCATAGCCGGTCCAAGATCAGAACCACCTATGCCAATATTTACAATATCGGTAAATGCTTTATTGGTGTAGCCTGTTTTTTGGCCGCTAACAATGCTATTAGAGAAGGCCTTTAATTGGTTTTGCGCAGCCCTAATTTTCGGAATTATATTTTCGTTATTTACCAGAATCTCTTCTGAAGTTGAATCCCTAAGCGCTGTATGCAAAACGGCCCGTTGTTCGGTCTGGTTAATAATATCACCTGAAAAGTATTTCTGAATGGCATCCTTCAAATCGATTTCATCCACCAATTCATAAAGTAACTTAAGCGTATCTTCTGTAATTCTGTTCTTCGAAAAATCCACATAGAAATCCTCCCATTTTATGCATAAGGTTTTGGCTCTGGAAGCGTCTTCTTCAAACCATTTCTTCATATGAACATCCTTAATGTCATTATAATGAAGTACGAGCTTTTCCCAAGCGGTCGTCTCAAGTGGGTTAGCGTTTTTTAATGCCATTTAATCGCGTTGAGTTACTAGGTCTTCTTCGGCCAATTCTTCAACCTCCGTTTCAGGAAATTCAATCTCATCGAGCTTAGTCTTAATTGGTTTTATGAATTCGATATAATCTTCAATCAAAGCTTCAGGAATGGACTCTGCAGCCGGTAATTTCTGTCGGAAGGGATCCACCTGCTTTCCATTTTTCCAAAACCGGTAACAAACGTGCGGACCTCCGGTATTTCCTGTCATGCCCACATAACCAATGACATCACCCTGTTTCACAAATTGTCCAACATTGACGCTGCGTTTGCTCATATGCAAATATTGGGTACTGTAGGTCGCATTGTGCTTGATTTTGACATATTTGCCATTGCCACCCCTTCTGGTTGACTCCGTAACAGTGCCATTTGCAGTAGCTAAAATAGGAGTACCAACAGGTGCCGCAAAATCAGTGCCTCGATGCGGTCGTTTTTTATACCCATAGTAAGCAATACGCCGGTTTAAATTATAGCGCGATGAAATTCGGCTAAATTGTACAGGTGCCTTTAAGAATGTTCGACGAAGACTCTTGGTTTTCTCGTCAAAGTAATCGGAAATATTCTTACTACTGTCTACGGTATAATTAAATGCATAAAATACCTCATTTCTATGCTCAAAATAGGCAGCATCAATACTTTGAATTCCTGCATAAATACTGTCCTCAATAAATTTTTGTTTATAAATCACCTTGAATCGGTCTCCTTTCTGAAGCCTGAAAAAATCAATGGTCCAGGCATAAATATCAGACATGTCATAAGCCAAGGTAATTGGAAGCCCTTGTTCTTCCATAGTAAAGGTCAAATTTTCATTGATAATCCCTGAAGCCTCCCTTTCAACGATTGTGATTGGTTTTTTCTCACGATATGCAAGGATAGAATCACAAAATTCTATAACGACATAATCTTCTTTATTGGGTTGATAAATAAAACACTGCGGCTCCTTTAAGGAGTCTTTGGTGCACAATAAGGTATAGGGCTTGCCAACTTGAAGTTTGCGGATATCGAAGGTATCTTTAGCCTTTTCAGCGATTTGATGGATTTTCGGATAATTGATGTTATTTCTTTCAAGAATGACACCGAAGGTATCCCCGTTTTTAATCGTATCCCTGACAACTGTGAAATTGTTTAGGTTATATCCAAACTCAAAGAGTTCTTCTTGTTCTTCTATACTATTTTGAGTCGTTAATTCTGCTGGAGCTACATCGTCTTTACACGATTGTATCCCCAAAACGAATCCTGCTATTAAAACAATTCTAAAGATTTTCATTTATAGGTCTTTTCCCCAATTATTTAATTCTTCCTGACTCCAAAGTTCAGGAAAAAAAATACGTTTTTGATATTTTGGATGCATATATTTTTGCCAATCACTTCCCCCTGTAGCTTCACCATCTCCATCTTCACCAAGAATATAATGAACGGCAGCATTATAATGCGCCATAACCCAGGTTACATTGACCGTATAATCATAATGACGCATGGCCTTCACAAGGTCGGCATCATTCTGATCCGCTTCAGGAAGCTCTTTGAATCGCGACCAAAGATTTTTGGTATTGTAGATCTTCATGAATGTAATGAACTCCTCTTTATAGCGATTTTCAAAATTAGTCAGTAAAGAGGACTTTTGTCCTGATTTAAAATCTTTTCCGGCGGCTTGCCAGTATAGATGTTCCAGGGCGTGTTCAAATGGTGTATCACGATCTATAGTAGCTCTGAATCTTTGATCGATAAGATTGATCAATTCGGTTGATGCAAACTCGATCATTCTATACTGCGCACTTTGAAAGCCACTTGCGGGCGTCAAGGTGTGCCTGAACTTATTATATTGCTCAATCTCCATACCTTCCCGCATAATATTAAAGGAAGTGGTGAGCATATCAAAATAGCGACTAATGCGCATAAGCTTGCTCTCAAAAAATTGAACATCTAAATTTTCTTTATCGGCGACCTGAGAAATTTCCCAAAGAATCATTTTAAAAATGAGTTCATTGATCTGGTGGTAAGCTATAAACACCATTTCATCAGGAAAGGTGGTACGTTGAATTTGAAGGCTGAGTAGAGCGTCCGTCTGAATATAATCCCAGTAGGTTATTGACTTGCTGTATAATAACCCTTCCAGGTAATTTTCGGTATCCTCACTCTGGGCGTCATATTTGGCCTGTAATTGCTTTAAAAGGTCGTCATAGTTAGGTTGGTCTGACATGAATTAATTAAAATTGAATTTCAAATTGATGTTTAAGTCCTCTAAAGGCATCAAGATCCGCACGCAATGATCCAACGGCGAGATCGGCTTTCATTCGCAAAGGTATTCTATTTTTATCTGCACTTACCCATAGCGTTAAACTTTCTTCCTCTTTAAAAACCCGGCCAGCCATAACATAAGGCCTAAATTTTAAACATTTGACCTTTCCGAATTTTGTTTTAATAGTTTCCTCACCAAGATACTTGATCTTAAACCCATAGTTTTCCTGATCAAAAAACATATCGGTTCTCAACTCATCTCCCTTTTTCAGGGTGCCGGTTTCCATATTGTTCCTGAAATAATAAAAAACCGAGACCATATCATGTACGTTCGGCCTGGTATCGTAAATGGCCGTTTTGTTGTGTTTTTTATTAAACACCTTGGCCTTATTATTGACCTGGTCAAAATCTATCTCAATTTTTTTGGTATATCCGCCTTCATCGACATCCCTGATAAAACGATACGGTAGTCCGGTGGTCCTGTCGAAATAGGTCTCATAACGATCCTTTACCTTAAAAAACCATTTTATGGCACCTGTGGTCCAGCCTTTGCCAACAACATGATAAACAGGTTTACCATTAATTACATCATCGGTTATCTTTAAAGTTGCATTTCCGGCTTTTAAAAACCCGCTATAACTCATTTTAAACTTGAACCATTCGCCAGATTCAAAAGCAGAATCGTTCTGGCCAGCGATGATTTGGGTCATTAAAGTTACCGCTATTATAAGTAGTGTTCTTTTCATGTTATTTTCAATTGTAAAATTCTTAAAAACTAATTAATTAGTATAAGAACCTAGGAAATTACAATTACTGTTCCAAAAGTATTAAAACGCAAAAACTCTATCAAAATTTTAGATAGAGTTTTTACTGCAATTTGTACTAATTATATGTTAAAGTGTGCCTCTATTCGCTTGTTCTCTTTCAATAGATTCAAAAAGCGCCTTAAAATTGCCTGCTCCGAAGCCTCGTGCACCCATACGTTGTATGATTTCAAAGAATAGCGTTGGTCTGTCTTCTACGGGTTTCGTAAAAATCTGCAGCAAATAGCCTTCTTCATCGGCGTCCACCATAATGGAAAGCTCTTGCAGCTTGCCGATATCTTCTTTCATAATGGCCATATGTTCGCCTAATCGCTTTGGAATCTCTTCATAATAAGTTGGCGGTGGTGCCGGTAAAAATTCAACGCCCCTGGCCTTTAATTCTGTGATCGTACTTATAATATCATCGGTAGCCAAAGCAAGGTGTTGCACGCCCGCACCTTCATAAAAATCGAGGTATTCTTCAATTTGTGATTTCTTGATGCCTTTAGCCGGCTCATTTATGGGGAATTTGACACGTCCGTTACCATTGCTCATCACTTTACTCATAAGAGCCGAGTATTCCGTATGGATCTGTTTATCATCAAACGATAAGAAATTTTCAAAGCCCATCACCTCTTCATACCATTTCACCCAGGTATTCATTTGACCCCATCCAACATTGCCTACCATATGATCTATATATTTTAGTCCGGTTGAAGACGGATTATAATCAGATTCCCATGCTCTGAACCCGGGAAGAAAAGTTCCCTTATAATTTTTTCGTTCCACAAACACATGAACTGTTTCGCCATAGGTATAGATCCCTGATCTTACAACTTCACCATGCTCATCAGTTTCAACCTGAGGTTCCATATATGGTTTTGCACCACGGCTGGTAGTTTCTTCAAAGGCTTTTCTGGCATCCTCTACCCAAAGCGCAATAACCTTTACGCCATCACCATGCTTCACGATATGGTCATTAATAGGAGATTTACTATTCAAAGGGGTCGTTAACACCAACTTGATCTTATCCTGTTTTAGGACATAGCTTACTTCATCTTTGGAACCGGTTTCCAAGCCTTTATAAGCATAAGACTGATATCCAAAAGCCGTTTTATAATAATGCGCGGCTTGCTTCGCATTTCCTACATAGAACTCTACATAATCTGTCCCCAACAGGGGTAGAAAATCCTGAGCGCCTTCAAATATTTTTTCAAGGCCATAGTCTACTGATTTTATGTCTTTACTCATATTAATATTGTTTTATTCCAACCAAGACGTGAAATAGTCTTCATCGGCTATTTTTAATGCTTCTTCTGTGACCTGTAGTGGTTTAAAGGTATCTACCATTACCGCCAACTCTTCTGTTTCTTTTAGTCCGATACTGCGTTCCATGGCTCCCGGATGCGGACCATGCGGAATGCCCGCGGGATGCAATGAAATATGTCCGGCATCAACATCATTTCTGCTCATGAAATCACCATCCACATAATACAACACCTCATCACTATCAATATTACTATGATTATAAGGTGCCGGTATCGCTTTTGGGTGGTAATCATAAAGTCGAGGAACGAAACTGCACACTACAAATGCATCTGTTTCAAAGGTTTGATGTACCGGAGGCGGTTGATGAACACGACCCGTTATAGGTTCAAAATCATGTATTGAAAAGGCATAGGGGTAATTAAATCCATCATAGCCTACAACATCAAACGGATGTGTCGCATAAACCATGTCAAAGATGTCACTCCCTTTTTTAACTTTCATTAAAAACTCCCCTTTTTCATTATGGGTTTCGAGTTCCTGAGGTTGTCGTATATCCCGTTCACAAAATGGCGAATGCTCCAATAACTGTCCAAACCAATTCCTATAGCGTTTTGGAGTATAGATTGGTCTTGTAGACTCAACGATGAATAATCGATTGTCTTCAGAATCAAAATCAATTTTATAGATGATCCCTCTTGGGATTAATAGGTAATCCCCATATTTGAAATCAAGATTGCCTAAGAAAGTTCTTAATTTTCCACTGCCTTTATGAACAAAAAGAAGTTCATCAGCATCGGTATTTTTATAAAAATATTCGGTCGTTGACTTTCTTGGTGCCGCCAGAATAATATGACAATCACTGTTGGTCAATACAATTTTCCTGCTTTCCAGGAAATCATCTTCAGCAGCCACTTCAAACCCACGAAAACGATAGGATTGCATATTATTGGGTTTTGCGATCTTCGGGGCTACACTATATTGATTCTTTATCGCTGCAACCTGCGTTGGTCGATGTTCATGATATATATTCGAAGACATGCCGTCAAAACCAATGGTCCCGAAGAGCTGTTCGTAATAAAAGCCTCCGTTTGGATTTTCAAATTGTGTATGTCTTTTAGGTGGAATTTTACCTAATTTATGATAAAAAGGCATATTTTATTTAGTATTTAATTGATGATATAAAGGTATGGATTTATCTTAAAATTATGTGTTGTTTTGGTGGTTTAAAACCAAAACCCGAGGTTAAAAAACCAAAATCCTTCCTTGGTTTCCGGTGACCATGTATATTTCCCTTCAACCGGCCCTAAAAAAGTCTCAATAGAATATCCAATGGCATAACCGCTAAAGTCCGGACTTGTTATCCATTCGGCATCTTCAAAAATATCCTCGCCAATATTGGAGTAATTGGCAGCTGCAATGATATGATGCTTTTTAAACCATTCGTAGTCCAGTTGAATAGAGCCTTTTACAAAACTATTTCCAGTTAGAGAAATGAAATCGTAACCATAGAATGAAATGAAATTATTAATGAAATCATTGCCATAGCCTCCTAATGCAAAATTTAATGAATTGTTGGAATCTTCGCCGACTTTGAATCCGCCCTGCGAGCCTAACTTCACTGCGAATTTATTTGAAAGGGAGAAGGCGTAGCCAATTTGTGCCTTTGCGATAGAGAACTGAGAGAAATTATTGTTAAAATCTGAGGAGGACAGGTACAAATGAAAATCGCCATCAAAAATAAAGCCCTTCTTTGGGAAGTATTTGTTATCGAAGGTGTCAAATTTCAAGGTGCCGAAAAGACTGAAAAAATCACTTTTTTCAAAAAAGGTCTCATCCCTTGAGGATTCGGAGAAAGTTTCCGAAAAAATAGTTAAATGTTTATGTTCAGCGCCCAGCCTTAACGAGAAGTCACGCCTAAACAAGGTTTGTACATAAAATTGATTTGTAAAATCTCGTAATTTTATATCGATCTTGTTGACGCCCGATTGTTCAATTTCTTCAGGAGTTAAAAGCAAGCTGGCATTTATGTTTTTACTAAAATCATTAAATCGTGATTTAAGTCCAATACTCCAATAAAAGCCCTTGTCAATAAAATAATCTAAGTTATATCTCAGGTTATCACCTAATATAAAATCTATTGATATGATATCATTCTTGACGAGTAAGGTCTTTTTTGTCAGATTGATTACAGCGGCACTTTTATAGAGGTCGTCAAAGTGAATCCCAAGTTTTATAAAAGTGGTATTGTCACTATCGGTTAGTTCGGTTCTAAGATTATAACCGTCTTCAAATGATTCAAATCTATATAGAAAGCTTTTGAAATTATTCGTCCCAACCAGATTATTAACCCCCTTCTCAAATCGTTCATAACTAAGCTTTTCATTGGGTTTAATTTTTAACTGACCCAAAATATAAGATCTTGTATACTTCGATGGTCCGCTGATATTGACCTTTTTGATCAAAAGACTGTCCACAACCGAAACATGAAACTTATTTTGGACCTTTTTTGATTGCGTTTCGGCTAAGCTTAATAGCTCGTTTTCCATGTCTTTTGCGGCCAATTCACCCTTTTTAATTATTTTGGCGCCTTCACTAAAGGAAATCACATTGAAATCCCTAATATCAGGTTTAATATATATATCGGTTTGTTTCGATTTCAGCTTCATATCCCTTATCGTTCGGAAATTATTGATCTGAAGTAAAATCTCTGGAGCAGATTGCAAGTCTTCGCGATCGGCAAGATCATCCTGAACGTCAACACCAATAATGATGTCCATGCCTTTGGCCTTCAACTCCTCAATAGGATAATTATTGACAACACCGCCATCGATAAGAATTTGATCGTCAATTATTACCGGCTGAAATAAGGAGGGAAAAGCACCACTTGCTGCTATGGCCTGAGCCAGGCTACCGCGATCAAGCAATAGTTGTTCTCCAGTTTCAACATTGGTAGCTATACAAAAAAATGGAATTGGCAGGTTCTTGAAATCCTCAACATCGCTCACATGAATCGTTAATCTGGATAATAAATTGAAGACATTTTGCCCTCTTGAAATGGCTGAAGGAAGATGAATTTTAAAATTATTAAACGGGAGAACTACAGCATATTTTTCATTGTTATCCCGTTCATAAAAAGATTTGGATGCTCTGGGAATAACATCATTGATAAGCGTATTAAAATCAATACTTTTAAAAATAGAGTCCAACTGCTTTCCCGAATAGCCGGAAGCATACAAGGCCCCGATTACCGCTCCCATACTCGTTCCCGCTATATAGTCCACCTTAAGTCCGAGGCTGTCGATCACCTTCAAGGCTCCAATATGTGCAAATCCTTTGGCACCACCACCGCTGAGAACAAGGCCGACTTTTTGGTCTTGCTGTTGGGCATGGCCAAAAAGTGTAAACAGAATGCAGATTAAGGTAATAAGTTTCTTCAAATTTTAATTTTTATGATAATACTGATAAATTTTTTGAGCTCTCGATGCTCCTACAACGTCCTCAAGTTCATCAATTTTCGCATAAGACACGCGTTTGGCCGATTTAAAATGCTTCAAAAGTTCGACAACGGTCTTCTCTCCAATACCCGGAATGGTCTCAAGTTCCGTATTTAAAGCAGATTTGCTGCGTTTATTACGATGATGTTCAATGCCAAAGCGGTGCGCTTCATTTCGCAATTGTTGTATGATCTTAAGGGTTTCGCTTTTTTTGTCTAAATATAAAGGAATTGGATCATTTGGGTAAAACAATTCTTCCAGACGCTTTGCAATTCCAACAATAGCAATTTTCCCTCTTAACCCCAAAACTTCCAGGCTCTTTACCGC
>JABDLA010000176.1 GCA_013001965.1 Flavobacteriaceae bacterium | reverse complement strand
TTCAACCACTTTCTTACCAAAAATCTCATCGTTTTCTTCAATGAAATCAGATTTATGAACCAACTGATTTTCCAAGAAAATCGTATCTCCTGAATCGTTGATCTGAACTTTACGCATCATTTGTCTTACAACAACTTCAAAGTGTTTGTCATTGATCTTAACACCCTGCAGACGGTAAACTTCCTGAACTTCATTTACAAGATATTGCTGTACTGCCGAAGGCCCTTTGATATTTAAAATATCTTTAGGTGTGGTCGATCCATCCGACAATGGCATACCTGCTTTTATAAAATCATTTTCCTGTACAAGGATTTGATTCGATAATTTTACAAGGTATTTCTTAATGTCACCAAGTTTAGATTCCACGATGATTTCTCTATTACCACGTTTTATTTTTCCAAATGATACAACACCATCGATCTCACTTACTACTGCAGGATTCGATGGGTTTCGTGCTTCGAATAATTCAGTCACACGAGGAAGACCACCAGTAATATCACCGGCTTTAGCCGACTTACGAGGAATCTTAACCAAGATCTTACCAATGTCAATCTTCTCACCATCATCAATCATTAAGTGTGCCCCAACAGGTAAATTGTAAGAACGGATAATTGCACCTTTAGCACCTTCAACATGAAGTGTTGGGATCAATTTCTTATTTCTAGATTCAGAGATCACTTTCTCCTGGAATCCTGTCTGTTCATCAATTTCAACCTGATATGTTACTCCTTGTTCAATATTTTCATAGCGAACCTTTCCTGCGAATTCAGAAATAATAACACCATTATATGGATCCCACTTACAAACAACATCGCCAGTCTTGACCTTCTTATTATTTTTCACATAGATCGATGAACCATATGGAATGTTGTTCGTACTCAAGGTGAAACCTGTTTTCTCGTCGACGAGCTTGAATTCAGACGATCTGGAAATTACAATATCAACCGTATTTCCGTCACTGTCCTCGCCTTTCACAGTTCTTAGGTCTTCAATTTCTGCTTTACCATCATATTTCGCAGTGATCTTATTTTCTTCTGAAATGTTTCCTGCAATACCACCAACGTGGAAGGTACGCAAAGTTAACTGTGTACCAGGTTCACCAATAGACTGCGCCGCAACGACACCTACAGCTTCACCGCGTTGAACCATTTTGCCTGTGGCTAAATTTCTCCCGTAGCATTTTACACAGATTCCTTTTTTAGCCTCACAAGTTAGTGGTGAACGCGCTTCAATTGAATCGATTGGAGATTCATCAATAAGTTTCGCAAGTTCATCATTGATCAATTCGCCCGATCTCAATAATAATTCTTCGGTCAACGGATGATAAACATCATATAAAGAAACACGCCCGGCTATACGCTCTTCAAGGCTTTCAACAATTTCCTCATTCTTCTTAAGCGGTGAAATGGTAATACCTCTCAACGTACCACAATCTTCAGAATTCACAATAACATCTTGAGATACATCAACAAGACGGCGCGTTAAATAACCGGCATCGGCCGTTTTCAGTGCAGTATCGGCAAGACCTTTACGTGCACCGTGCGTAGAAATGAAGTATTCTAATATAGAAAGTCCTTCCTTAAAGTTAGAAAGAATCGGATTCTCGATAATTTCTCCACCACCGGCTGTTGATTTCTTAGGTTTGGCCATCAAACCACGCATTCCCGTTAACTGTCGGATTTGTTCTTTCGAACCACGCGCTCCTGAATCAAGCATCATATATACGGAGTTGAATCCTTGCTGATCGTCACTAATTCGCTTCATTGACAATTCGGTCAACTCGGCATTGGTCGAAGTCCATATATCAATAACCTGATTATAACGTTCGTTGTTTGTAATCAGACCCATATTATAATTGGCCATGATACCGTCAACCTGCTTATTTGCAGCATTGATCATTTTTTGCTTCTCCTCAGGAATAATAATATCACCTAAACTAAATGATAGGCCGCCCTGAAATGCAAATTGATAGCCTAATCCTTTAATTTCATCAAGGAAAACGGCTGTTTCAGGTACACTGGTTACCTTTAAGATATTACCAATAATATCACGAAGTGACTTTTTAGTCAAGACCTGGTTGATAAATCCAGCCGATTCAGGTACTTTTTCATTAAATAATACCCGCCCAACTGTGGTTTCAATAATTTGATTAACCAATTCACCTTTTTCATTAAAATCTTTAGTCCGAACTTTAATTGATGCATTCAAATCGACACGCTCCTCATTATAGGCAATCGTCACCTCTTCGGGTGAGTAGAAGGTCAATCCTTCGCCTTTAATTGGAACCTCTTTAGTTGATTTGCGCATTTTAGTCATATAATATAACCCAAGTACCATATCCTGTGAAGGAACTGTAATTGGTGATCCATTGGCCGGATTCAATATATTGTGAGATGCAAGCATCAATAATTGTGATTCTAAGATCGCTTCAGGACCTAATGGTAAATGCACGGCCATTTGATCGCCATCAAAATCGGCATTAAATGCTGTACATACCAATGGGTGCAACTGAATCGCTTTACCTTCAATCAATTTTGGTTGAAAAGCCTGAATACCTAAACGGTGAAGCGTTGGGGCACGGTTTAGTAATACCGGATGTCCTTTAAGAACATTTTCCAGGATATCCCAAACCACCGGTTCTTTTCTATCGATGATCTTTTTAGCTGACTTTACTGTTTTTACAATCCCTCTTTCAATCAGTTTTCTGATTACGAAAGGCTTATAAAGCTCAGCAGCCATATTTTTTGGAAGTCCGCATTCGAATAATTTCAATTCTGGTCCAACAACAATAACCGAACGTGCTGAATAGTCAACTCGCTTACCAAGTAAGTTCTGACGGAATCGTCCTTGTTTTCCTTTTAAGGAATCGGACAATGATTTCAATGGTCTGTTAGAATCTGTTTTAACCGCGGATGATTTACGGGTGTTATCGAATAATGAATCTACTGATTCCTGAAGCATCCGCTTTTCATTTCGTAAGATCACTTCAGGTGCTTTAATTTCAACTAATCGTTTCAATCGGTTGTTACGAATAATAACGCGTCTGTAAAGATCATTAAGATCGGAGGTCGCAAATCGACCACCATCAAGTGGTACTAAAGGACGTAATTCCGGTGGAATAACGGGTACAACTTTCATGATCATCCATTCCGGATGATTTTCCCTGTTTTCATTAGCTTCCCTAAAGGCTTCAACGACTTGAAGACGTTTTAAAGCTTCCGTTTTACGTTGTTTAGATGTTTCATTATTTGCTTTATGACGCAATTCAAAAGACAATTCATCCAAATTAATCCGCGATAAAAGCTCGATCAAACATTCGGCGCCCATCTTGGCAATGAATTTCTCAGGATCTGTATCATCCAGGTATTGATTTTCCTGTGGAAGGGCTTCAAGAATATTTAAATATTCCTCTTCCGTCAGGAAATCCATTTTCTGCAAAGGCTCACCTTCGGCGTTAACCGCATTACCGGGCTGAATTACGACATATCGCTCATAGTAAATGATCATGTCTAATTTCTTGGAAGGCAATCCTAATAGGTATCCTATCTTATTTGGTAACGAACGGAAATACCAAATATGCGCAACAGGTACGACAAGGTTGATATGACCAACACGATCACGTCTCACCTTCTTTTCAGTGACTTCAACGCCACAACGGTCACATACAATTCCCTTATATCGGATACGCTTATATTTTCCACAGGCGCACTCATAATCCTTTACAGGACCAAAAATACGCTCACAGAACAAACCATCACGTTCTGGTTTATGCGTTCTGTAGTTAATGGTTTCCGGTTTAAGAACTTCTCCTCTTGAAGCTGCCAATATTGACTCTGGAGAGGCTAAACCTATAGAGATTTTGTTAAATCTATGTACTGGATTCTTATCTTGTTTTCTTGCCATAATATATGGATGTGATAATGAATTTTATGTTGTCTAATCTTCTAATCTAATATCTAATCCGAGACCTTTTAATTCGTGCATTAACACATTAAAAGATTCTGGTAATCCTGGTTCAGGCATCGGTTCACCTTTTACGATAGCTTCGTAAGTTTTGGCTCTTCCAATCACGTCATCCGATTTTACGGTTAAGATCTCACGTAAGGTACTTGATGCTCCATACGCTTCAAGTGCCCAAACTTCCATCTCACCAAATCGCTGTCCACCAAATTGTGCCTTACCACCAAGTGGTTGCTGTGTAATCAATGAATAAGGCCCAATTGAACGTGCATGCATCTTGTCATCTACCATATGTCCAAGTTTCAACATGTAAATAACGCCTACAGTTGCAGCTTGGTCAAATCGTTTTCCGGTTCCACCATCATATAAATAGGTATGCCCGAATTGCGGTATGCCTGCTTCTTCAGTAAATGAGTTGATCTGCTCAAGAGTGGCACCATCAAAAATAGGCGTCGCAAATGTGCGTCCCAGATCTTGACCGGCCCAACCCAATACAGTTTCATATATCTGCCCGATATTCATACGAGAAGGTACACCCAGAGGGTTAAGTACAATATCCACCGGTGTTCCATCTTCAAGGAAAGGCATATCTTCCTGACGTACAATACGAGCAACAATACCCTTGTTACCGTGTCGTCCTGCCATTTTATCACCAACTTTCAGTTTACGTTTTTTAGCGATATAAACCTTTGCTAATTTGATAATACCTGATGGTAATTCGTCACCAACTGAGATTGTAAATTTCTCACGTCGCAATGATCCCTGAAGGTCATTTTCCTTGATCTTATAATTATGAATTAGCTCAGAGATCAGCTTATTGACATTTTTGTCGGTACTCCATTTCCCGGAAACCAAATGCGCATAATCATCAACAGCATTCAGCATTTTCAAGGTGAATTTCTTGCCTTTAGGGAAAACTTCCTCACCAAGATCATTAAATACACCCTGAGCGGTTTTTCCACCAACAATCTGGAAGAGTTTTTCAACCAAAATTGATTTTAGCTCATCAAACTTCTTGTCATAAATCTCTTCAAGCTGAGCAATATCTTCTTTATCTTTAGCTCTCTTACGTTTGTCTTTAATCGCTCGTGCGAATAATTTTTTATCGATAACAACGCCATGCAATGAAGGGGAAGCCTTTAATGATGCATCTTTTACATCTCCGGCCTTATCACCAAAAATGGCACGTAATAATTTTTCCTCAGGCGTAGGATCACTTTCCCCTTTTGGTGTGATCTTTCCGATGAGGATATCACCTGGCTTGATCTCGGCACCAATTCGAATCATTCCATTTTCATCAAGGTCTTTAGTTGCCTCTTCAGAAACATTAGGGATATCGTTGGTAAGTTCCTCGTTACCAAGTTTTGTATCTCTTACTTCAAGTGCATATTCATCGATATGAATCGAAGTGAAGATATCGTCACGAACAACCTTTTCAGAAATTACAATCGCATCCTCAAAATTATACCCTTTCCAAGGCATGAATGCCACTTTCATATTTCTACCAAGTGCTAATTCTCCATTTTGAGTAGCATAACCTTCACAAAGTACCTGTCCTTTTTTAACCTTATCACCTTTTTTAACGATAGTTTTAAGATTAATTGACGTCCCTTGATTTGTCTTTCTGAATTTTGTCAGTTTATACGATTTCGTATCACCATCAAAACTAACAAGTGCCTCATCATCAGTTCTGCTATACTTGATCACAATTTCATCGGCGTCAACATATTCTACAACGCCATTGCCTTCAGCATTTATAAGCACTCTCGAATCTGATGCTACCTGACGCTCTAATCCTGTACCTACAATTGGTGCTTCAGGTCGTAATAACGGTACTGCCTGACGCATCATGTTCGATCCCATCAAGGCTCTGTTCGCATCATCATGTTCAAGGAAGGGAATCAATGATGCAGAAATCGATGAAATTTGATTCGGTGCAACATCAGTATAATGAACAGCGGTTGGTTCAACTACCGGGAAATCACCTTCCTGACGTGCAATAACTTTATCATGAACGATCTTTCCTTTTGCGTCCACCTCAACGGTTGCCTGGGCGATCATTTTTTCTTCCTCCTCTTCTGCACTCAAGTAAATGGGATCACCTTTAATATCAACAACACCCTTCTCAACTTTTCTGTATGGTGTTTCAATGAATCCCATTGAATTCACTTTCGCATATACGGAAAGTGATGAGATAAGACCAATATTCGGACCTTCAGGAGTTTCAATTGGACATAAACGCCCATAGTGTGTATAGTGAACATCACGAACCTCAAATCCGGCTCTCTCACGTGAAAGACCACCTGGTCCAAGAGCAGATAGACGTCTTTTGTGCGTCAATTCTGCCAATGGATTGGTTTGATCCATGAATTGTGAAAGTTGATTTGTTCCGAAGAAGGAATTGATAACCGAAGACAAGGTCTTCGCATTAATCAAATCGATAGGTGTAAATACCTCATTGTCACGCACATTCATTCGTTCCCGAATGGTACGTGCCATACGTGCCAGTCCAACTCCAAATTGAGACGATAGTTGTTCACCAACTGTTCGAACACGACGGTTAGACAAGTGATCAATATCATCGATCTCAGCTTTTGAATTGATAAGTTCGATAAGGTATTTAACGATGGTAATAATATCTTCTTTGGTAAGCACCTGCTTATCCATCCCAATATCAAGACCTAATTTTTTATTCATTCTATAACGACCTACTTCACCTAAGTTATAGCGTTGGTCACTAAAGAATAATTTGTCAATAATACCTCTTGCCGTTTCTTCATCTGGCGGCTCGGCATTACGTAATTGACGGTAAATATGTTCAACAGCTTCTTTTTCAGAATTCGTTGGATCCTTTTGAAGCGTGTTATGAATAATGGCATAGTCGGCCATATGGTTATCTTCTTTATGTAGAAGAATGGTTTTGGAACCGGATTCCAGAATCTCTTCGATATGCTCTTTTTCAAGCACGGTGTCACGGTCAAGAACGATCTCGTTACGTTCTATTGAAACCACTTCACCTGTATCTTCATCCACAAAATCTTCATGCCATGTCTTTAGGACTCGTGCAGCCAATTTTCTTCCAAGCACTTTTTTAAGTCCGGTTTTCGTAGACTTAATTTCTTCAGCCAGATCAAAAATCTCGAGGATATCCTTATCTCTTTCGAAGCCAATTGCTCTAAATAATGTGGTTACCGGTAATTTTTTCTTTCTATCGATGTAGGCGTACATCACGCTATTGATATCGGTAGCAAATTCGATCCAGGACCCTTTAAAAGGAATGACTCTGGCCGAATACAGTTTTGTACCGTTTGCGTGAAATGACTGCCCAAAAAATACACCAGGTGAACGGTGTAATTGTGATACCACCACACGCTCAGCACCATTGATCACAAAGGTACCACTTGGCGTCATGTAAGGAATCGTACCGAGGTACACATCCTGTACTATCGTTTCGAAATCTTCATGTTCGGGATCGGTGCAATACAATTTAAGTCTGGCCTTTAGAGGAACACTATAGGTCAATCCCCTTTCAATACATTCTTGAATTGTATATCGCGGTGGATCGATAAAGTAATCTAAAAACTCTAAAACAAATTGATTACGCGTATCGGTAATTGGGAAATTCTCCATGAAGGTATTATACAGACCTTCATCTTCTCTTTCTTCTGACTTTGTTTCTAACTGGAAAAAATCCTGGAAGGATTTTATCTGAATATCCAGAAAATCAGGATATTCTGTTCGATTTACAATGGATGAGAAGTTTAATCTTTCAGCTTGTTTTGCTAACATCGACGGACGAGATTTTAATTAAAATAATAAAACTATGTATATACTACATATATATACACAAAAGGGTTTAGGTCTTATCGCGCTTCTTGCGAGACAGACCTAAACCATATGTTGTAGGTTAAGCTGAACTTACTTAAGTTCAACTTCGGCTCCTGCTTCTTCTAATGAAGTTTTAAGACCTTCTGCTTCGTCTTTAGATACACCTTCTTTAATTGGAGATGGTGCATTATCAACTAATCCTTTTGCGTCTTTTAATCCTAAACCGGTTAATTCTTTAACCAATTTAACTACTGCTAATTTAGAACCTCCGGCTGCTTTGAGAATTACATCAAATTCTGATTTTTCTTCTCCGGCTTCATCACCACCAGCGGCTCCACCACCAGCAGCAACAGCTACTGCCGCAGCAGCAGGCTCAATACCGTATTCTTCTTTTAATATATTAGCTAATTCATTTACATCTTTTACTGATAAATTAACTAATTGTTCTGCAAAATCTTTTAAATCTGCCATTTTCTATCGTTTTAATAATGTTTTTAATTTAATATTTGTGTTAAAAAGTGCGTACTTGTTTGCTTATCCTTCTTTTTGGGATAATGTTTTAAGAATACCTGATAATTTCCCTCCTCCGGATTGAAGTGCTGAAATAACATTCTTTGCTGGAGATTGTAATAATGTAATGATTTCCCCAATAACTTCTTCTTTGGATTTAATTTCTACCAGTGTACTCAATTTATCGTCACCTACATAAATTGCTTCCTCAATAAACGCGCCTTTTAAAAGCGGCTTATCCGATTTTTTTCTGAAAGCTTTAATAACTTTTGCAGGTGCGTTTCCAGCTTCAGCATACATTACCGAAGTGTTTCCTTTCAATGTTGAAGGTAACTCTCCAAAATCTTTTGATGAAGCTTCCATTGCTTTTTCAAGCAGGGTGTTTTTTACCACTGCCAAACTTACATTCGCCTTGAAACAAGCGCGACGTAAATTTGAAGTTGTCCCTGCATTTAATCCAGAAATATCTGTTAAATAGATATTTGTGTTTTCCTCTAATTGAGCAGTTAATTCTTCAATTACTTGTGATTTTTCTTCTCTTGTCATAATAAAAAGTCTTAACTGAATTAATTAAATTTAGGGTCAATAGCAACACTCGGGCTCATAGTACTTGACATATAAACGCTTTTCATATAAGTTCCTTTGGATGCTGTTGGTTTTAACTTCATCAAGGTTGACAGTAATTCATTAGCATTTCCTGCAATTTTCTCTGCCGAAAATGATGCTTTACCAATTGCGGCATGAATGATTCCGGTTTTATCAACCTTAAAATCGATTTTACCCGCTTTTACATCACTAACTGCTTTTGCAATATCCATGGTTACTGTACCAGTTTTCGGATTTGGCATAAGTCCTCTAGGTCCTAAAACACGTCCTAATGGTCCTAATTTACCCATCACACTTGGCATCGTTATAATAACATCAACGTCTGTCCATCCACCTTTAATTTTATCAAGATACTCTTGTAAGCCTACAAAATCAGCACCGGCTTCTTTGGCCTCTGCTTCTTTATCAGGTGTTACTAATGCTAATACTTTAACATCTTTTCCGGTACCATGAGGTAAGGTTACTACGCCTCTAACCATTTGGTTGGCTTTCTTAGGATCAACCCCTAAACGCACCGCCAAATCAATAGAAGCATCGAACTTAACACTGGTTATTTCTTTGATCAATTGTGAAGCTTCTTCTACGCTGTAAAGCTTGTTGCTTTCAACCTTCTCTACAGCTATTTTTTGTTTTTTTGTCAATTTTGCCATTTCAAAAAATTTTAGTTAGGAGCTTCTCCGCCTTTAATTGCTATACCCATAGATCTTGCTGTACCCGCGATCATTTTCATCGCCGAATCAACTGTAAACGCGTTGAGATCGACCATTTTATCTTCCGCAATAGTGCGCACCTGATCCCAGGTTACTTTAGCAACTCTTTGTCGGTTAGGTTCACCAGCTCCTTTTTTTACTTTGGCCGCTTCCAATAATTGTACAGCGGCTGGAGGAGTCTTTACAATAAAGTCGAAAGACTTATCCTTGTAAACTGAAATTACAACAGGTAATACTTTACCTTGTTTATCCTGAGTCCTGGCGTTAAACTGCTTACAGAACTCCATGATGTTAACTCCAGCAGCACCTAAAGCGGGTCCAACCGGTGGCGACGGATTCGCGACACCTCCCCTAACTTGTAGTTTAACTACTTTACTTAACTCTTTTGCCATTTTTAATAATTTAAATGTGATGTATTTTTAATTGGAAGCGAAAAACACATCTATTTATGTAACACGTTATATTTTATCAACTTGCATATAGCTCAACTCCAGTGGTGTTTTTCTTCCGAAGATCTTCACCATGACTTCAAGCTTACGCTTCTCTTCATTTATTTTTTCAATAGTACCGTCGAATCCATTAAAGGGACCGTCGATTACTTTAACCGTTTCACCTACCACGAAAGGAATTGCGACATTAGCATCGGCTTCAACTGATAATTCATCTACTTTACCGAGCATTCTGTTCACCTCCGACTGGCGTAATGGCACCGGGTCTCCCCCTTTGGTTTCGCCTAAAAAGCCAATTACATTGGTGATCGATTTAATGATATGTGGTATTTCTCCACTCAAATTGGCCTTGATCATTATATAACCGGGGAAATACACTTTTTCCTTATTTATTTTCTTTCCATTTCTTATCTGGATCACTTTTTCAGTAGGTACAAGCACTTGTTCCACAAAATCTTCAAGGCCTAATCTAGAAATTTCATTTTCTATATAGGTTTTGATCTTGTTTTCCTGACCGCTAACGGCCCGAACAACGTACCACTTCTTTTCTACTCCCGTATCTGACATTCTAGAAATGTTTAACTTAACCAATTGAAATATATTTTCACAACTTCACCAAAAACGGAGTCAACTCCCCAAATGGCTAATGAAAAAAGGATTGAAAAAATGGCAACAATAACTGAAAGGTTTTGTGCCTCACCCCATGTTGGCCATGAAACATGATTTTTCAATTCTTCAAAAGATTCTTTAATATAATCGATCATTATTGTTGTTTTTTTAATCTTTTAATTCTCTTCAAACTCAAGTTTGATAAGGCTTCTCGTCTCCTTCAATCTTCTTAGCACGGGTTGAGAGACTCGAACTCCCGACACCTGGTTTTGGAGACCAGTGCTCTACCAACTGAGCTAAACCCGTAAATACAAGTCAAGGTATTCCGTGAAATCCGGAATACCTTAAACTTTATATTATAATACTATGTTTAGTCTAAAATCTCAGTTACCTGACCAGCTCCAACTGTTCTACCACCTTCACGGATCGCGAAACGCAATCCAACATTCATCGCAATAGGTTGAATCAATTCAACATTGATCGTCAAGTTATCCCCTGGCATGACCATCTCAACGCCATCAGGTAAAGCAATATTACCTGTTACATCTGTTGTACGTACATAAAATTGTGGACGGTAGTTGTTATGAAATGGTGTGTGACGACCACCTTCTTCTTTTTTAAGGATATAGACCTCAGCTTTAAACTTAGCGTGTGGTGTGATTGAACCTGGCTTACAAATTACCATACCACGACGAATATCCGTTTTCTCAATACCTCTTAATAAGATACCAACGTTATCTCCGGCTTCACCTCTATCTAATATTTTACGGAACATCTCTACTCCTGTAACTGTAGATGTTAATTTCTGAGCTCCCATTCCAATGATATCAACTGCATCACCAGTGTTAGCAACTCCGGTTTCTATTCGACCAGTTGCAACTGTTCCACGACCGGTAATTGAGAAAACATCTTCAATTGGCATTAAGAACGGTTTATCGATCTCGCGAGTTGGTAATTCAATCCAAGAATCAACAGCTTCCATTAATTCCATAACAGTTTCAACCCACTTTTCCTCACCATTAAGGGCACCTAAAGCAGAACCAGAAATTATTGGTCCATTGTCACCATCATAATCATAGAAAGAAAGCAATTCTCTTACTTCCATTTCAACCAATTCAAGTAATTCTTCATCATCAACCATGTCAACTTTGTTTAAGAAAACCACCATACGTGGAATTCCTACCTGACGTCCTAATAGGATGTGCTCACGCGTTTGAGGCATTGGCCCATCGGTTGCGGCAACTACAAGAATTGCACCATCCATTTGAGCAGCACCAGTAACCATGTTTTTAACATAATCGGCGTGACCTGGACAGTCAACGTGCGCATAGTGACGGTTTGCTGTTTGATATTCTACGTGAGAGGTATTAATTGTAATTCCTCTTTCTTTTTCTTCAGGAGCATTATCGATTGTATCGAAATCTCTGATTTCAGAAAGCCCTTTCTCAGCTAAAACTTTAGTAATAGCTGCAGTTAAAGTTGTTTTACCGTGATCAACATGTCCAATTGTACCTATATTTAAGTGCGGTTTGGAACGATCAAAAGTTTCCTTTGCCATGATTTAAAATTTATCTTAGTTATATAATATATTAGTGTTCAATTTAATCCATTCTAAAAAATAGAGCCAATGACGGGATTTGAACCCCTGCCTGCCGGCAGGCAGGCGTGACCTTGGTCACTCATTTACTTCACAATTTCAATTCTTCGATGCGCCTTATTCATCACATTTTCATAGAGCCAATGACGGGATTTGAACCCGTGACCTCTTCCTTACCAAGGAAACGCTCTACCCCTGAGCTACACCGGCTAAAATTATGAGCGGGTGATCACGCCGGGGCGTGACAACATTCAGCTAAAAAGCCAACGCTTTTGAGCGGGAGATCACGCCGGGGCGTGACAACATCCAGCTTTAAAGCCAACGCTTTTGAGCGGGAGACCGGGTTCGAACCGGCGACATTCAGCTTGGAAGGCTGACGCTCTACCAACTGAGCTACTCCCGCTAATAATATTATTATCCTGGTCATCAAAGCCTCTTAATTTTTGCTTTTTTTAAAGTCAAAAATTAAATAATGTGGGGAGAGCAGGATTCGAACCTGCGAAGGTGAAAACCAACAGATTTACAGTCTGTCCTCGTTGGCCGCTTGAGTATCTCCCCTAAGCTTTAATTATTCACTCTGTTTAAGAACTTAGTTCGAGCCGATGGAGGGACTCGAACCCACGACCTGCTGATTACAAATCAGCTGCTCTAGCCAGCTGAGCTACATCGGCTTTTTTAAACCTTTTTTATACAAAAAAAGTCCGCTATTTCTAACGGACTGCAAATGTATTGATTTATTTTTTTATTCAAAACATTTTTTAAGAATATTTCCCTATAAATATGATCTTAATTTTTGTTTGCGTTTTTTTAGTTGTCTTTCTAAAGAATTAATGGCAGAATCTGCACCCTCTTCAAATGTTTTGCAAACCTTTTTCACGACGAAACTATCACCGGGAACCATAAGCTTTGCTTCAAATATCTTATTCTCTTTTCCACTTGTGTTTTCAACTTTTAAAAACACATCAGACTGGATCACTTTGTCATAATATTGTTCAAGTTTATCCATTCGGTTTTGAATGAAATCCAGAAGCCTTTGATCTGCATTGAAATTTACTGACTGCATGTTAACTTTCATACTACGTGTTTTTGGGTTAGACAAAATATACTGCCGCTACTTATTTCTTGGATGCGTTTTGAAGTGAACTTTTTTTAATTCCGCAATACTGCTGTGTGTGTATATTTGAGTCGCAGCCAAGCTGGAATGTCCAAGTAATTCTTTAACGGCATTTAAATCTGCACCTTGATTAAGTAAATGAGTTGCGAATGAATGCCTCAAAATATGAGGGCTCTTTTTTACTTTATGAGATGCTTTACTAAAATAATCATTTATTATTCGGTAGACAAGAGTTTCATAAATTTTATGACCCTTCTTAGTTAAAAATAAATGGTCAATATCATGGATTTTTGACAATTCATTTCGAAGGACTAAATAACGCTCTGTAGAATCGATCACCGAAGCTAATAAAGGAATAATGCGCTCCTTATTACGTTTACCGCGTACCTTTAAGGATTCCTGTGAAAAACTTACATCCGAAATTTTTAATTGCACCAATTCTACACGTCGAATACCAGTTGAATAAAAGAGTTCAATAATTAATTTATTTCGCAGGCCTTCAAATGAATCATCGAAATTCAAATCATTTAGAACCTGAGTGATTTCCTCTTCCGAAAATGGGATTTGTACTTTTTTGCTCGTTTTCAAGGCCTTATGTTTAGCAAGCGGATTAGACCCAATTTGCTCCACCTTTAAGAGGAACTTATAATAGGAGTTCAAGGCACTTATTTTCCTGTTAATGGTCTGGTTTGAAATACCGGCTTCAACAAGTTCAATGATCCAACTTCTAATTTGAGAGTAATTAGCATCATCGATAGTGTGTTGTTCATAGGTATCGCTGATAAATTCTTTGAAACTCTTCAAATCATTCTCATAAGCCGTAATAGTATGCTTTGAATAGTTTTTTTCAAGAGAAAGAAAATCAAGAAACGATTTGAAGGACATAAATCATGTATTACCGTTTAAAGTTACAAAACTTTAATGAGTTGCATAAAAAAATCCTATAAGTTCAACTTATAGGATTTATATCTAATTCTGTTGAATTTTAAATATTTTCGGCGTCTTTAAGCGCTTGGACATATTGTGCTTTTTGAATTTGTGCGCGTCTGCTTACTGAAGGTTTTGTGTATTGCTTACGCTCATTCAATTGATTTTTAGCACCTGTTTTAATAAACTTACGTTTATAACGTTTAAGTGCTCTGTCTATATTTTCGCCTTCCTTTATTGGTATGATTAACATAAAGCTTAACCTCCTCTCTTTTAGATTTTCAGGCTGCAAATATAAAAACAAATTAATAATTTGCAATGCTTTATTTAAATTTCCATTCGTCAATCAAATGAACGTGCTTCATATACTGAAATGCATCTACGGGAATATATTCCAAACTGTCTTTTCTGAAGTATTTATTGTATACCCCTGACAATTTAATTGTTCGCGGCTCTAATGAAAATCCGTTTGGGTCTGCATACTTTAAAACTTTATAAATAAATTCTGAACAGTATAATTTCGTCGAGTCCCTTAATGAAAATGAGCGGTCAAATTCTATAATCATTGATTCATAATAACGAATGCGTTTATTAATCTGGTTTAATGTTGAAGAATCAATATGGGACAGCTCCCAAACTGAAGCATAATTTATCGTTTCATTTTTCGGATTAAAGAACTGCGAGCTGCCGTGTTTTCGAAGATCGGATTTATT
The DNA here is from genome assembly GCA_013001965.1 of Flavobacteriaceae bacterium. Classification (GTDB taxonomy): domain Bacteria; phylum Bacteroidota; class Bacteroidia; order Flavobacteriales; family Flavobacteriaceae; genus JABDLA01. The sequence goes on along the minus strand of JABDLA010000176.1, from coordinate 9,191 downwards.
ATCTTTAAAATCCAAAACATGATATACGTACCAGTCATTTCGTTCATATACTAAAAACCCAACATGTGAACTCAGGCTATCCCTAATATTAAAATCTCTCGCTAAAAATCCTTCCTTGGAATCAGTTCCCCGAAAAACCAAATACAGATGATCTTTTTCAAGAGATGCTTTTTGCCAATAGGGTGTTTTTGTTTGGTCCTGGCAGGCAAAAAGGCAAAGGAATATAAATACGATAAAAAATAACATCCTAGTCCAAATGATCATCCCTCGGGATTCCATTTCAAGCCAAACCGCAAGGCGTAAAAGTTGGTAACTTTATAGTTTTGAACCGATGTTCTATTGGCAGATAAAACATCTGATTTCGTTTTCATTCCTATGAGGACAGCAAGTTTTTTATTTAACTCAAGTACAGCATCAAAATTTAGTTGGAGTCCGAAGTTCCAACCTAAGCCATTTTGCTCAAAGACGGAGTTTTCAGAAACATTTTCAAGTTTTGATCTAAATTGATAAGAACCATAAAACCCAATGCCAGACAAAAATGATACGGGTTGATCTTTAAATGTTTCTCTTTGATAAATAATTGGAATTGTAATAAGTGAATTGTTCAAATAAATTTGATCACCACCTGGATCTTTGTAATCGGTTGTAATTTTTAGCTGTTCCAGGCTAATAACAAAAGAAGCCGGTTCACTGATATTTATTTCTTTGCCTATTGAATATTCGACTGCACTCGCTGTCACTTTAAAGACCTTCTCAGCTTCTAAAGAGGCAAAACCAATTTGTGAAGAAAAAATCCAATCCCCTTTATCTGATCTCATTTCTTGTGAGAATGTCATGTTAAAGCAAATTAAACCGGCAAAAAATAAAGTAGTGAACCTGGCTTCCATTTTTTATTGATTCTTACTTACTATACTTCCAATAATTCCGCCTACTATGGCACCACCTAATACACACCAGATATTGCAAATCCAGGCGCCGACAATTATTCCGAAAAATGCGCCAATCCCCTCGCCTGTTATCAAATCGTCTCTCTGTTCCAATTCCTTGGCATAGGCATTCGCCAGAGACAGCATTTCTTTTTCTGTCAAACTGAGATTTTCATAGTTGGGGTGTGATTCAATATCTTCGATCCATCGACCTTCTGCGATATCAGTCATGCTTATTTTAGTAAATTCAGTAAGGTTATAATCTTCAAGAACATCCTCAAAACCGCGATCTATCACATCGATGTATTTTTCCAAAATGGCATCCACTAATGCGACATCAAATTCACCTGGTTCATGACCCAGCATTGTCGCATAATAATCGACATCATCCTGGCTGATCTCGCCATAATCAATAGTCCGGATTTCTGTTGGATTCTTATACAATTCTTTAAACATTTCGCTGGATTCAATAATTGATTTGGCCATGTCCCGATATTTTCGAGTCTCTAAAGGTTCCTTTATATCATTGGCCTGGCTGCAAGACCATATCATAGGCATCATAAATATTATGGTTAAAAACCATGCGATACTTTTTTTAAATTTTTTCATCATTTGATTATTTAATTAGATTCGAATTAGCTAAAGACTCGCGATACCTATAGCATTAGGGTCAACAAAGTATTGAAATATTAAACAATATAGAAAATATTCTATATTATTAACATTTATTTAACTTTCTATAGATTTTTTTCTATATATAATTATCAGAAGACTAATTTTCCGAAAGAAAAATGATCAGAAAACCGGGGGTTGTAGAGACTTAATCAAGGGGCGATTTATATTCTTTTTTATCGATGACAATCTTAGCGATTATTTCTCTTAGTATTTCAGAGGTACCTCCACCTATTGGGCCTAATCGGCTATCCCGAAATAACCTGGCCATAGGGTATTCCTCCATGTAACCGTAACCGCCAAGAAACTGTAAGCAATGATAAATGACTTCATCGGCCATTTTAGTAGAATTCAATTTTGAGACTGTGGCTTCTTTTACAACATATTCACCTTTATTCAATCTATACGCAACCGAATAATTGTATTCCCGGCACATTTCCATTTCGGCATAGAGATCGGCAAATTTATGACGCAAGGCTTGATAGTCTGTTAATTTATTTCCAAAGGTTTTACGCTCTTCCATATAGCCTAAAGCATATTCGAGCGCATACTCGGCCCTCGCATGGGCATTGATTCCCATCAATAAACGTTCAACTGCAAAATGTTGCATGATATAAGGAAAGCCTTTGCCTTCCTCACCCATTAAATTCTTAACAGGGACTTCAACATTATCAAATGCGATTTCAGCAGTATCTGATGCGCGCCATCCTAATTTGTCCAGCTTTGTTGCACTAACGCCAGGTGTTTCCTTATCTACAATAAATATGCTGATCCCTTTATTGCCCAATTCAGGATTGGTTTTAGCGGCAACCACCATATAATCACAGTAATAGCCGTTTGTTATAAAGGTTTTTGAACCATTCAAAATATAAACATCTCCTTTTTTAACAGCAGTACTTCGCATACCCGCGACATCACTTCCACCAAATGGTTCAGTGACACACAGGCAACCTATTTTATCCCCCGATATACTTGGTGCTAAATAGCGTTCCTTGATATCATCGTTCCCTTCTTTATTGACGTGGGTCATAGCCAAATAAACATGTGCCCAAATGGCAGCGGCGAAACCACCAGAATTGATCTTTTGCAATTCCTCGAGGAGAATGACCGAGTAGAAAAAATCCAGCCCCATGCCACCATAAGTTTCAGGATATCCCAGTCCGAAATAGTGCATGTCTCCAAATTTTTTCCAAATGGAACGATGAATCTCTCCGGTCTCTTCCCATTTATCAATGTGAGGGACAACTTCTTTTTTTAAAAAATCCTTAAGGCTTTCTCTAAATAATTGATGCTCTTCAGTGAAGTACATACCATTCATAATCATAGCATTTATTCAAGCATCAAATATAATTTAATTATCTCAATTTTTTGCTGCGGAAAATCTTTTACTTTCAATAAATCGTCGAGGCTCTTATAACCATCCCGAAGTTTTCTTTGCTCGATAATTTCATAGGCCAACTCATAATCGATATGTTGAATGGTCACCAATTGTTCAATGGTGGCCGTATTAAGATTCAATTTGATAATTTGAGCCGGAGTCTTCACCGTAAATTGTTCCAGAACTCTTTCCACAACTTCCGGAGAAAGGCCATAAATATCTTGCAATTGAACATCGGCAGTAAACCCATCCGGAAATTTTCTTCTGAACTTAATGATGCGCTCAGATAATTTTTCACCTATACCATTAACCCGTTTTAGCTGTTGGACCGTTGCTTTATTCAGATCGATCTTTGCCTCATAAGTCTTTGGCGCATTGCTCAACTGATCACTGGTCCTGGGTTTAGGATTGCTTATCCAGTCGGGAAATTTAAAATATGGTGAAATAGCCCCCAATAATGAATCGGAGATCTTTGTCACTTGCTGAAACTGTCTCGCCGAATTCACCCATTTATTCTGATCACGAAAACGATGAAGGCGATCGATCTCCTCATTGGATAGGCCCAGGGTGTAGCCTTTGAAATCGGATATATAATTGGGGTTAAAAGGAAATATCTTTGGTTTACCGGATTCGATCTGAACAATTTTCAAAGAATCGATCTCATGTTGAATGGCAGCCAATTCCGTAGGGTCGAAATCGATATCTTCAGAAGAAAAATCGACATATAGATATACCGACTGGAAAACAAGAATGAGCAGCAGCAATAAATAAATCCCATTTCGCTGTCCTTTGGAAAAGCCGAAATGGGATTTAAGATATTTCATGAGTACTTAATCTTTACTAGCTCGTATGGCATTGACATATTTGGCGACTTCTTCTCTAACTCTCGGGAATAAGAAAAATAACCCGATCATATTAGGGAATACTAAGGCCAGGATCATGGCATCAGAGAATTTGATGACTGCATCTAAGGTTGCAGCAGCTCCAATAACGATAAATATTAAGAACAATAATTTATAGATTGTATCGGCTGTTTTTCCTTTTCCGAATAAATATTTCCAGGACTGCAAGCCATAATAAGACCATGAGATCATGGTTGAGAATGCAAATAAAACAATGGCTATTGTTAAAACGTAAGAGAATCCAGGAATAACAGAATCGAATGCCATTGATGTCAAATCAACACCACCAATTGAACTTCCGTCTGCATTTAGCATTACACTACTCGCTGAATCACCTGCCGCTCCGTATTGGAACACGCTCTGCATATTGCCGCCATCGATATTAAAAAAGATGATCACCAAGGCAGTCATTGTACAAATAACAACTGTGTCAATGAAAGGTTCGAGCAAAGCTACAACACCTTCAGAAGCCGGATATTTCGTCTTAACTGCCGAATGCGCGATTGCCGCTGATCCTGCTCCTGCTTCATTTGAAAAAGCCGCACGTTGGAAACCAACAATGAGTACACCAACAAGTCCGCCAAGACCTGCCATTGGTGTAAATGCGCCTTCAAATATCAATCCGAAAGCTGTTCCTATATCGCTAAAGTTGGCAAATATGATAACCAAAGCGGCCAATACATAAATACCTGCCATAAACGGTACTATTTTTTCAGTAATACTTGCGATTCTCTTGATACCACCAATAATAACGATACCAACTAAAATGGCCAGAATTACGCCAATTATAAATCCAATTGAACCACCTTCAAGACCTAACAATGATGTTAATTGAACCGTTGCCTGATTGGACTGGAATGCGTTTCCACCTCCAAAAGAAGCTCCAACACAAAGCACAGCAAATAACACCGCCAGAAATTTTCCTATACCGCCCACACCTCTTTCTTTAAGACCTTTTGAGAGGTAATACATGGGGCCTCCATATACGGTACCATCTTCTCCAACATCTCTGTAAGCAACACCCAAAGTACATTCAACAAATTTCGTCGACATTCCAATGAGTCCGCAAACAATCATCCAAAAGGTTGCACCCGGACCACCTAATGCAATGGCCACAGCCACACCGGCAATATTTCCTAGTCCTACTGTACCTGAAACAGCTGTTGCCAGCGCCTGAAAGTGCGACACTTCACCTTCCTTGCTTTCATCTCTGATCGTGTCCGGAATATCGCCGTCAATGGCCAATGGTGTTTTATCTGCTGCATGACCACCTTCAATCTCATCATACTTACCTCGAACTGTATTGATCGCTAAAGGAAATTTAGCAATGTTTGGAAATTTAAAATAGACCGTAAAAAATGTAGCACCCACAACTAGTAGAATAACCACAAGAGGGATATCATAATCACCAATTGGAACAGTTGTTAATACAAGTCCTTCCCACCAATCTGCAACTGGCATAAAGGCATCGTTCACGCGCTCGTCGAGGCCTTTTTCAGCTTCCTGAGCAATGGATAAAATGGGTAAGACAAGGGTAACAATAGAGAGAAGATATTTCTTCATAATAAAGAATAATTAGTTAGTAGTTTATGTTGTTCTATTACGTTTGATGAGCAAGATGCTAAAAAATTTCGAGTTTTTAAAACTATTGCTGTTAAAAGGAATCCCTTAATCGATGTTATAAAGTGTATTCAATTGCTGAATTTGTTCGGGTCTTCCAAGAACGATTACCCGCGAATTTGCATGCAAAGGTTGATCGGAACCCGGATTGACCAGATATTCGCCATTGGGATCTTTATATCCTATAACATTACAGCCGGTTTTGTTTCGCAAATCCAGTTCACGAATGGTCTTAACCGCTGAAGTGTCATACAATTTTTCTACACTTAATTCCTCAATATTGATATTAGACGCCCCGACGATTGATAAATTATCAATAAATTCGATCAAGTCAGGAACGACTACAAGTGAAGCCATATGATCACCTCCAATTTTATCGGGGAGGATGACATTGTTGGCCCCTGCTAATTTTAATTTACTATAAGTTGACTCCTGGGACGCCCTGCTTATAATACGAAGATCTACGTTAACCTGACGAGCTGACAAAACGACAAATACATTGTCGGAATCATTTGGCAAAGCAGATATAAGACACTTGGCCCGCTCTATTCCGGCTAATTGAAGAATGCCGTCATCGTTAGCATTTCCATGAACAAATGGTATCTGATTACTCCGATATTTATCAACGATCTCTTTCTCTTTTTCAATGACCACAAACTGCTCATCATGGTCCAATAACTTTTTAGCAGCCTGTTTGCCATTTCGCCCATACCCGCAAATAATGACATGATCTGATAGGCCATCAATCTTTTTTTGCATCTTTTTTTGTTTTAATTCTTCAACATCACTTTTACTCAGAATATATTCAGTAATTACTTTAACAGCATAACCAACAATTACTATACTTGAAAGGATCAATAAGATTGTAAATACCTTTAATCCGGGACTCATAGGCCCTACTTCACCAAAACCTACGGTGGTAATCGTAATTACCGTCATATAAAATGAATCCACCCAGGACATGTCGGTCATTAATTTATAACCAACCACACCTCCAAACAATACCAAGATCAACAAGAGAACGGCTTGTCGGATTTTTGAACGGTATAATCGAATAAGCGGGTTTTCCATGGGCTACAGATCAAACACTGATGTTCGTTTTGTATACAACAGGTCTTTGATTCGCATCCAGAATGCAATGAACAAATACAATGCAAACCCAAAACCTAAAGTCACAAACGTAAGGTACATAAAAGACGTTCGCACAACACGTGCCCTAATCCCCAAACGGTCGGCAATTCGCTGGCAAACATAAAATCCTCTTTTTTGAAAATATAATAAAATAGCGTAGAAACCATTCATGCTGCAATTTACATATTTCGGTTTAATAATGCATTACCAATGGCGCATTGAAGACATTTATTTTTATTGCAATATTCATTTTTTAACTGTAATAATGCCTGCGAATGCATCGCTGTTTTTGATATTTTTTTCATTTGATAAAATTTCCTCGTCGTTGTATTCAATTCATAATCTATTGATTTTATTAAAGTTAAAAGTTCACTATTGAAGGTTTTACCAAGAGATCGTTCATAACTGAATTTTAAGGGCATTATAGCATTGATAATAATAAGGTCTATGAATTTTTTAGAAAGATCTTTTTGAACCGATCTTGATTTACGCTGAAAGCTATAATGCGTTCTCCAAAAGGGCGATACTCCCACTTGAAATAGGTTGTAAAATTCAGTTATTGTATTCGATTTTAATATCGCCGAAAAAAGGGGGTCTTGTCCGTGATACAAATTCGCCAATTGCGAAAGCCGAATAGTGGGAAAATTATTTGGACGCAGCCTTAAAAATTTAACGGGAACTACAGCCGCATTGTTCAACCTAAATTTTTGCCTGAGAAATTGATATTCATTTTTTAAGTCATTGTAATAGGCCAAATCGAGTGCTTCCTCTAAAAGACCCGCTTGTCCAAAGAATAAGGCCTCTAATTTGAAACGATCTGCTCGCATTTTTCTAACAATTGCAAAGTCGATCGAATTAGCAACACTTAAAAATGCATCAGCATTAATATGAAGACCAAAATTCTTTGCCATCAATTTAAAACAGACAGTATCCCAGTCATTCCGAGTCGATTCAAGTAACTGGTCTATCTCTTTACATTTTCGCTCAAGACGTTCCCAATGCAAACGCTCCAGCCAATTTTGTAATGTCATATCATCGATGCTTGCAAAATCGGTTTCGCAATTGATCCAATTTCGTTTACCATTGAATAATCTATAGTAGTTGGACAATACTTGTGCATCGATATACGATTTCAGCTCAAGGGTAGGAATAACAGAATTATCAGATCTGGTAATAGCGGCATCATGTTCCCAAACAACATGGAGGATCACATTGTTATAAGCGACGTCTGACTCATGCCCATGTTGAAACCAATCTGAAGATTTAATGTGAATTTCAATATTACCAGCCCAAAGTTGCTCATCAATTTTAACAAGAGCATTTAAGAAATCCGGACCCGAATTAAAGTTATGTGTCCCCACATTTATTAATTGGATCGGTTTGTTTTCTGTTGTAAAAAGATGAAGCGTATTAAACTTTTTAAATTTCCATAAATAATGAAGAAAATTTTCTCTCATATATCGAAAATAATCATCATAAATGAAAATAGCAAGATGTCAGGATCTTATTTTTTAATGAACTTTATAGATTCATAGCTATGGTCTAATTTATGGAAAAGAAATTAATCGATATAGCCCATTTTCCGCATCCAGTCGTCGTTAAACATCTTACCTACATAGCGGCTGCCGTGATCGTGGAAGAGTACAACAACCACATCATCTTTGTTGAACTTATCTTTTAGTTGTAAAACCCCTTTGATGGCTGCTCCGGCAGAATTTCCGAGAAACATGCCTTCTTCTTTGGCCAGGCGTTGGGTATAAACTGCCGCGTCCTTATCGGTGACTTTGGTAAATCCATCAATGATACTGAAATCTACATTCTCAGGAAGAATATCTTCGCCTATGCCTTCAGTGACGTAGGGATAGATCTCATTTTTGTCGAATATTCCGGTTTCATGGTATTTTTTAAAGACGCTGCCATAGGTATCAATGCCCCAAACTTTGATGTCGGGATTTTGTTCTTTGAGATATTTTCCAACTCCCGAAATTGTACCTCCCGTACCAACACCAACAACAAAATGCGTCACCTTACCATCGGTTTGCTTCCAGATTTCCGGGCCCGTACTTTCGTAATGTGCCTGTACATTGCTGGGGTTATCATATTGGTTAACATACCAGGCATTGGGAATCTCCTCTCCCATTCGCTTTGAAACCGAATAATAAGATCTTGGATCATCCGGTTCAACATCGGTTGGGCATACCTCCACTTCGGCACCAACAGCTTTTAGAATATCTATTTTCTCTTTTGATTGTTTATCGGTAGTTACAAAAATGCATTTGTATCCTTTTACAATGGCAGCTAAGGCCAGTCCCATTCCGGTATTTCCCGAAGTCCCTTCAATAATGGTTCCGCCGGGTTTAAGGCGTCCGTCAGCTTCGGCATCTTCAATCATCTTCAATGCCATTCTATCCTTAACCGAATTTCCCGGATTAAAGGTCTCGTACTTTGCCAGAACAAGGCAAGGCAGGTCCTTGGTAAGTTTATTGATCTTTACCAGTGGCGTATTTCCAATGGTTTCCAATATGTTTTTAGCGTATTTCATTTTGGGTTTTTGCTCGTGCA
>JABDLA010000167.1 GCA_013001965.1 Flavobacteriaceae bacterium | reverse complement strand
AACAGCGGTACATCAACATCATCCAGGTTGGTTACCTGAGTTTCAACAAAATGATACCCACCATTCACATGTAATCTGTCCATCAACTGATGCTTAACATTCAATTTCAGACTGGTTTCCGACACTTTGTTTTCCTGGAGGAATCGTTGTTCCTCAGGTATGTTCACATTGATCGCTTTGAGCTTATAGTCGGTTTCATAGGCTTCAAATGTGCTTTCCCACTTATTATTCCATATGCGATTATAATACAAGGCCCCGGCAATACTATTTTGTGATAAAGAGCTGGTCCTTGACTCATTATCACCACTTAAAATGGCGTTCTCATCAAAGCGAAGTTCATTATCAACGGTTATAAAGTTTAACCGCAACTCGTCCGAATCCGATATTTTATAGATCCAACGGAAGGAAGCATCATAAAAATCGAAGCTCTGGTCAGAATTGATAATATTCTCGGTATTATTTGCCAATTCGGTATCCTGTGAAATGCGATCAAAAAATTTGTCATAGGTCGGTGTTTCCAGAAAATCACTAATGGCTTTTCGAGCAGCGATCTGTACACTTGACTTTTTCCCTATGGGCACATCGGCAAACCCGTTGACATCGATGAGATTAATGCCAATATTACCGTTGAATGCGGTATTCAAATTTTTTTCGGTTTCCATGGAAATTGTCCCCGAAACACCATCGGTGTATTTGACATCCGATCCGTTTTTCAGAAGCGATACTTTTTGAGTGATCTGCGGATTATACATCGAGATAAGGCCAAAAAAATGTCCCGACTGATACATTTTAATATTGTCCCAAAGAATGAGATTTTGATCATGGGTCCCTCCTCTGATATTGATGTTAGAGACCGTTTCATTTATACTTTGTATTCCGGGAAAGGCCTGCACCGATTGTAATACATCGGCATCGATGAGTCCGGGTAAAATATCGAAATCCTTAAAGTTTAAGGTATAAGATCCATCATTCATTTTGTTAATGCCTTTGACTATATAATTTTGAATGACCACTTCTTCAAGCGATTGAAAGAAAGGTGTCAGGTAAACATTGGCGCAATCGTCGGTGGTAAAATTAGTGTAGGATCTCGTGATCGTTTTATATCCGAGATAACGAATTACTATCTGTTCATTTGCAGACTGAATTTTCAATTGAAAAAATCCATTGTCTCCGGAAATTGTAGAATTAGACAAACCCTGAATGGTGGCATTTTCCAAAGGGGACAAATTATCTTTATCGAGCAAGTATCCGCATAATATGATGTCGTTGCGTTTGCTCACCAGGACAAAATTATTTGATAATTTGAAATTTAAATCAGTCTCCTGCTCAAGGAATGCTAGAACTTCGGCCAGAGTCAAATCTTCCGATGGAACTCTAGTGACCACATTCTCTATGCTGTCCTGCGCATAATTGAATTGCACCTGATAGCGATCTTCAAGTGTTTCTAAAACTTCGGCCAGAGGCTGGGTGTTTGTATCGTCCTGGGCTACCAGCTGAGTTTGGCAGGCAAAGCACACAATTAGGATCAGAATGAATCGCTCGGTTTTATTGCCCATTAATTACAACGCTGGTTGATGAATTTATCTTATAGGTCAAATTCATAGGTTGTGTAATAGAAATTAGGGCTTCTTCTAAGTTTTTGTGGGTAAATCCACCGGAAAAAATCCGATCGGTGTTTACGTTGTTTAGGGTGATATCGATATTGTATTGTCGTTCCAGTTCAAATATTACCTGGTCAAGGGAAATGCCATCAAATGAGCTCACATCATTGGTCCATTGGGGTTCTGTCTGATCTGTTTTTCCTTCGTAGAACTGTCCGTTGATCAATCGGTAAACCTCTCCAGCATTCAACTGCCTAATAAAATTCTCTGAACTCACCTTTACGATGCCTTCAAAACATTTCACCTCAAAATAATTAGAGCGTTGTTTTACATTAAACTCGGTTCCAACTACGGTCACTGTTCCAACAGCGGTATGGACGTCAAATTGTTTTCCTTTGGCCACAATAAAATAGGCTTCACCTTCCAATTCAACTTTTCGTGTTGCGTTCCATTTTTTCTCATTAAAAGACAAAGTAGAAAGCGCATTCAATCGTACTTCCGAATTATCGGGGAGTTCGATCACTGATTTTTCCCCGGCTAAAGTTTGAAACTCGGCAAGATTCGTATTAAAAAAGGAGAAATATATTCCAAATCCAACGACTAGTACTGCCGCGATGCGTAACAAGGGGTTGAGCCAATTTCTTTTAGGCTGGACTTTATTTTGGGGCTTATAACGCGCTTTAAAGATTTCAAATTCATCAATTTCAGAAATATTCGAGGCTTTAAAATGGCGCGCACTATCTATGATATCAAGATTGGATTGATAGTCATCAAGCTGCTTAAATGCTTCTTTTTCAGAGGCATCCAAGTCGTCATTCAACCATTTCTTTATCAAAGTATCTCTGTTCATAGTGTTCATTTCTGTATATATAACAATCCACTTTTCAAAATTCCCGACTATTTAATTGAAAAAACTTCCAGTTCTTCTTTTAAACGTGTAAATGCCGAATAGATGCGGTATTCGACCACCTTCCTGGTCACGCCTAAATATTCAGCAATTTCCTTATGTGGTTTTCCCTCTACTTTATTCAATAAAAAGGCGACGCGCTGTTCTTCGGTTAAATTTGACAAGGCTTTCTGATAGCGTTGCAAATACTCTTCTTTTTCTAAAATAAACTCTGGGGACTCATTGGTATAGTATTTCGGTTTTTGCTTTTGATAGTTCAATACCACTTTCTGATGCTTGATCTCGTTAAGCACCATATTGTTGGCTACTGTAAATAAATACGATTTCGCTTTGCTCAGGGTGACTTTTGAGCAATTATCCCAGAGTTTTATAAAGGCCTCCTGCGCTTTATCATTGGGGTTAAATTGTTCACCATATTTATAGTAGAGAAAATCATGCAGACTTTTGGAGTACTTTTTATAAATACGTTCAAAAACCGATTCGGCACAGATGTTTTCTTCGAGGTCCTTTGCCATTGAAAAGTCGCAATTTTTATTAAAGTAAATAAAAAAAATTAAAAAGTTTCAGGAAATGATAATTGTCAGTTGTTATACTATTAAATGAATTTAACTTATACGCTCAAAATAATCATTATGAAACATCCAATTAAATTACTTAGCCTTATTTTTCTTCTTTTTGCCATGGTCTTTACGTCATGTCGCAATGAAGAAGTAATTTTCGAACAGGCTCCCGCAGAGGAAATCCTTGCAGCCAATTCGGTTGTCGCCAGTTTAATTCGTAATACTGCTACTAACGATGGATCGAGTGACAATATTATTGACAATGCCAATTGTTTTAATATTCAATTGCCGGTTACTGTCATAGTTAATGGTGAAGAAATTACCATTAATACCGAAGAAGACCTGGATACTATAGAAGATATATTTGATGAATTTGATGACGATATTGATGAACTTGAAATTCTATTTCCAATTACGATTATTCTAGATGATTTCACTGCAGTTATTGTTATCAATGAGAGTGAACTTGAAAACTATGCGGACGATTGCAATGGTGAAAACGAAGAAGACGATGATATTGAATGCATTGATTTTCAATATCCAATAAATGCCTCCATTTTTAATTCCAGCAATGAACTTTTAGATACAGTCACAATAACAAATGATAATGAACTCTTTGATTTTATCGATGATCTCGATGAATTTGATATCGTAACCATCGATTTTCCCATAACCGTTATTCTTTTTGACGGCAGCACTCAAACGATTAATAGTCTGCAGGACCTGCAAATTGTCATCCAGAATGCAGAGGACGATTGCGACGAAGATGATGACTTTGATTTTAACGATGACGATTGTGATAACTGTACGACCTCTGACCTTTCTGATGTCCTTGTTGGATGTTCAGACTGGATGATTGACAAGCTTGAACGAAATGATAATGACCTGGAAGACCTATATGTTGGATATGTCTTTAATTTCTTCTCCGATGGTACGATCAGCGTCGATACAGGAAGCTCAATTTATCCGGGAACATGGTCCGCCAACGGATCAGGAAATAATATTACAGTTGCTATTGACGTCCCGATGATTCCAGATATTAATGATAGCTGGATCCTGCATGAGATTGAAACAGATCCGGGAGAAAGTGATGTTGACCTGAGATTAGGTGACGACCGATTACGCTTTGAAAGTGATTGTTCGGGCGGTGGCGGCGTTGATGATACAGCTTTAGTGCAAGCCTTAACAACCGGAATATGGTATATCACTTATTTCTTTGATGATACCGACCAGACATCAGACTTTACCGATTTCGTCTTTGACTTTGCTACTGACGGAACAGCAACGGCCACCTATTTGACGACAACAAACGGAATCTGGTCAACTTCAGCTGGTGACGAAACACCGCTTGAACTGAACCTCAACTTTGGTGCTACAGATCCGCTTGATGAAATTGCTGAAGATTGGGATGTACTTGAAGTAACATCTGATATCATCAGATTAAAAGATTTAAGTGGTGGTGACGGATCAACCGACTTTCTAACTTTCGAAAGAACGCAAGGCGGTGGCGGTGGAAACGATCTGGATACTATTCTTGAAGATGGCCTTTGGTTTGTCGCATCCTATACTGAAGATTCCGATGATCAAACTGCCAATTATAACGGATATCAAATTGACTTTATGGCCGGTGGAAATGTCACAGCGGACAATGGTAGCATAATTAACGGGACCTGGGCAGTGCAAAGTTCAGGCAACGTATTGGTACTTGATTTTGGAACCTCGGTACCTTTCGATGAATTTAATGACGATTGGGATGTCATTTCGGTTTCAGATACTCAAGTTGTTATCCAGGACGTTAGCGGTGGCAACGGAGGTACAGATACTTTAACATTAGAAAAACTTTAAAAATATTATTAAATTAATCATGAAAACTAAATTCTTATACAACCATGAAAACTAAATTCTTATACAACTTAATTTTAGTGAGCGCGCTTTCAATATTTGGATGGTCTTGCTCATCAGACAGCACCGATGACAATAACAATAATAATAACAACGCCGCTGAGATCATGCAAATTGAAACGACTGCCGAAGCGGGAACCTGGCGTGTTACTAGTTTTATAGATTCCGGTCAGGATGAGACGAATGACTTCAATGGATATGATTTTACCTTTGCAGCCAATGGTTCATTATCGGCTACAAATGGAACAACAACGGTTAATGGCAGTTGGTCTGTCACCGACAGCAGCAGCAGCGATGATAGCAGCAGTGATGATGACATCGATTTTAACATCATGTTCCAGGTAGCGCCCGATCACGATTTTGATGATCTGAATGATGACTGGGATATCGTTTCCTATAACAGTACACAAATCAATCTTATTGATATCAGTGGCGGTAATGGTGGAACCGATACCCTCACCTTACAAAAGAATTGATGCTAATAACATAAATGAAAAAGAAAAATCAATAGATCAAATCTTTTTTAAAACCTGCCCCCTTAAAAGAATTTGATTAATAGCTGAACTGCTTCGGCTACATAAGCTGAAGCAGTTTATTCTTTTCAAATCTAACATTTAAACACATTTTAATTATGAAATCAAAACTGTTCCTAGGAATAGGTCTGGTCCTTGTATTGGCCATATTCAGCTATAATTTTATCTATCAGGACCATAGGAATATCGAGACTGAATTGGCCGAATTTACCCTGGATTCCAAAGAAATCGCTGATCAATTTCTTAAAGACCCTGTCGCATCAGAAAAAAAATATCTCAACAAAACCATTGAGATTGAAGGTGACCTTACCCAAATCAGAGATAGGGATCTCACTTTAGGAGAACATGTTTTTTGCCAGTTCAATGAACCAATCGCTGACGATTTGAAATCACAGTCAAGAATAAAGATTAAAGGACGATGTATTGGTTATGACGATCTCTTAGAGCAGATAAAAATAGATCAGGCGTACATCATTTATTAATAACAACATTATGAAACTGAATTATTTAATCCTGGTGGCTGCCCTCATTTTTTACACCACCACAGCCGCTCAAGTCAATGCCGGGCAGATCGATGACTTCGAAAATGGAACTATTCAAAACTGGACCGATGGCGGATCGGCGGTTCCTCCGGAAAATATGCCCACCGGAGGCCCAGCAGGTACTAATGACAACTATTTACGTGATGTTTCCTTAGGCGGAAACGGAGCAGGTAGTAAAATGGTCATGTTCAATGAACAGCAATGGGCAGGGAACTATATCAATGAAGGTATAGTCGCCATAAAATTTGATGCACGGGCTATTACCAATAATTTAAACCTCAGAGTGGCCTTTGATGGTGCCGGAGGGCGTATTTGCACAACCAACGCTGTTACGGTTTTAGCAGGTGGTAATTGGGCACAGGTTGTTATCCCGATCTCGACCACAGATTTTACATTAGTTGCCGGTGGTTCAAGCATTTCACAAACACTGGCCGATGTTT
>JABDLA010000154.1 GCA_013001965.1 Flavobacteriaceae bacterium | reverse complement strand
GAGATAACTTGAATTACTGAACACATTAAATTTGTTCAGCACTAAATTGGCGGTAATTACATGGCGATTTCCATTAAAATTTTCCGAGAAATTCAAGTGCTCAAAATTGTAGGATGCCACTCCTTTTTTGTTATGAAATAAATTTAGACCACCGTTAATAAGTTGTTGATCACCCAAAGGCATTTCAAGGTTCCAATCCCTGTTAAATTCAGCATTATAAAGGCGTTCAATAGTTTTGAAGTCCCGGTGAATATGATCAATATTTGCCAGCGCATTTAAATTCCAGGAACTATCGGTTTTTATGATGTTCTGTGTAAGCTGAAGCTTGGCCGCAAAACCATCATTGTTGTTGTCATCGATATTAGAAAATAAATTAAGGTCGTTTTTAGATCCGGCAAGTTCAAAATCCAATTTCGTTTTTTCGGTTGGTACATAACTTCCATTGATCACGGCCATCTGTAATTTAGTTGGAGCAATAAGCCTGACAATAGGCTCGTAATTCCCCTGAGGAATCCCATTTATAGGTTCCACATACTCATAAATAGTTGCAATGGCATTAATGGAACTGACGATGTAGTTACCTATATTATCGCCTACCAGAGAGAACTTAACGTTAAACAACTCATCATCAGGGTCATTGGAAAACACAAAGGCCTCAACGCCATTTATAAGTTCGATTTTATAGAGTATCCTATTCTCATTAAAGGATTCGGGAACTGCAGAAGGCGCGATCATTTGAGACATATCATCGCCGGCGTCGGCTAAAATCTGAATTTGATCTGAAGACAGGTTCTGTTGAAGGGATTGGTTTTTTGCATCATTTTCATTGTATATGCTAACACCAATTTTGAGTTTTTCGCTTTCATATTTGGCACCGCCAAAAGCGACAAAGCGCGAATAATTCCGATCGCTAAATTGGTAATCTACCGTAATCCGCATTTCAGAAGTGATCGGGTAAGTAGAGTTAAACAGGATCTCGCCTGCATTATAATCGATGATGTAATCTTTGTTCTCACCACGTTCAACGCGTATCCCATTAACATAGACCGTTTCACTCCCTGAAACAATAAGGACAAATAATTCTCCATTGCTTCCACGCAATTTATAAGGCCCCTGATTACCTTCCTGGGCGGTGAACTGGCTTCTTGAAAACTGTCCCCGCACCAATGCACCGGAAGCGAATAGATTGGTATTGGATTCGCTATGATTGAGGTCAACATCCACATTTAAACCTTGAACGCGTTTTGAAAATCGGGCGAAATAGGAATCCGGATTTGACAGATCGATATCGCCTGCCCTTATCCTCCAATTCTCACTAAATAATTCGATAAATACCTGATCAAATTCATCGAGGCGCTGAGAATAGCCACTTTCCTGAAGGGGTATATTAGCGTCCTGTATCGAAGCTCTCAATGACACCTTATCATTTAGTTTTCCGCTGATTTGAAGATCTAATTCGCTGTTCAATACCGAATTTTGATTATTGCCAATGGTGACCCCTCTCGATATACTCCCTGAAGTGGTCAATCCGTCGAAAGGCGTGAATTTACGGGAATCACTGGATTGAGATAGTTTATAGAGCTTATCGAGATTTCTTGTGTCTTCAACTATGATGCCTTCGTCAAGCTGTTTATAGGTCTTGGTTAAAAAGTCGGGATATCTCAGGTATTCGATAATCACTGAATCGGTTTCAATGCTTCTATTGATAGTTAAAATTGCCTTTGCGAAGTCAATGGAATAAAAGGACGTATCGATAGCAACTCCATTTTTTGATTTGAGCACAAATCGATTCGAATTTATACTAACAGAATCGATCAGAATCGAATCCTTTACAGCAACTTTTATGCTTCTGTAATTAGAATTTTCATCTTGAGCCCTTGCTATAATGCAAAACAAGAATAGGATTAGGGAAACTTTAAATTTCATCTATGAGTAAAACTAAAATCCTTGTGAAATATTTTGTTGATAGTTTTCGTTAAATCTGTTTAAATAATATAGCGTAAAAGTACAGCATTATTTATTTTAGCTAAAATTCATAGATTCTTCATGAAAATTATTTCTTACAATGTTAATGGTATTCGTGCTGCGATAAATAAAGGATTCATAGATTGGCTTAAAAGTGCAGATCCCGATATAATTTGCTTACAGGAGATCAAAGCGCTTAAGGAACAGCTAGAACTTGAACTATTTGAAGAAGCCGGTTATAAATTTCACTATTGGTTCAGCGCTCAAAAAAAGGGCTATAGTGGTGTTGCCATTCTATGTAAACAGGAACCCGATCATATCGAATATGGTACAGGAATAGAATCGATGGATTTTGAAGGTCGGAATTTGCGTGTTGACTTCAACGATATTTCGGTCATGAGCCTGTATGTGCCTTCAGGAAGTAATATTGCACGTTTAGATCATAAATTAGAGTACATGGCCCTTTTTCAAGACTATATTAATAAATTGAAAAAGGATCGCCCAAAACTTATCGTTTGCGGCGATTACAATATTTGTCACCAGGCCATTGATATTCATGATCCTGTGAGGAATAAAAATGTATCCGGATTTTTGCCTGTAGAAAGAGAATGGATTGGAAATTTCATCGATAGCGGCTTTGTCGATTCCTTCCGTCATTTTAATGAAGAACCCCATCAATATAGCTGGTGGAGTTATCGGGCTAATGCACGCGCAAATAATAAAGGCTGGCGCTTAGATTATGCAATGGTTTCTGAACCGCTTTCAGAACGCATGAAAAGAGCGGTCATCCTTAGTGATGCTTACCATAGTGATCATTGTCCCGTTTTAGTTGAAATTGAATAAAAAGAAATTATGATAAAAAAAATTGTATTAATAGCATGCATCGTTGGTATTTCGGTTTCATGTGTTTCACCCAAAGTGTACAAAGACCTTGAAAATAAATATACCAACCTGAAAAAGGAGAATAGAAAACTAACCGATGAAAATGATGCCTTGTCCAAGGCCAGGAATAAAGCCGAAAATGAACTTCGGCAACTCAGTAAGGACTACGAAGAGGCGGTTTCGGAGCGGGATAAGTTAAGAAATGAATTTTCTGCTTTGAAATCGAATTATGATAACCTCAAAAGAAGCTATGATGCCCTTGAAGAGAATAGTTCGGTCGCTCTGGCAGAAAATGCGAAGAAAAACAGAGAATTATTGGCGCAGTTGGAAGCAAAGGAACAGGCATTGGCAGCCGAAAATACCCGTTTGCAAAAATTAAAGAAGGAACTCGAAGGAAAATCAAATCGTGTTGATGAATTAGAAAACATGATCGCAGCCAAGGATGCCGCCATGACCAATTTAAAAAATGCTATTTCAAGGGCCTTGACCGATTTTGAAGGCAGAGGACTAACCGTCGAGCAACGGGATGGTAAAGTCTATGTTTCAATGGAAAACAAATTGTTGTTCAGCTCAGGGAGTTGGGCTGTTGGTTCTGAAGGAAGAAAGGCTGTACAACAACTTGGACAAGTGCTGGCTGATAATCCGGAAATAAATATATTGATTGAAGGACATACAGATAACGTACCCTATGCGGGCAGCGGACAAGTTTCAGGAAACTGGGATCTGTCTACCAAACGAGCTACTGCAATTGTTCAGATATTAGGTGAAAATAAGGCGATCAATGCTGAAAACTTAACGGCTGCAGGACGAGGAGAGTATGCTCCAATGGCAACCAACGACACTGCAGAAGGAAGAGCCAAGAACCGACGTATTGAAGTTATATTAACTCCGAAATTGGATGAAATTACCAAACTCCTGAATGATATTTAATGAAGTATACCACCCTTCCGAATACAGATATTAAGGTTAGTAAATTATGTTTAGGCTCTATGACCTGGGGCAATCAAAACACCGAAGCCGAAGGTCACGAACAAATGGATTATGCCTTTGACCAGGGCATTAATTTTATCGATACAGCCGAACTGTATCCTGTTCCTGCAACAGCGAAAACACAAGGCCGAACCAGTGAGATCATAGGGAGCTGGTTAAAAAAATCGGGTAAGAGAGACGATGTTGTGATCGCATCAAAAATAACAGGTACCGGCGATTATTCGGCTCATATCAGAACCACAGGATTCAGTCGCTCGTCAATTATAGAAGCCGTAGAATTAGAATTAGAACGATTACAAACGTCTTACATAGATCTTTATCAATTGCATTGGCCGGAACGTCAAACGAATACCTTTGGACAGCGCGATTATGTGCACAATCCAAACGATCCCTGGGTTGATAATTTTAATGAGATATTACATACGCTTCAGGACATCATTGATGAAGGAAAAATTCGCTTCGTAGGTTTGTCCAATGAATCGGCATGGGGGACAATGCGTTACTTAGAGGAATCTAAAACCAGCGGATTGCCAAGAATGATCACCATTCAAAATGCATATTCAATGTTGAACCGTACATTCGAAGGAGATCTTGCAGAAGTTGCGATGCGTGAGCAAATTGGCCTACTGGCCTATTCACCTATGGCATTTGGTGTACTTTCGGGAAAATATATTAAAGGCCTGGATACAGAAAAATCACGATTAAATATATTTCCCAATTATAAAAGGTACAGCAGTGTCGAATGCACTAAGGCGACCAAGGCCTATCTCAGTTTAGCAAAGGAATATGAACTAAGTCTGGCTCAATTGGCTCTTGCCTTCGTGACAGAGCAACCTTTTTTGACCAGTAATATCATTGGGGCCACAACTATGGATCAGCTCAGAGAGAACATTGGAAGCATAGACCTGGAGTTAAGCGAGGAATTGCTGGGGGAAATCAATGCTATTCATTCCCGAATCCCGAATCCGGGACCTTAATAAATCAAAAAAGCCTCACTCAAATTGAGCAAGGCTTTCTATTATAACTTTATGTTATTACCATTTTTATCTTTAAAATGGTATTCTAAATATGTGTAAGCATCTCTAGGTAAAATTTTCACCCATTTTTTATGTTCAAAATACCATTTTGAACGTATAGATGGAAAGCCTTTGGTTAAAAAGGCTGCTATAAAAGGATGTGTGTTTAAGGTCACCTTTTTATAGTCTTTTTTAATAATTTGTTCCCAGTCTTGCTTTATTTTTTCAACTAAAACAATTGGTGCTTCAACCTCACTTCCATTTAAACCGTTTGGATGTTCCTCTGCAGTTTTAATGTTCATTTCAGGCCTTACACGCTGTCTGGTCATTTGTATCAATCCAAATTTACTTGGAGGTAATATTTTATGTTTTGCTCTGTCATCTTTCATTTCTTCTCTTAGATGATTGTAGAGCTTTTTTCTATTTTCGGCTTTCACCATGTCAATAAAGTCAACTACAATTATTCCACCCATATCACGTAATCGTAACTGGCGTGCTAATTCAGTAGCTGCAATTAAATTGACTTCCAGAGCAGTATCTTCCTGACTTTTTGCTTTGTTAGAGCGATTTCCGCTGTTAACATCAACAACATGCATGGCTTCGGTATGTTCTATTACTAAATAGGCACCTTTGGCCGTTGATACTGTCCTTCCAAAAGAAGTTTTTATTTGTCTCTCAATCCCAAATTTTTCAAAAATTGGAACTTTAGACTGATACAACTTAACAATTGATTCTTTTTTTGGTGCAATTTCTTGCACATAATCTTTTATTTGTATGTATAGCGCTTCATCGTCCACAATAATAGATGTAAAGGAGTCGTTGAAAATGTCTCTTAAAATAGAAGAGGCCTTGTTCATCTCACCCAATACTTTACTTGGAAGACGCGCTCTGTGTAGCTTTTTACTCATTGCGACCCAACGGTCATACAAATTTTGTAAATCTCGATCTAGTTCAGCTACTTTTTTGCCCTCTGCAACAGTACGAACTATAACGCCAAAACCTTTTGGTGTTATACTCTTTACCAGTCGTTTCAGTCGGTTCTTTTCTTCTCTATCTTCAATTTTTTGAGAAATTGAAAATCGGTCAGAAAAAGGAACTAATACCATATATCTACCTGCAATTGATATTTCGGAACTGATTCTTGGTCCCTTGGTAGAAATTGGTTCTTTTACGACTTGTACTAATACAGATTGATTTGATTTTAAGACTTGAGCAATGCTGCCGTCTTTATCAATATCTTTTTCAAATGGGAAATTCTTTAAAGAATAATCTCTAAGTCTACCTGTGCTTACACGTTTTATGAATTTTAAAAGAGAAAGTAATTTCGGACCAAGATCATGATAATGCAAAAAAGCATCTTTTTCATAACCTACATTTACAAATGCAGCATTTAGTCCGGGAACAGTTTTCTTTATTTTGGCGATAAACACATCACCAACAGCAAACTTGTTATCATCTTCATCTTTCTGTAATTCAATTAATTTTCCATCTTTTAATAGGGCAAAATCAACATAATTTGAACTAGAACGAATAATTAATTCTTTATTCATACTGTTAATTTTTATCCATTTCTAATCGGAATCAGAAACAAATGGATTATACATTTTTTTTCACAGGATTAATAAATCCGTTAAATTCATGAACATGCTTGGTAGTATGCCATTTGCCATGAATTTGATATCAAAGAACGATTTGTTTTAAAACTTAAAAAAGTAGTTAAAACAACTACTTTTCGCATTATTTTTTCTTGTGACGATTAGCTCGTCTTCTTTTTTTACGCTTGTGCGTTGCTACCTTGTGTCTTTTTCTCTTTTTACCACTTGGCATAAATTTCTTACTTTTTTAAGTTAATACTTCAATGTCTTTATTAAACTTCAACATTGGTCTTTACGCCTTCTACAAAAACCTTTGCCGGCTTAAACGCTGGGATATTATGAGCTGGAATTTTGATAGTGGTATTTTTAGAAATATTTCTACCGGTTTTTTCTGCTCTTTTTTTAATGATAAAACTTCCGAATCCTCTTAAATAAACATTATCACCACTCTCCAATGAATTCTTCACTTCATTCATAAATGATTCAACTGTTGCCTGGACATCTCCTTTTTCCATTCCTAATTTCTCAGAAATTTTTGTTACTAAATCTGCTTTAGTCATTGTAATTAATTTTTAGGGTTACTATATAATTCTAAGGGATGCAAATATAATTATTTTAAATTCAATATTTCAAACCTAAATCATTAAAATTTAATCTTATAAACTCTTATTTTTGCAATTCATCTAAAATTCGAATGAAATTCAGCCGTCGAATAACTAATTGGTATTCAGTAAATAAGCGCAGTCTCCCTTGGAGAGAATCGCAAAATCCGTACCAAATTTGGTTGTCGGAGATCATAATGCAACAAACACAGATTAATCAGGGACTCCCTTATTATCAGAAGTTTAGCCAGAAATACCCAACGATTTTTGATTTGGCAAATGCCAGTGAAACGGAAATATTGAAACTGTGGCAAGGCCTTGGGTATTATTCAAGGGCCCGAAATCTTCATCAAACAGCAAAGCATATTGTCAATAAATTTAATGGTGAATTCCCAAAGACCTTTGATGAGCTTATAAGACTAAAGGGGGTTGGAGATTATACCGCCAGTGCTATCGCTTCCATTTGCTATGATGCTCCAACAGCTACTGTAGATGGTAATGTTTATAGGGTGTTGTCACGATATTTCGGGATTAAAACACCAATCAACAGTACAAAGGGGATTCGTGAGTTCAAAGCTCTTGCACAACGATTATTGCCAAAATCAAATATTGGTGATCACAACCAGGGGCTCATGGAGTTCGGGTCAAAACAATGTAAACCCAAATCTCCCGATTGTACGTCATGCCCTCTAAATGATTCCTGTGTAGCCGTTCAGAAAAATATAGTGGACCAATTGCCAGTGAAAATAAATAAGACAAAAATCAAAAGGCGATATTTTAATTATCTGGTGTTTCTTTCAAAGGGCAAACGTACTATTCTAAAACAACGCCGTTCCAATGGGATATGGCAGAATTTATATGAGTTTCCTCTTATTGAAACCAAAACACCTGTTTCTGTCGAAGACATTAAAAACCATAATGATCTACGCAATCTATGCGAACAAAAGGAATTTCAACTCAATTTGTTCAATGAGAAATCGATCGTGCATAAATTATCACATCAACATCTATATACTAAATTTTGGATCGTGAATGTTGATAGACTGCCTCAAGATGCCATACAGGTTACCGACTTAGATTCCTACCCAGTACCTGTTCTGATCGCAAATTTTATCGATAGCTTTAACTTTTAAGAAAAGGCTTCTAATTATTTTTTCATTACTTTTAATAAAGTCGGTTAAAACCGCTAATTTTGTATAGATAAAATTGTAACCATATGTCTGGAACCTTAAATAAAGTAATGCTCATTGGGCATTTAGGCGATGAAGTTAAACTTCATTATTTTGATGATAAGAATTGCGTAGGGCGTTTTCCGCTGGCAACCAATGAAACTTATACGAACAAACAAACCAATGAACGTGTCACAAATACAGAATGGCATAACGTGGTTGTAAGAAATAGAGCTGCTGAGATATGTGAAAAATATTTGAGCAAAGGTGATAAGGTTTATATTGAAGGGCGAATAAAAACACGTAAATGGCAAGATGACAAAGGGAATGACCGATACTCAACTGAAATCCATTGTACAGAATTTACCTTTTTAACCACAAAAAATGAAAGTCAGGGTGGTACATCAATGCCTTCAACCCAAAATACGACGGAATCTACAAAAAATGTGGTGAGTGAGCCTTTAGACAATGAAGGCGATGATCTGCCATTTTAATTGTTAACTAATTATTCAAACGATTGGATCCTGATCCCTTTAGTTTATTTCTACTTTTAAATTCAGTTGATATTTCAATTGTAATTGGCTTCGGTCTTTTAGTCATACTTCTCATCTGT
This sequence comes from Flavobacteriaceae bacterium, assembly GCA_013001965.1. Classification (GTDB taxonomy): domain Bacteria; phylum Bacteroidota; class Bacteroidia; order Flavobacteriales; family Flavobacteriaceae; genus JABDLA01. The sequence goes on along the minus strand of JABDLA010000154.1, from coordinate 3,037 downwards.
TCGGCTTTGATATCGGGTGCTGAGGTGGCTTGTTTTGCCTTAACCCCAATCGACCTGGATCCAAATTCGGAAAACGCTAACAAAGCATTGAACCGAGTTTCAAAATTATTAGAACGGCCAAAAAAACTCCTGGCTACCATCCTGGTTGCCAACAATTTCATCAATATTGCAATTGTTATACTGTTTGCCTTTCTTGGCGAATCGATATTCCAGAGTATCGAAGCATTTGGTTTACGATTTTTGTTAGAGGTCGTTGTTGTTACTTTTCTAATTTTACTATTCGGTGAGATCCTGCCAAAAATATATGCAAGCCGGAATCGCGTAAAATTTGCAAGCTTTATGGCCTATCCATTAATAGTATTAGATGTTCTCATTTCTCCCCTTAGTTTACCAATGCGTAAATTGACCATTATGTTACATAATAAATTAGGACGACAGAAATCCAGCATTAGTGTGGATCAATTATCGCATGCTTTGGAATTAACGAGCGAAGAAGATACAACCCAGCAAGAACAGAAAATTTTACAGGGCATTGTCTCATTTGGAAATACCGATACCAAACAGGTCATGCGGCCACGAATCGATATTTTTGCTCTCGATATCAATTTGAGTTATGAAGAGATATTACCGGCAATTATCGAGAATGGCTATTCCCGAATTCCCGTATATGAAGACAATGTTGACCATGTAAAAGGGATTCTATATGTTAAAGATCTATTACCCTATATCGATAGAAAACAATTTGAATGGCAAAGCCTCCTGCGTGAGCCATTCTTTGTGCCGGAGAATAAAAAACTGGATGATCTTATGGCTGAATTTCAGGATAAGAAAGTCCATCTGGCCGTAGTTGTAGATGAATATGGTGGTACATCGGGATTGGTGTCCTTAGAAGATGTCATTGAAGAAATTGTTGGAGATATCAGCGATGAATTCGATGATGATGATGTCATTTATTCAAAGCTTGATGATAATAACTATGTATTTGAAGGAAAGACGCCCTTAAAGGATTTTTACAGGATTATTAAGGTTGAAGATGAGTCACTTTTTGAAAACGTAAAGGGTGAAGCCGAAACCATTGCCGGTTTTGTGTTGGAGATCGCCAGAGGATTTCCAAGGATAGATCATGAAATAATTTTTAAAAATTACGTTTTTAAAGTGGAGGCCCTTGATAGAAAACGAATTAAACGCTTGAAAATCACCATTAAGGATTCATGAAATATTTAGCCCTGTTCTTATTAGTTCTTAGTTGTTATGCATGTGATGAAGAAGCGATTCCTAAACCAAAAGCCTATTTGAGACTGGAGTATCCTCAACCGGAATACGAAAAGCTAGATCCGTATCTTCCTTTCACCTTTGAAAAGAACACGCTGGCAAGCCGTGTGAGCGCTGTTAAACAATCAAGAGATGGAAAATCAAAAGGGATAGATATTGAATATCCAAGCTTAAAAGGGACCATTTATCTGACCTATAAGCAGGTGAAAAATGATAATTTAGAGTTGTATCTCATCGATGCTCAAAACATTACGCAAAAGCATACCATAAAAGCCGATGAGATCATTGAACAGCCATATTTAAACAAGGAGCAAAAGGTCTACGGAATGTTCTATGAAGTAGGGGGTAATGCGGCCTCCCAAACCCAGTTTTATGTTACTGACAGTATCAATCACTTCGTTATTGGCTCTTTATATTTTTACGCAAAGCCTAACTATGATTCTATTCTTCCTGCAGCCTATTACCTGAGAAATGATGTGAAACACATCATGGAGACCATCCGTTGGAAAAAATAAAAAAGCCACTCTCTTAAAGTGGCTCTAAATATTTTTTTGAAAAAAGCTTAGGCCTTTTCAGCGCAGCAAGCTTTCTTGCACGACTCTTTACAGGCCATTTTTTCGGCTTCAGTTTTATTTTTACAGCAATCGTTGTTGCAATCTTCAGCACAGGCCTTTTTTGCTTCAAATGATTCTACTGTTCGCATTTCTTTAACTGAATAGGTCCCACCGGTTTTCTTAACCGTTTCTTCCAGTAATGTTGTATTAACGCGAGCATCATCATATTCTACCATGGCCAATTTTTTACCGAAATCAACTTTTGCCGATTTAACGCCTTCCATTTTAGCCAGTTTTTTTTCGATGGTCTTGGCACATCCAATTTCACATGTCATGCCTTCAATTGTAAACTCTGCTTTGGCATAAGTAGCATTGGGGTCCAAGCTTGATTTTACTGCGGTAGTCTCAGTAGAAACTGTTTTCAATTCAGGCTGAGTTTCGGTTTTACAGTTGTAGATCATGAGGGCCATGACAGCAACTACCAAAATATTTTTCAATGTCTTCATAAGTAAATAGTATTAATAAGAACACAAAATTAATGATTAAAACTGTTATTTGCAGTTAAAATTCTCACTTTTGTAGACTTTAAATCAACTGCTGCGAATGCGTCAACTGAAATGGATCTATCTTTTTGTGCTTTCCCTGATCTGGGGAAGTTCATTTATTCTCATTAAAAAAGGATTGTTAGGCCTTACCCCCATGCAGTTGGGAGCATTACGTATTTTGATCTCGGCAGTGTTTATTTTCTTTTTCGGATTTCATACTCTCAGGGAAGTCAAAAAAAAATACTGGAAATGGCTGATCATTTCCGGATTTTTAGGAACCTTCTTTCCATCTTTCCTGTTCGCCTTTGCTGAAACCGAGATCGACAGTTCAGTTGCATCTATTTTAAATTCCCTGGTTCCTTTAAATACGATCTTGTTGGGTTTTGCGGTCTTTAAAATAGGGTCTACCAAGCGGCAAATAATTGGTGTAATTTCAGGCTTTATTGGCACAGCAGTCCTCATAGGCGCCGGAGCCCAATTAAATCCTCAGCAAAATTATTTTTATGCGGGACTAGTCGTTATTTCTTCGGTGATGTATGCGGCAAATGTAAATATCATCAAGCGCTATCTGCAAGAAGTAAAAGCCATAGCCATAGCCGCTGGAAATTTTGCGGCCATCATCGTGCCTGCCTTTTTCGTTCTTGTCTTCACCAATTTCTTTAGCAG
>JABDLA010000111.1 GCA_013001965.1 Flavobacteriaceae bacterium | reverse complement strand
GGCCTGTCATCTTCTGGACTCAGATCTAATTTGTTGGTACATGATTGTACGAAGAAAATCAATGTGAATGCAAAAAAGACCGTTTTGATAATTCTTGTCATAGCGTTATGTTTATTTAAATTTTTCATAGTTAAAATGTCATATTAAGTCCTAAAACATAAGTTCGTGGTCTTGGATAAAAATTATTATCAATTCCATTAGACAATTCAGGATCAATACCTTCATAATCACTTATGGTAAATACGTTTGTAGCAGATAATGATGCTCTGAACGTAATTTTCTCACCCGGGATCAAATATCCAACAGAGACATTATCTAATTTAACAAAATCAGCACTTCTTATATAATAATCAGAGAATAATCGTTGATTATTAAAATTGGTGTCTAAAACACTAGAGTGGGCATTGGAGTAATAATCACCAGGATTATTCACAACCGTAGTTATATTTCCTCTATCGGAAGCCACATTATCATATACGTAATTTCCAAAGCTTCCTCTGAACGTAAAATTAAAATCTAAATTCTTATAATTTAATGAGCTTGTCAGACCTGCAAAAACATCCGGAGTTGCCTTTTTATAAGCTTGTCTGTCGGCTTCTGTGATCTGGTTGTCGCCATTGACATCAACATAGGCACCTTCTATAGGATTGCCACTTGAATCGTATACTTGTCTAAAGACAAAGAAAGTTGAGGGATCCAATCCTGGACGCCATAATTGAATGGTATTACCAACACCTCCGGCAATTCCACCCTGTGGAATAAAGAAGCTTGGATCTCCTGAAAGGTTCAGTTTTGTAATTTCAACATCCTGGAAAGTAACATTAAATCCAAGATCCCAGTTGAAATCTTCCGATCGGGCTACCTGGCCATTTAAACTCAACTCGAGTCCTTTACTCGTCGTTTCACCAACATTGGTCAAAAGGAAATCGGATAAGTTTGATCCGGCAGGTACAGGAATTCGAGCCAATAGGTCTTTGGTTTCCTTATAATAAGCGTCAATTGTTCCGGACAGTCTGTTATCAAATAACCCGAAATCCAATGCAACATTATATTGATCGGTTTCTTCCCATTTCAAATTTTCATCAAATTCTTCCGGTCGTAATGTATTTACAAAATCATCTCCAAATTGAATAGCGGCATCTTCTAAACCAGGAGAATAAATACCTAAATAGCCGTAATTAGTTCCAATTTCTTGTTGACCTGTAACTCCCCATCCTGCTCTTAATTTCAAGTTCGAGAAGAACGAATCACTCATAAAGTCTTCGTTGGTAATTTTCCAACCAACAGAAACAGCCGGGAAACTTCCCCAGCGTCCATCAGGGTTGAATCGAGATGATCCATCACGTCTGAAACTTGCTGATAACAGGTATTTGTCGGCAATGTCAAAACTTGCTCTCGCAAAATAAGATTCAAGGGCATTACGCTCTTTACTTTCGGGAAAGAGGGTAAGTACACCATCATCGGTTCTTCTTTGCTGTGCCTGAATAAAAAATTCCTGGTAGGAATGACCAACGATTACGTCTACTACACCGTTTAGGAATTCAACATCATTTTTATAGTTAAAATAGAAATCCAGTAAAGTATTTCGATTTAAACCTGTATAGAAATTTTGAAAATCAAAATCACCAGGTCGCGTCGGACTTGCAAAACTGTATTGCTTTCCGCTCAATTCGGAATAATCGAATCCTGCATTAAGGTTAAAACGCAATCCTTCAACCAGCCAACCAAGTTTGTAATCCACATTTAAATTGGTGATATTACGTTTATTTCGTGCTCGGTTATTATTGTTTTCCAATCGCCATAACGGATTAACCGGTCCTAAAGCCACATTGTTTCCTGTATAATTGAAGAATGTTCCATCAGGATTATAGACAGGTTGTGTAGGATCGAAACGTGTTGCATTCCCAATCGCACTTTGATCGGCGAATACATTATCATCGAAGATACCTTTAGACGTTAATGACAGCTTAAGGTCATCATCCAATAAGCGTTGAACGAAGGCTAAATTTAAAGCATTACGCTCGTATAAATCGGTTCTTAATATTCCTTGCTGGGAGGTATGATTAAAATTAGCTCTGAAATTAAAGGTCTCATATCCTTGAGAAACCGTTAAATTATGAATGGCGCCTGTTGCCGTTTGATAGATACGATCTTGCCAATCGGTATTCGAAGATCCTATTAAGGACGAATCAAAATTGGGATCGGCTTCAACAATAGCTCTAAACTCAGATGCACTGAGAACATCAACAAAATCTCTGACCTCTTGTATGGAAGTCTTCAAATCATATTCAACTTTTAAAGGTGTGTTACGATTCCCTTTCTTTGTTGTAATTAAAATAACACCGTTCGATGCTCTGGAACCATAAATGGCCGTTGCTGATGCATCTTTTAAGATCACGAAATCCTGAATATCTTCGGGATTTATTGCGTTAAGCGGGTTACGTACACCTTGAACACCATTGACGTCCAATGGCAGGCCGTCGACTACAATTAATGGTGAATTTGTTGCACTTAAGGACGAACCACCACGAATTCTAATTTCTGCGCCTTGGCCAGGTGCACCACTTCCAGGTGTAATTCGTACTCCGGCTGATTTACCAGCTAATAATTGTTCAGGGGATACTATCGCACCCTTGTTGAATTCTTCGACACCAACTTTTTCAACGGCACCTGTGGCATCTTGTTTCGTTGTTGAACCATATCCAATCAGGACGACTTCGTCCAATTGAGCTGCATCTTCAACTAAGGCCACGTCAATTGTGGATTGTCCCGTAAAAGTGATTTCCTGGGATACAAATCCAACATAGGAAAAGACTAAAATATCTCCATTGTTGATTGTGATTTGATAATTCCCGTCGAAATCGGTTGCTGTTCCTTGAGTAGTGCCTTTTATAATGACGTTTACTCCAGGGAGGGGTTGTGTGGTCGCTTGTTCTGTTACGGTTCCACTAACCGTTGATTGTCCTATCATAACTGACGGAATCAATAACAGAAAAAACATTAGACTATATAAAGCTGTTTTCATACAATACTTTTAATTAGGTTTTAAATTAAATTGTTATATTTCCACTTCTCGATGTTAAAACTATGTAAATTTATCTTAAAGTATCGGGTACATATTATATTATTGACAACGAAAACGTTTTCGTGTTGAAAACTTTTTGTCACAATCCTAATTTTAACTATTTTTTCTAATGAATATGGCAATTTTTAGTCATTAAAAATAATGAAAAGAAAGATAACCTTAAAGCAAATTGCGAAAGAATTGGATGTTTCGATATCAACAGTTTCAAAGGCCTTAAGAAATAGCAATGAAATTAGCGATGATACCAAGGAAAAAGTTCAGGCATTTGCAAGATTATATAGTTATCGTCCAAACAATATTGCCTTAAGTTTAAAAAATCGAAAAACAAAAACCATTGGGGTGATCATACCCGAAATTGTACACTATTTTTTTTCAATGGTCATTCGCGGTATTGAACGCGTCGCACTCGATCGCCATTATAATGTCATCGTCGGTTTGTCGAACGAATCATTTGACAAAGAAGTGATCAATATGGAAACCCTGGCCAATGGAAGTATCGATGGCTTCATTTTATCTGTTTCTAAGGAAACCTTATTTAAGCAGGACTATCATCATTTTAATGAAACCATCAATCAAGGCATGCCCATTGTTATGTTCGACAGGATAATCAATGAAATTCAATGTGATAAGGTGATTGTGGATGATATTGAAGGTTCAAAAAAAGCGGTAAACAAGTTAATTGGCAATGGCTGTACACATATTGCATTGATCTCTACAAAAGATTATGTTAGTGTGGGGCGTCTTCGAACGGAAGGCTATATGAATGCACTTATAGAACATCAGCTTCCGGTAAACCCTGATCTTATTTTGAAAGTTGATGACAAACTGGAATCCGAAGACTATTTGGAGGAATTGGAGGGAAAGGTAGAACAGCTTTTTAAAGAAAATAAAAACTTGGATGCAGTTTTTGCCGTCAACGAATTATATGCTGTAACGGCCATGAAAGTTGCCAGGAAATTAGGACTTTCAATTCCGGATGATGTTCAGGTTATTGGCTTTACCGATGGGGTGCTTTCTCGTCATGCCACACCAACATTAACAACCATAAAGCAACATGGTCACTACCTTGGTGAGCAGGCGGCTAATTTGCTCATTGATCGCTTGGAAAATGACATTGAAATCGATGAAGAGGATGAAGTTTATCAAACCCTGGTCATCGAGACTGAATTGATAGAACGCGAATCCACGAAATGAATTTTTATCTTGCCTTAATTAAAATCTTTTATATCTTTACATCAAATCAAAACTTATATTTTCACTTCTCACCTTAAGTTTTGATAAGTCTTTGCGCTTATTGAAATAGTATTAATTTAAACATACTATTATGAAAAAGCGTTCGCTTGGTTTCTGGGAAATTTGGAACATGAGTTTCGGATTTCTTGGTATTCAATTCGGGTTTGCCCTTCAAAATGCAAATACCTCCAGAATTTTTGAAACACTTGGTGCTGAAGTTGACCAGCTAGCCGTTTATTGGCTTGCAGCTCCGGTTACAGGATTGATCGTTCAGCCAATTATCGGTTATTTTAGTGACCGTACCTGGCACTCCAAATTAGGACGACGACGTCCGTATTTTCTTGTAGGAGCTATTTTGGCTTCCATCGCTCTGTGTTTAATGCCAAATTCTCCTGTTCTTTGGATGGCTATTGGAATGTTATGGATCATGGATGCTTCCATCAATATTTCCATGGAACCCTTTCGCGCATTCGTTGGTGACAATTTACCCGATAAGCAGCGGACACTCGGATTTGCCATGCAAAGTTTCTTTATTGGCATCGGCGGATTTGTCGGGTCCTGGCTTCCATATATCATGACCAATTGGCTGAACATTTCCAATACTGCGCCTGAGGGCGTTATTCCCGATACGGTTAAATACTCCTTCTATTTTGGGGCAGCGGCATTTTTCCTGGCGGTTTTATGGACCGTCCTTCGATCTAAAGAATATACGCCGGAAGAATTTGAAGCTTTCGAGGAAGCTGAGAAATTAGAGTCGGGCGAAACCGATGGTCAAAAGCAGGTCAGTATCAAATCTCAAAGTAATATGGGTATTGGCATGATGTTAATAGGATTGATTGCCACCATGGGAATTGCTTATTTCTCATGGCGAAAAGACCTTTATATTCTTGGCGTCGGACTTGCATTTGTTGGACTGCTATTTCTTCTTGCTGCCTGGTTGAGAAAATCTAAAAAAGAAAATGGTTTTGTAGAAATCATGACCGATCTGCTTCGGATGCCAGTCACAATGAAACAACTAGCTGTTGTCCAATTTTTTTCCTGGTTCGCCATGTTTTCCATGTGGATTTATGCGACATCAGGGGTAACCAGCCACATTTATAAAACTTCTGATACAACCTCTGCCCTTTATAATGAAGGCGCCGACTGGGTGGGCGTTTTAATGGGTATAAAATTTGGAGTGGCGGCATTAGTCGCATTCTTGATTCCGGTTCTTGCCAGGAAAACAAGTCGAAAAGTAGCGCATTTAATTTGCCTGACTTTGGGAGGAATAGGGTTAATTTCCTATTATTTCATTTCCAATCCGGATGTGCTCTTGATCTCTATGGTAGGCGTTGGAATAGCATGGGCAAGTATTCTTTCAGTACCCTATGCGATGCTTACAGGTGCATTACCGGCCAATAAAATGGGATATTACATGGGCGTTTTTAATTTTTTCATAGTCATCCCACAAATCGTAGCAGCCTCAATTCTAGGCTTTATGTTAACCACTTTTTTTGATGGCAAACCAATATATGCCCTGGTAGTGGGAGGAATTTCAATGATAATATCTGGTATTCTTACGTTAAGGGTCCAGGATGTTTCAGCAGGAGATATTCATGGGTAAAAAAGGATTCATATTTGACCTCGATGGTGTGATAGTGGATACGGCAAAGTATCATTATCTGGCATGGAAGAAATTGGCCAATGATATCGGAATAAGTTTTAGTGAATCTCAGAATGAACACCTAAAAGGTGTGAGCAGGATAAGATCATTGGAGAAAATTTTGGATTGGGGCGGTGTACGATTAAATCAGGAAGACTTCAATGAATTAATGGCTAAAAAAAATGAAGATTACCTGAGGTATATAAAAACCATGAATGAAAATGAGATTTTACCTGATGTAAAAAAGATTTTAAATTATTTAACGCAAAAAGGACAGGCAATAGCATTAGGCTCTGCGAGTAAAAATGCACGGTCTATTCTTTCAATGGTATCGCTTAAAGATGAGTTTGATGCAATTATTGATGGCAATGATGTGACTAAGGCCAAGCCAGATCCTGAAGTATTTTTAAAAGCTGCCAGTGCAATTAATATAAAGCCGGAACGATGTATTGTTTTTGAAGATTCCCTGGCTGGAATCCAGGCAGCGAACACAGCTAATATGGTATCCATAGGTATTGGTGATAAAGACACGCTCAAAGAAGCAGAGTATGTATTTAAGGATTTTACCGAGATGGATATCGATTTTATTGAATTTTTAATTGAAAGATGAATCAAGATTATATAAAACCAGATAAGTGGTCAATTGTCGAGGAAGGATTTGATGCCGAGCATGTCAAGGCTTCTGAAAGTATTTTCAGCATCGGAAATGGTGCCATGGGACAGCGTGCGAATTTTGAAGAAAATTATTCCGGTCCAAGTTTTCAGGGCAGCTATATTGCCGGTGTTTATTATCCCGATAAGACCAGAGTGGGGTGGTGGAAGAACGGTTATCCCGAATATTTTGCGAAAGTACTGAATGCTCCAAATTGGATAGGCATCAATGTTTATGTGAATAATGAGGAACTTGATCTTTACAAGAGCAAATCGGTGAAGCATTTTAAACGAGAGCTAAACATGAAAGAGGGCTGGTATAAACGATCCTTCGAAACAACACTTCAAAATGATATAACCGTTAGAATAGAGTCTACCCGTTTTTTAAGTCTTGATATAGACGAGCTTGGGGCCATTCGCTATAGCATTTCACCAATTAATGCTGAAGCAACAGTAACTTTCGAACCCTATATAGATAGCGGAATAACTAATGAAGACACCAACTGGGATCACAAGTTTTGGGAAAGTTTTGATGTCGCGGTTGATGAGCAGGCAGCCTTCATTCAGTCACGGACCATGAAAACGCATTTTCATACCTGTACTTTCATGAAATCTTTTCTGAAATTGGATCAAAAGCGGCTGGATATTGAGCCACAGATCAAAACATCGCGTACACTGGTTTCATTCGCTTATCAAAAGGCCCTCGATAAAGATCAAACTTTGACCATCGAGAAATTTGGCGGTTATACGGTCGATAGAAATCATGACAGGAATGAATTGGTTTCGGCCGCAAAGACTGTTTTGAAAAAAGGTACTGAACTGGGCTATGATACACTTCTGAAAAAACAAAAAAAAGCCTGGGCAGAGATTTGGGAAATGGCCGATATTACTATTGATGGCGATGCTAAAGGCCAACAGGGTATTCGATTTAATATCTTTCAATTGAATCAAACCTATCTTGGAACTGATGCCCGTTTGAATATTGGGCCGAAAGGGTTTACCGGAGAAAAATATGGCGGAAGTACCTATTGGGACACCGAAGCCTATTGCATTCCGTTTTATATGGTGACAAAAAATCAGAAAGTAGCCAGGAATCTGTTGGAATATCGTTACAATCATCTTGAAAAGGCAATTGAAAATGGAGCTAAACTCGGATTTAAAAATGGAGCGGCTTTATATCCAATGGTGACCATGAATGGCGAAGAATGTCATAATGAATGGGAAATTACATTTGAGGAGATTCATCGCAACGGAGCGATCGCTTTTGCCATTTATAATTACAGCAGATATACAGCTGATTTTTCATATATTAAGGAAAGAGGTATTGAAGTTCTCATTGCAATTGCACGTTTCTGGCAGCAAAGAGCCAACTATTCAAACCAGAAAAACAAGTTTGTCATCCTTGGGGTAACCGGACCTAACGAGTATGAAAATAATGTTGACAATAATTGGTATACAAATTATATAGCACAATGGTGTATTAATTATACCTTAGAATGTCTTGAACGATTAAATAAAGAGTTCAATGCGGCCTTTGAACAAATGAAGGAGAAGCTGAACTTATCGAATGACGAACTGGATCAATGGAAGAACGTCGCCGATAATTTATATTTCCCATATTCGGAAGAGCAGCAGGTATTTTTGCAGCAGGACGGCTTTTTAGATAAGGAACTGATTCCTGCAGATCAACTTGATCGGGCTCAGAGGCCCATCAATCAGCATTGGTCCTGGGATCGCATACTACGATCACCATATATCAAACAGGCCGATGTGCTTCAGGGGTTTTACTTTTTTGAAGATCATTTTAGCCTGGAGGAACTAAAACGGCATTACAACTTTTACGAACCATTTACGGTTCATGAAAGCAGTTTGTCACCTTGTGTTCATAGTATTCTGGCAGCTAAACTGGGAATGATGGATCAGGCGTATGAATTCTATTTGCGTACCTCACGCCTCGACCTGGATGACTATAATTG
>JABDLA010000083.1 GCA_013001965.1 Flavobacteriaceae bacterium | reverse complement strand
TAGTTTCTCTAAATGTATGATTTTTAATTAAATAGATGGAATTCTAATAATGAAGCACAACGTCCACAGCAGTGATTTTGGAGCATTTGGCCAGCGGTTTGGGTAGCTTTTTGCACCCAAAAGTGCTGTAGCAGGATGCTTGGATTCGCCTCGAGTGTTAAGTGAAAGATGAAGTTGTGAATTTGGACAAAATCCCTGGCGTTGATTTATAGGCTTTGTTGTACACCGTTTTGAAGGTGGTTAGTCATAATATTTTGCATATTCATCAGCAACATCCTTGACATTGGACTTTTTAAATTCTTTGTTTTCTATTCGCTTTACAAATTCAGGATTATCTTTAAAATAGATTGCCATCGCCTTACGAACCATTCCATTACTTAACCCTATTCCACTAACAATAGATGCTTCGTCTTCATCAGGTTTTTTTAATAGGAAATAAATACTAGACCAGAACGAATTGCCGCCGGTTATGGACGTCATTCTACCCTTTTTATCCAGTTTATATCTCTGAGCTAGAGAATATTCCTTCAAAACGGAATTGGCGTGAATAAGAAGCATCCAATGTTTGTTCTTTTTAGCTTTTTTGTATTCTTTTCCGAAAGACTTAAATAAAAGTAACACATTGTTATTTTCGAATAAATATTGTGACCCAGTTTTCGAAGTGTATAGTATCTGAGAAACATTTTCGTGACTCAATTTATGTAATTCTCCTTTATTACTTGATTTGAATTCAATATTGCCATCCAGCAATTGATTAGAGGGTAATTTGGCAAGGCCTTCCTTAATTTGGCCATCTACCATCAAGAGCTTGGCTTCAAAATATTGTGCATGAGTATAAAATGAGCTTAACAATAAAATTAGAATCAGTTTTTTCATGAGATGTGTTCTAAGTTTTCTTTAATGGTGTACAACGTGTTCGTGTATGGTTGGTTGCGTTGAGCACTAAATTAGCAAAAAGGAAGAAACCCATTTTTCAGCAGCTAGGATTTTCCACAGGAAAATTAGACGTAGTAAACTTGCAATGACCTTTGGTTAAGCCCAAAATTGAGCAATTATTTTTATCCATTGTAGTGGTGCGTTTTATCAGCAATCAGTTTCGCCTCCTTTTCGCCATACTTCAATAGTATTGCCTATAAAATTCTCAAGATTCGATTCTTGTAAATCAATGCTTTTTTTTATTCTTATGCATCCTTTTCCGATATTAAATTCGTTCAATTGCTTTCTAGCATTTTCCACCTTGTCCACATTTCCAACATAAAGACTAACGTAAGCCATTTGCGCATTTAAACAGAAAATTACGTTGTCTTCATACGTGTACGACAACATTTTGCAATAAATTCCTTCGGTTAATTCCGGTCCATGTTTCTTAATCATTTTTCGAACTTCGACCAGTTTGTCTTTTCTCCAATCCTTGTCAATTTTTGCAAGGTATTCCATCGGTGTTTTCACATCATATTGCATATAACTTCAATTTATTTATTTGAACTCGTTTTACTATTACTGTCCTATTACTAAATGCGCCACAACGAGTTTGTGTATGATTTGTACGCATGAGAATCCGAAGGATTTTCAGCAGTAGCAAATCAGCTATTAAAGTTAGGGATTTAAATTTTTGTTCGGTTCGAGTATAAATTATATGCATGATTGTGTGCTGCCACGCTGTAATTTCTCTTAATCAGAATATTTTAATCAAGTGCTAATGGAAGGTTACGATCTGAACACCATTCAATTAGACCGCCATCGTAAACGGCTATGTTCTTATGCCCAAGCAGATGAAGTATAAAGGCATCACTGGAGGCGGCAATTCCTCCACCACAATAGGTAATCACACGTTCAGCGTTCAGCATTGGTTTAAATAAAGAATGTAAGTTTTCTAAGGGACGATAACGATTTGTCTTGCGATCTAATATTTCCCATGCAGTAACGTTTTTGGCTCCGGGAATGTGTCCTCTTCTACCATATTCATTACGTTCTCCTCGATGCTGACGACGCCCTAACGCACTCACAATACATATTTCTTTTTGATTAATTGCGGCTAAAACTTCCATTTTGTCAGCAATTAAATTCGGATTATATCGTGGAGTAAAGTTAGTGACCGGAAAATAACTCAGTTTAGATGAAATTGGTCTATTTTCGAGAATCCAAGCCGTCCAACCTCCATTAAGAACTGCTGCATTTTTAAATCCAAAAGCCCTTAGCATCCACCACAACCTTGCCGCCCACATATTTTCACGTTCATCATAGATAACCACACGACAATTATCACTAATCCCTAGGCGGCTCATGGAATGAGCAAAGTGTTCGGCAGTGGGCATGGTGAAAGTCCGTTTACGAGCCTTAGGACTGGAAATTTTAAGTAGGTCTGCAAAAGTAGCTCCTGGAATGTGCCTTCGTTTGAACTTGCGCTTACCACTTGTGACACGAGGGAAAGGCCAAAGTTTTACCTGTACTGTGGCATCAATTATCCGTAGATCAGGATCATAAAGATGTTTCTCCAACCATTCTGCTTCTACGAGAGGTTCTATGAGGTTCTTGGATGATAGATCTTTGTTCAAAATAGTCTATTGTGGTTTGATAAACTCCTGTTAATGTTGCATACAACGTACAGGGCTACGGTTTGTCTATGCGCAGTGTCCCGAAGTGCATTGCGTGTAGGTTTTGTTAACGGTAGTATTTTTATTTTTTCTGTACTTTATAATTGTCATTTAATCCTTCTCCAATAAGAATCTTAGGCATACATTTTTCAATTCTTGATTGTCTGGTTTTCGATTGTTTCGGTTGCGAAAAATGCAATAAATAACCTCTTTGTCGTCCTGGTGTTAATGCTTTAAATGCGGATTCTAAGTCCGGATTATCATTTAAAGACTTCTGAAATTCAGCGGGAATTGTATATTCATTTGTCTTTTTCAGCTCAACTTTCAAGCCTGCTTTTTCAACTTCAATTGCTTCAAATACGTATGCTTTAATAGTTTGCTCTAATTCGTCGATTTCATCAAGATTAGTAAATCGAATCTGTCTGGCGGACTGAACATTTTCAGTTTGTTGAATTAATATGTTGTTTGAATCATTGAGCAATACACCTTTGTGAAAAAGCAGAGCGCAATACTCTTTAAATCCATGGATTAAAACAACGTTGTTCGTTTTTAAGGTGTAACAAGGACATCCCCATTTCAATTCCTCTGTAAGTCCACAGTCAAGTAGAATTGCTCTCAATTTCTGATATTCTTTCTGCCAATTTGTGTCTTTTTCAAAGAACCAATTTACTTTTTGATTCATATCGTGTCTTTTTATTACCGCCAACGGTTTCTTGTATGATTTGTAATGAAGTTATGCACTATATACGTTGTTAGGCGTAGTCGTGCTAATTTATTGGCCCGCAGTAATCTTCCCAAAATTTTGTATTATCATTAACAAGGCTAAACCAACCTTTGTAACAGTAATCTTTTTTTAAATATCCTTTACCATAGGATGTTGTAGCATCTAGTATAAAATATGGATTACCGTCTTCTCGGGGAACTTTGCCAGGTACATATAAAGAAATGTTACTAGGTTCAATATTTTTCCCTAATGCTTTTTTGAAAGCCACTACAGCTTCCTCGTAAGTAGCATACTTTAGGCTGTATTTTTGAGAGAGAGATATATATTCACTTTTTAGATCTCCGGTGGCTTTAGAATTCTTGTTTGAATTTACACTTTGACTTGTTACAGGGTGATTGGTATTATGTTTAGTTCTCTGTTGGGCACAGCCGGCAAGGATAAGACTAACTCCAAGCAGAACGAGTAAAGAAGATTTTTTCATAGTTTTTTAGTTTAGTCTTATAATCCGACGAACATTGTCAAAATCAGCACAATTACGCCTAACTGGTGTATTTATCATTACAAGTCTAATAATTCACGTATTCTATTGCTTATTCTATTTTTTGGATTTAATTCTAAAGATTTTCTATAAGCTAATATTGCATTTGCTTTATCACCTGACAACAATAGACACTCCCCATAGCTGTCAAATGTGTTAAATGAATTTGGAAATAGTTCAGTGTTCAGTTTGAATATTTGTAAGGCATCTTTAAACCGTTCTTTTCCCATTAAGAGATACCCAAAGCTATTTATATCTTTTTCAGAAAGGTCATATATAGAATCCTTATCAATCTCATCTCTTATTATTGCAATAATTTCATCTGTAGATTTATCCTCTGTCAAAAGTTCATACAATTTCTTAGGGTGTAATAACTCAGAGTTTTCTTTTTTACTATTCATCAAGATTTCTTCTTTCAAGACATGTTGCAATCTTCGATTGCTTTCCTCTATCCAATTCAAATTATGAAATACCCAAGATGTATTATGTCGAAGATCAAAGAGCAACTCATCCAATTCAACTGTTCCATATCTCTCGGCTAATTTAGAATAATCGAGCATCTGACCTGACATCAACCCATTGAAGGTATAGCGCCTTTCATTGAAACTGGATTCTGTGTTGTGAATTCCATATTTCGAAAAAAACGGTTTAAGTTGTTTTCTCTTAAAATCAATTAACTGATCAGAGGCAATTTTAACCCCCTCTTCAACAGATATATACTCTAGTAAAGAGTTACGTATTTTTTCATTTCTTATATTATTCACATAAACTCCATATTTTTCTGAAATATTTAGTTTGTAAGGTAATGACCATTGCAAATAATCATAGTACATTGTTGGGTCAAAATCAGAATTTCCTTTCGATTCATTATATATTTGATAATTTACATCCTGATAGCTCATCATTCTAAATTTTATTGATTCATTCGTTCTGTAAGATATCTTGATATCACCTAACAGATTAGTATAAAGTGCCAATTCAACAACATCCAACTTTCTGGACTCATTCCAATTATTAATTTGAAGTGCAATCAATATTCCAATAACGACAAGAATTATCTCACCAACTGCGTAAAACAAATATTTGCTGAACTTATTTTCAGAGAGTAGTTGTCGGCGGATTCGACGGAAGAACTTAATCATTCAAGGTTAGTTTCTCTAAATGTATGATTTTTAATTAAATAGATGGAATTCTAATAATGAAGCACAACGTCCACAGCAGTGATTTTGGAGCATTTGGCCAGCGGTTTGGGTAGCTTTTTGCACCCAAAAGTGCT
>JABDLA010000060.1 GCA_013001965.1 Flavobacteriaceae bacterium | reverse complement strand
AAAAGCTTCGGTTTAATAGCTTCAAAAAACGCCTTGAACACCAACGGATCGCCCTTATAGATCAAATGAACCTGGCCGTTTTTAACGGTTGAGATGACTTCGGCTTTAAAGCCACCTCGATGCAACCAGAATTTGGAAGCTTTGCTTGCTGCCGCCACAACCGAACTTTCTTCGATGGCCATTGGAATGGTATAGAGCTGGTCGTTGATTAAAAAATTTGGTGCGACGCCTAAAGGAAGATAAAAATTACTGATGGTGTTCTCAATGAATTCATCATGAAGTTGCTGTAATTTTTTATTTGTATTCCAGTATTGTTCAATGATGGTTCTTGCCTCGTCCTTATTCAAAAAATAAGTGTCGATTATCCAATCGATTTTCTTCGATTTTGAGAGTTTTGAGAATCCTGAAATGGACTTTGGCATGTCTATATTGAATTAAGATTACAAAGATACTATTCTGTTATAAATATCTTTATGCCATATAGCTTATTGCCGATTTTACTGTTAATAATAACGGTTTTTTGCATAATTTTTAGTAAACTTGACAACATTTTGATCAAAATATCAGATTTAATGCAAAGATTAATAATTGTAGAAGAACTTCACCTCATTGTTCGCAAAGCTACGACGGCTCTACAAATCAAAAATTCTCATAATCTTTCACTTCCACATAGAAACTAACTTTTTACTAATAAATAATAGAACTCATGACAGATTCAGCATCAATTAATCAAAAGAGCCTATTTGGTCACCCCATAGGCTTATATATTCTGTTTTTAACAGAAATGTGGGAACGTTTTTCCTATTACGGAATGCGGGCCATTTTAGTATTATATCTTGTTGCTGAAACTGCTGCAGATAATCCGGGATTAGGATGGGCCAATGATAGTGCTATTGCACTTTACGGCTGGTATACCATGTTTGTTTATGTGGCCTCCATTCCGGGGGGAATCATAGCAGATAAACTCCTGGGTCAACGGAAATCGGTATTTGTTGGTGGACTACTACTCGTCGCCGGGCACAGTGTTCTTGCCATTGAGACCATGATGGCCTTTTATTCAGGACTAATTCTGATCGTCATGGGAGTTGGTATGTTAAAGCCAAATATTTCAACTATGGTTGGCGGATTATACCCTAGAAATGAACAAAACAAAAGGGATATGGGATTCTATATCTTTTATATGGGGATTAATCTTGGGGCCGCAGCTGCTGCTTTAATTGTGGGTTATGTAGGAGAAAACATTGGCTGGCATTATGGCTTTGGTCTGGCTGGAATAGGAATGGCATTAGGACAATTAACGTATTGGTATGGCCAGAAATATTTGAAACATGTAGGGAATTTAGTTGTAGATACCAGAGCAGAAGATGAAAAAGAAAACAACAACTTATTCGTTGCGATATTTAAACATACCAATTCAATAATTGCATTTGCAATTATGGTCTTGGCCGGATTGGCAGTTTGGTTTTTTGGTGATTCCTGGTCCTATGGCCTTTTAATTATTGGTTTAGCATTTTTTGTTGGTGTTGGCGTTGTGGTTTATAACGATGGGAATAAGGTTGAAAAGGACAGAATACTCGTTACTTATTTATCCTTCCTTATCATTATCATTTTCTGGGGAGCCTTTGAGCAAGCCGGAGGTCTACTGAATGTATATGCAGCACAAAAAACCGATCTTAGGTTTGGTGAGTTTATGGTACCTGCTAGTTGGTTCCAGTCTGTCAATGCCATATTTATCCTGGTCTTTGCAACCATTGTTGGAAGTATTTGGGTCTGGTGGAAGAACAGAGGCAAGGAATCATCTTCATTATTTAAAATGGCCATTGGTGTCATTATTATGGGCTGGGGATTTTTCTTCATGTCGATCGCAAGTAAGGAAGTAGGATACGACGCTGCTGGTGAAGTGATTGCGAAATCAGGAATGCAGTGGTTGGTATTAGCCTATTTGTTCCATACGATTGGTGAACTGTGTGCCTCACCGGTTGCACTTTCTTTTATTACAAAATTGGCCCCCGAACGCTGGATGGCCTTTATGATGGGTGCCTATTTTGCTGCAACTGGACTTGGAAATAAAGTAGCCGGTCTTTTAGGAGAATCGGCGACAGATTATGGAGAGTTTACCATATTCACAGGAATTGCTGTGTTCTGTACCATTATTGGAATACTGGTTATAATCGTTCTTAAACCATTGAAGCGATTAACCCACGGTGCCGAGGAACGCGAAGGCAACTCATACGATGAAACAGAAGGATTCGAACTGGCTGATGGCCAAAACTAACATCTAACTATTAAAAATGGCTCAGAATTCAACAGACCAGTATTTTGAAAATCCTGTATTAGGACATCCAGCAGGATTATTCGTTTTATTTTTTACTGAAATGTGGGAACGTTTTTCCTACTACGGCATGCGTGCAATTTTAGTTATTTTCTTGACAGGAACCTTGTTAGGGGATAACCCAGGGTGGGCTTGGAGTACAGAAGCCGCGCTGTCTCTTTTAGGAACCTATGCAATGCTCGTTTACCTCACACCACTTGTGGGAGGTTGGTTGGCCGACAACAAAATAGGGTATAGAATGGCCGTAGTTATTGGTGCTTTACTCATGACTATGGGACATGCATCCATGGCTGTGGAAACTCCAACGTTTCTTTACATTGGAATTACCTTCCTGATTTTAGGAAATGGATTTTTTAAGCCTAATATGACCTCGATTATCTCGAAAATGTATGAAGGACATGATGAGAAGAAAGATGGGGCATATAATATCTTCTATATGGGGGTAAATGCAGGGGCCTTTATTGGGATTATGCTCTGTGGATGGGTTGGTGAGAAGGTAGGCTGGAGTTATGGATTCGGACTTGCAGGTATATTCATGTTTCTGGGTATGCTGCAGTTTTATTTTGCTCAAGCAATTTTTGGAAATATTGGCGACAAACCGGTTAAGACAAAAGATAAAACAGATGCCGAAAAGCAAGTAGAAAATGTATCGGTCGAAAAATTGAATCCTTTTTCAACGCTTGACTATATCTTGGTCACTGTATTTGTGATTTCTGCATTAATATTCATAATTAACGATCCACTGAGTAAGATTGGAGATATTCAAGCACTCAATTTTTCAGTGGCAGGAATGAGTGATTCTTTATTTTTTGCGCTGTTGGCTGCTATTACCTTTGTTATTCTGCTCTTGGTAAGAATTCCAAAATATGTGCCCATAGTTAGAGATAGAATGATCGCCTTCACCATATTTTGTTTGTTCACCATTTTCTTTTGGGCGGCGTTTGAACAAGCTGCAGGGTCTCTGCCTTTATATACCAGAGACTTTACAAATAGGTTGTTAGAAGGCGGTGCTGCAACTACTTTTAAAATTGTAGATTTTATAGTAACTGTGGTACCATTAGGAATAATTACTTATGTTTTAATAAGTCTTTTTAGAAAAACCTTTAGTAGAATTGGACTGTCAAATATAATTCTCGGATTCAGTTTTGTTATAGTCTGGGGAATTGTTTTGTATAAACTTTTCACCGAATTTCAATCTACTGAAACCGAAGTGCCAGTCACCTGGTTTGCCATTCTTAATTCCTTGTTCATTATTATGTTTGCACCATTATTTACAAAATGGTGGGATAGCAAGTATAATCCCCCTGCATCAGTTAAATATGCTTTAGGTCTTGTACTTCTTGGTTTAGGATTTGCCCTTTTAGCATTTGGAGCCAGAAATGTGCCAGCTGGAGCTGAAGCGGCAAGTTTAAGTATGGCATGGTTAGTTCTAGCCTATTTATTCCATACTCTTGGGGAATTATGTCTATCCCCAATGGGATTGTCCTATTTAAGTAAGCTTATTCCTGCAAGAATGGTAGCATTCATGTTTGGCGTTTACTATTTAGCAATAGCTATTGGAAATAAATTAGCACATTATGTTGGTGGTGATGTAGAACAAATATCAAGAGATCATGGCTTATCCACCTTCTTCCTGATATTTACCATAATACCAATAGGACTTGGAGTGATTTCATTATTATTGCATCCACTCTTGAAAAAACTGATGCATGGCGTCAGATAACGATAAAAACGTTAAATTAATCGCAAAACGCTCCAACTTAGGAGCGTTTTTTATATTTTAGGAACGCTTTTTGCTCAATATTGAACATTAAGTAGTTAAAAATGAATATGATGAAAAAGATATTAGCCCTAGGTATATTCTTTGTAATGACCGTTAGCCTGACAGCCCAGGAGATCAATTGGGTCACCTTAGAAGAAGCTGTTGAACTTCAAAAAAAGAATCCAAAGAAAATTTTGATGGATATGTACACCGTTTGGTGTGGACCTTGCAAAATGTTGGACAAAAACACCTTTCAGAATAAAGATGTAGCCAACTATATCAACAAATATTATTATGCGGTAAAATTTAATGCCGAAGGCAATGACCAATTGACTTTTAAAGGCAGAACGTTTGGCAATCCTAAATACAAGCCGGAAATGGCTAAAAGAAGGAATAGCCCTCATGAATTAACACGCTATTTTGGTGTAAGAGCATATCCAACAATTGTTTTCATTGATGAGAATCTGGAATTTTTAACGGGTGTGCGTGGTTATAAGAATCCACAGCAGCTGGAATTATACCTGAAGCTGTTTAAGAATGATGACCATAAAGGTATGGATTCTCAGGAGGCTTTCAACGACTATTATTCGGCCTTTAAACCCGAATTTAGCGGAAAATAAATCTAATAACGATATATATAAGCTCCCTTTTTACCGGTTTGGTGAAAAGGGATTTTTTTTGCCTTGCAGCTTCGTTCCCAACGCTTCTGATAAGTCGTATAATTACTGCCGTCCCAAATGATCAGTTCCGGATTAAGGGAATCGATGAGTCGTTTTAAGTTGACCTTGGGTGAATTTCGCAATAAGATCATATCGGGCTTAAATCGATCGACCTTATAAACGCCTAAGCTGTCTATGACGAGCAATTTATGATGATCAAAGAAATAGAAGTCCTTGATTGAATCGGATTTTATCAGCTGAAGGTCTTCACCAACGAGAAAGTTGGTCAGAAATTTTTCATTGTTTAACTGAGTCATATCAAGATTTGAATAGATGCTTAGTTTCTTACCATTTTTAGATCCAAGAATACTTTTTCTGGATTTATGAAATACAATGAATGCGCGATCTGAATTCTTCTTTTTATCTGTAATGAGAATTAGCTGAAACGAAATGATCACTATTAAAGCAGTCAATAAGTATCGAAAGGAGGCCTTCTGAAAGATAATAAAGATTATGATGATCAATGCATAGCTAAAAATAAGGTCGGTTTCAGTGAAGGATATATTTTGAAAAACAGCAGCCTCCTGATCAGATATCCACGCGACGAAGGCATTCATCAATTGAATGATGGTAGCATAAGCCAAAGCCAGAAATTGAGGAAGCAGGTTTAATAAGGCCAGAATAATGATGAGAATTCCAAAGCCGAGAATAATTCCCAGAAAAGGAATAATGACCAAATTGGACACAAAAAAAAGACCGGGAAACTGATGAAAGTAGTACAGGCTAAGTGGCAGGACTCCAAGCTGAGCCGCTAAAGTGACGGATAGTATTCGCCAAAAGAATCGAACTATTTTGAACCTAGGGTTCCATAACCGTCTTAATGGAGGTTCAAAGCTTACGATCGCCAACACGGCCATATAGCTCAATTGAAATCCAACATCAAACAAAAAATTCGGTTTGAAAAGCAGTAGCATAAATATAGAGATCGCAATGGTATTATAGACATTTGTAGGTCGTTTTAGGTTCATGGCGATGGCGAAAACCGTGAACATGGTCACCGCTCTTACTACGGAAGCTGAAAGGCCTGCAAGAATAGCATAGCTCCATAAAAAAATGAGAACAAGAGCGATTCTTATTAATTTGCCATTTCTCATATAATCCAGACATTTAAAAATGGATTGGAGTATGAGTAAAATGATCCCAATATGTAAACCGGATACCGCCAAAATATGAATAGCACCAGCCTGAACGTAATCCTCATAGACGGCTTCAGAAATGTCTTGTCGCTGCCCGAGAAGCAAAGCATTTATAATGGAAAGTTCAGCTGGTTGAAAGTTAAATCGTCTTAGATTTTTCCGGATCTTTTTTCTGATGATGGAAGCTAGTCCAAAAATGCTATGACCTGAAGCGGGAAATTCGTAAATAGCATTCCTCGGAAGTGATAACTGATGGTAAATGTATTTCCTGCTCATGTACTTTCTATAATTGAATTGATGTGGATTTAAAGGGGAATTTATGAGTTCTAATTGGGCATTGGTATACACAATTTGATCGACTAGCAGGGGATTATTTAAAGTATCTTTCTCAATATTGAGCAATAGTTTGCCATTGGCTTTGTGACGGTCTATTTGCACAATTTCAACGATGTATTTTGTATGAAAACGGCCCGGTTTTAAAATTTCCCTAACCTTCAACTTTAGATCGACTTTAGTTTCTTCAGTAACCCGAATTTTTTTCGAATAATGATTTGGGAACTGCCGTTGATCGTGAAAGGTCTCTGTTAAAATTCCTGTGGACAGCGTGCTAATAAAAATGATCAATGCGAAGAGATGATCCCTGTCAAATCTATCCTTAAATAATTGCATCAAAACATAAAGAATGATCAGAAAGGCGAGGGTCAGAAAAAGAATGGATTGTGCATCGATCTGAAAATAATGACCTGCAAGGATACCTGGAATTAAGTAAATTGTTAATTTGATCATTGAGAAGTTGAGCGCTCTCATACATAAAAATAGAAAATAAACTATATAAATATAGTAAATAATCTATAAAATACGTCTTGCCTCTACAAATGCCTTATTCCAATACGTTTCAGAAAGTGATGAGCTGATTACGCCTTTGCTGGTGGTTGAATGTATAAATTCGATCTCTCCTTTTTTTGCCTTAGTTACCAGGCCTACATGATTGATCAGGGATCTTTTTTTACTCGTTTTAAAGAATAGAAGATCACCCTCATTTACCTTGTTCAAGGAAATAGATGATCCTTTTTTCGCCATGTCACGGGATATCCGCGGCAATTCAATATTCTCTTTTTTAAAGGAAACATAGACCAATCCGGAACAATCCATGCCTTTCCGGTCAGTTCCTCCAAATTTATAACGAACCCCTTTAAATTCCATAGCATTCCCAATGACAGCTTTAGCAATAGAATGCTTAAGCGTCTTGGCAGGGGCCTCTTTTTTAGTAATAACAGTATTTCGTTTTGTGGATTTGCAGGATACAAAACTTAAGAATAGGACCATGAGCAGGGCATAAGATCTCATAAAATTGAAATAGTCGTTTTGCTAATTTAAAGATTTATAAATTAAGTTAGCTACCTTCTCACTAACGCCTCGACCGCCAAGTTTCTTTTCAAGCTCGTAATAATTCATAAAGAACTTCGTACGTTCATATTCATCGAGAATGATGCCTAATTCTTCTTTTAGGCGTTCATTATTGAAGTCTCTTTGAATCAATTCAGTAACCACCTCTTTTTCCATGATAAGATTGACCAGAGAGATATAATCGATATGTTTTACCAGGCGTTTACCTATTTGAAAGGACATCCAACTTCCTTTATAACAGACCACCTGAGGTACTTTGAATAAGGCGGTTTCAAGGGTTGCCGTCCCTGAAGTTACCAAGGCGGCTGATGAAACACTTAACAGGTCATAGGTTTGCCCGAAGACAATATTGACATTTTGATTAACTACAAAAGGGCTATAAAAACTCTGCTCCTGGCCAGGCGCTCCGGCAATGATAAATTGATAATCAATGAAATCATCAACAACACTTAACATTACAGAAAGCATTTTTTTAATCTCCTGCTTACGGCTTCCGGGTAATAGTGCAATGATGGGTTTTTTACTCAATTGATTGTTTATCCTGAACTGATATTCATCAACCTGAGTACGGTTTACAATAGCATCGATTAATGGATGGCCAACAAATTCAACCTGATAATTATGTTTTTCCTCATAGAACTTCTTCTCAAATGGCAGGATGACATACATTTTATCGATGTCTCTTTTTATGGCCTTAATTCTATTTTCATGCCAGGCCCAAAGTTGAGGTGAAATATAATAATGCGTCTTATAACCTTTGCGTTTTGCCCATTTGGCAATACGTAGATTGAAACCCGGATAATCAATAAATATGATACAATCTGGTTTGAATTGTGATATATCTTTTTTGCAGAAGGAGAGGTTTCTTAAAATTGTTCTCAAATTCATGAAAACCTCTTTAAAACCCATGAAGGCCAGGTTGCGATAATGTTTAATGAGTGTACCGCCAACATTTTGCATAAGATCACCACCCCAAAATCGAATTTCGGCATTGACGTCTTCTCGCAACAATGCTTTCATCAAATTGGAACCATGTAAATCCCCCGATGCCTCACCGGCTATGATGTAGTACTTCACTTTTTCAATTCTAAATTACGAAAGTAAAAATGGCCACCAACAAAGTTGCCAATAAAACCCCACGTGCTCTATAATCCTGTTTTCTTTTAATAAAAATAAAAAAGACAATCAAATTCAACACTGCCCCTAAACTCACCAACTTGCCTAAAAAACCTTCGGCCTCGGCTGCCTGCATCACCTTGATGAATTCATCGCCATTGCCTAATAACATTGCCGCCAAAAAAAGCCCTGTCGCATTAGCGATTAATCCAACGATCAGCCCGATAAAAACTTCCTTTCTAATCATTTAGTGACCATGAATTAAGTTGCTGAATGCTATGATGAGCGGTAAGATCGAAATGGACCGGAACAATGGAAGCATAGCCATTATTTAAGGCCCAATCATCGGTATCTTCTCCTTTATCTAAATTAACAAATTTTCCTGAAAGCCAATAGTAATCTTTTCCTTGTGGATTCTGCCGCTTATCAAAAGTTTCTTCCCAATTGCCTCTGGCCTGTCGGCAAATTTTTATGCCTTTTATAGCGCCCTTTTCCACTTTGGGAAAATTTACATTCAAAACCACACCATCGGTCAGGCCATGTTCGAGTACATTTTCAGCAATGGTCTGAACATATTTTTCAAGATCATCAAATATTGCCTCATAGCTATAGTCACAAAGCGAAAAACCTATGGCAGGAATACCTTCAATTCCCGCTTCAATAGCGGCACTCATCGTGCCTGAATAGATCACATTTATAGAGGAATTTGATCCATGGTTAATACCTGAAACACATAGATCGGGAGTTTGATTCAATATTTCGTTTTTGGCCAGCTTTATACAATCGGCAGGTGTCCCGGAGGTGCTATACTCGATTTGAGGCCCATTATCGATATGTTCCCGTCTAACATGAAGGGTAGCATCTACCGTAATGGCATGTCCCATACCGCTTTGCGGACTATCTGGAGCCACAACGATCACATCACCAATTTTGTTCATGACCTTTATAAGAGTTCTGATTCCCGGAGCAGTGATGCCATCATCATTGGTCACTAAAATGAGTGGTTTTTTAGACATTTTTAATAGTATTTAAGCAACAAAAGTAATTAAAATCAACTTTAAAATGGTATTTTGTGCTGTTTAACAAAAAATTAGTACCTATACTGAACTTTGGCATAATATTTTCTTTAATTTAGTTGAAATTTTGAAGCGAAAACGTACTAAGAACTTAACAATGAAGAGGAATATAAACATTTTGATGCTTACCCTTTTACTGGCGTTTGCATCCTGCAGCTTTACCACGAAAACATTTGAAGATAATGATAAGGACAAACTTTTGATCCAACTCATAACCTATGTCCTTGAACAAGGTCATTTTGATCCTAAGGATATGGACAATAGTTTTTCTGAAGGGGTCTTTGAAGATTATATCATACAGCTAGATCCATTCAAGCGCTATTTCCTGGAGTCGGATATCAAAGAATTTGAGAAATACAAACTTGAGATCGATGACCAACTCATGAATTATGATCTTACATTTTTCAATATTACTCATGAACGCCTTTTACAGCGCATAGAGGAATCTAAAAGTATCTACAAAGATGTGCTGCTTCAGCCATTTGATTTTTCAATTGATGAGCAATTCAATACAGATTATGAAGCCTTAGAGTATGTTAAAAATAATAAACAGTTGAAGGAACGCTGGCGAAAACAGTTGAAATTCTCTTGTATTGCCAATTATCATGATCTTCAGGAAGAACAAGAACAGAATCAGGAAAACTTAAGTAAGATGACTGCTGCTGAACGTGAAAAAGCGCTCAACCCTGATAATGAAAGCAATATGGTGGTGAAGAGTGATACCGAACTCGAAGAAGAGGCACGACAGGCAACTTTACGTTCCTTGGACGAACTTTACGACTTTATTGATGACAGACAACGCAAAGATTGGTTCTCTGTTTATATCAATGCCGTGGTTGAAGAGTTTGATCCGCATACCTTCTATTTTGCACCCGAAGATAAAGATCGTTTTGATGTGGCCATGTCCGGAAATTACAAAGGAATTGGTGCACGTCTTCAAAAACGAATGGATAACATTTATGTGAATGAGATCATCTCCGGCGGACCAGCCTGGAGACAGAATGAACTTGAGGTTGGCGACCAAATTTTAAAAGTACGCCAGGAGGACGAAGCAGAGGCGATTAGTATTGTAGGAATGCGCCTTGATGATGCCGTTAAATTAATAAAAGGAGCCGAAGGCACCAATGTTATATTAACACTCAAAAAGGTAGACGGGACTATTGAAGACCTGACAATCACCCGCGATGTTGTTGAACTGGAAGAGACTTATGCCAAGTCATCAATTGTTGAAAAGGAAGGTAAGACCTATGGCGTGATCAACCTGCCTAAATTTTATGTTGATTTCAATGATTATAACAGTAGAAATGCAGCCAGCGATATCAAATTAGAAATTGAACGTTTGAAAAAAGAAGGCATGGAAGGCCTTGTTCTTGACCTGAGAAATAATGGTGGAGGATCTTTAAAGACGGTCGTTGATATGGCGGGATTATTTATAAAGGAAGGCCCTGTCGTCCAGGTACGAACTACAGGCGAGCCAAAAGAGATATTGCGCGATAAAGATAAATCGATCGTATGGGATGGCCCATTGGTAATATTAGTCAATGAATTGTCGGCTTCGGCTTCAGAAATTTTGGCTGCAGCGATGCAGGACTATAAACGCGCCATCGTTATTGGAAGCAAACAAACGTATGGGAAAGGCACTGTTCAAAATGTATTGGACCTGAACCGTATGGTACGAAATAATACCAACGGCGATATGGGCGCCTTGAAATTCACAACACAAAAATTCTACAGGATCAATGGTGGTTCAACCCAATTGGAAGGGGTGAAGAGCGATGTGATCGTTCCCGATCGTTATAGTTATATCGATATAGGAGAAAAGGATCAGGAGAACCCGCTGCCCTGGGATCAGATCGAAGCGGTTAATTATGATTTATGGACCAACTATTTTGACTACGAAACAACAATTAAGAAAAGTAAGGAGCGTATGGATAGTAGCGAGCAATTGCGACTAATTGATGAAAATGCAAAGTGGATTAAAACCATTAGAGATCGTAATGAATATTCACTGAATTATGATTCCTACAAAAATCGTCTCGAATTGAATGAAGAGGAAGCGAGGCGCTTTGAAAAAATATCAGACTACAAGTCGAATCTTACCTTTAACTCTTTACCTTATGAGATCAATTTGATGGAAAAAGATTCAGTACTGAAAGAAAAACGCGAACGCTGGCATCAAAGCTTGAGTAAGGATGTGTATATGGAAGAGGCCTTAAATGTGCTTAACGATCTTAAAATGACCTATGGTGTTAAAACGAAAGTAGCCGTTATTAAGGATTAAAGAAAATATGTCAAAAACCACGAATTCATTAACTGGTTTAGCGCTCCAAAAATTCAAACGAAGTTTTTGGGGCGTTTTTAGTTTTTGGTTTATTGTGGTTGTAGGGCTTATATCAATTTTCGCTTACGTCATCGCTCCGGACAATTCGCAGTATGCCAACCAGATGCATTTGTCGATACATTCTAAAAAGCCGGGATTTACAGTTCAAATGCTTACTCTTCCTTCTCAAAATGTTGTAGAGCAGGGATTTTTGGATAAGATCTTCTTCGGAAAGAAAGCCGGAGAGACTGAAATTCCTATTTCCGATTATAAGATTGAAAATGAAAGTTTGATTTATACCGAATATGCCTCGGATGAATTGGAGGGTATGACCAAAACAATCCCATTGAGTAGATTTCCTGAAGCGACGATAGAATCCTATTTAAGTACCAAGACCTTTCGTTTTGGTACCGATAAATACGGCCGTGATTTGTTAAGCCGCATTTTGGTAGGGGCGCGTATTTCCTTTTTTATTGGTTTTGTGGCCGTCTTTATTTCATTGGTTATTGGGATCTTAATGGGGAGCCTTGCCGGGTATTTCGGTGGTCGTGTGGATACGATCATCATGTGGATCATCAATGTGACCTGGTCCATACCAACCTTGCTTTTGGTGATCGCCATAACCCTGGCCTTAGGCAAAGGGTTTTGGCAAGTCTTTATTGCAGTTGGCCTCACCATGTGGGTTGAGGTTGCAAGAGTTGTTAGAGGGCAGATCATTAGTGTTAAAGAACAGCAATACGTCACTGCAGCCAGGGCGTTGGGGTTTAGCGATGCGCGAATCATCACCAAACACATCTTGCCAAATATCTTAGCTCCGGTGATCGTTATTTCTGCCGCTAATTTCGCCGCGGCTATTCTTATTGAAAGCGGACTAAGTTTTCTCGGGATAGGAGCTCAGCCACCCATGGCCAGTTGGGGTGCTATGATCAAAGACCATTACAACTACATTATTCTTGGCAAACCCTACTTAGCGATAATCCCTGGACTTTGCATCATGAGTTTGGTTATGGCTTTTATGATGATGGGGAATACTTTAAGAGACGCTTTAGACGTTAAAACTTAAATGAGCCGAAAAACAATATATCCAGTATTAGCTATTCTTATTGCTATTGGTATCTATGCCCTCAATTATTATCTCGATACCAAAGAAAAGCAAAAAGCCTTTACGCAAGGCGCCTCTGTTAAAGAAGGCACCAATGACTTTTTTCTCCCAAGCAGCACAACAGGGCAAGTGATTCATCATGACGGCTTTTCATTGTCCTATCATGAAGCCTTTGAACAGGCAGAGTGGGTGGCCTATGAATTAAAGAAATCACACCTATCAAGTACAAATTTTAAGCGGCCTTATTTTGAAGTCGATAAGGCCGTGCCTACCAAGGCAGCGCATTGGAAGAATTATAAGAAATCAGGTTATACACGTGGCCACTTATGTCCTGCAGCCGATCGTAAATATTCCAAAGAAGCACATGACGAAACCTTTTTAACCTCTAATATCAGTCCGCAAACCTATGATTTCAATGCAGGTGTATGGAACCGCCTCGAACAAAAAGTACGTTACTGGGCCGATAGGAATGACGGCGTGTTCGTTGTGACCGGAGGTGTTTTAAAAAAGGGACTTCATGTCATTGGTACTGAAAAAGTAGCCATCCCCGATCACTTTTATAAGGTGATCCTGGATTATAATGGTGGCGATGCTAAACTACTGGCCTTTTTGATGAAACACGAAAACTCCAGCAGGCCATTATACGAATTTGTGGTGAGTACAGACCGAATTGAAGAGCTTACCGGAATCGATTTTTTCCCGCAGTTGGAGGATCAACTTGAAGATCGTTTGGAAGCATCATCCAGTTATAAGAACTGGAATTTTCAATAAAAAAAGCGATTCAATTGAATCGCTTGTCCTTTTTATTTTCCGGCTCCCGGAGGATATTTCTCCATGATCTTCATTACGAATTCTTTAATGCGCTCTTCCTTTTTGTCCATGTTTCGTGTCAAATAACCGGTTCCGGTCCCTTGCCAGACCAACTCTTTTTTCGAAGCATCGATCAGATCGATGTATAAAGAACCTTCGGTCGATTTGGTTACGCTTCCATAGCCATAACCATAACCACCCCAATACCATGGGCTCCATCCCCAGCCGTAGCCATAGCCTCCCCAGCCATTATTGTACACGTTTATACGTTCCCGTGATTTGGTAAAAATGCTCACCAAAAGGTCTGGGTTTTCAGATTTCGTGAATCCCTTGGCCAGTAATTCGGCTTCTATTGCCCTTAGGATCCGGCGTTTATCAAGATCGCTAATCTCAGCCTGATCAATACCAGTCTTATAAAATGCAAAAGATTCATAAGTGCTAAAGTCGGCTTCTTTGTCGTAATCTGATGCCACTCTAACAGATACACAGGACGTGATCAATAGGGTAATCAGAAACAGCGGTAATACGTTCAATACATTTTTCATAGCTTATATATTAATGGTTATAATATTTCAAATAAATCATCATCAACATGGTTAGGCAGTGTGACTTTCAAATCAGCTTCGTTTTCCATCGCTCTTTTAATTGCAAAAACCGCTTCATCATTTCTGGCCCAGCTTCGTCTTGCAATACCGTTATTTACATCCCAAAATAACATGGATTTCAGGCGTCTTTCTGCATCCTTAGTACCATCAAGAACCATACCAAATCCGCCATTAATGACCTCTCCCCAGCCTACGCCACCACCGTTATGAATACTTACCCAGGTAGCCCCTCTAAAGCTATCTCCAATCACATTTTGTATAGCCATATCGGCTGTAAATCGTGATCCGTCATAAATATTGCTGGTTTCCCTATAGGGCGAATCGGTGCCTGATACGTCATGATGATCGCGCCCTAGGACGACAAATCCAATATCTCCACTAGCTATTGCATCATTAAAAGCCTTTGCAATTTTCATACGGCCCTCGGCAT
>JABDLA010000114.1 GCA_013001965.1 Flavobacteriaceae bacterium | reverse complement strand
CATTGATCTGTCCGGCGATACTTTCAAAACCATTTACTACGCTTCCTGCGCCTTTGGTAATTTGTATACTTTCAACCCAGGTTCCAGGGATAAAACTTAATCCATAAGCTTGGGATGCACCACGAATGGAAGGGATGTTTTCGGTTGCAATTAGAATATACGGACTGGTTAAGCCCAACATTTTAATTTGACGCGTTCCGGTGACCGCATCGGCAAAATTGACATCGATGGAAGGGTTTGTTTCAAAACTTTCAGACAGATTACAGCAGGCTGCTTTTAATAATTCATCACTACTTACAGTGATGATATTTTGTGATTGCAAATACGACTTAGCCGTAGTTTGCTTTCTGCCCTTTATTTGCACTTCTTCCAGATCAGTCGTTGGACTTAATATATGGTGGATCGGTTTAGGTTCAGTTATGGTCAATGTATCGGTCTTAAAACCAACAAAACTTATGACCAATTTTGTATAGGATCTCTCATATGGAATAGTGAATTTTCCTTCAAAATCGGTTACCGTACCGATTGAAGTGTTCAGCCAGAACACATTAGCACCTGGTAATGGCAGTTGTTCGTTCTTTTCATCAGCTTCCATAATTGTCCCACTTAGTGTATTCTGTGAGAAACCAAAACTAGAAACCAAAAGACATGAAACAAGTAGAAAATGGGTTAAGCTTAACATATTAGTCGGTGTCATTCAATCGTTTGTTTTACACTACCGCATTTTAACATGGATGCCCCAAAATACGGATTTAATATTTGCTCATCCAAACTTAACCAATGGGCACCATTATTATTATCGGCCATTGGGCAGAATTGTTGGTAAACCTTTTCATTAACACCAAAACGCTCAATAGCATGTGCTAAATGGGATGATAAATGCTTAAAATGATCTCTTTGCTCTGTAAGATCTGATGCATTTGAGATCGCGTTAGCTGCTGATTTTATCTCTTTTTCTAAAAGCATCCATTGATCATGTACAGTATTGTCGGTCAATAATTTCATATTAACCTGATTCAAACCTTCAAGAATACTTTTTGCATCTGTTGCGCTTTCGACTGGATCGTCTTTAACCAAATTATCTTTTAATTTTATGTAGGCTTGAAATACCGTTTTTAGCTGGTTTTGAAAATCTTTTGATACTTCAATCCTATTATTCATATTTGTCTGTTCGTCTTTGGTTTTGGTTGCTGATTCATCCATTCCCGTATGGCCTTCATGCCCTGTCATCGTCTGTCCGCCTTCTTTGTTCATCATTGATTTTTTGCCTTGTAAATGTGCAGCGGCATCAACGGTAAATGTTCCATTTGTAACTATTTCATCTCCATTATTCAAGCCATTTAAAACCTCATATTTATCTCCTAATTGATTGCCTAAATCAACTTCCCGCATTTCAAAAACCGCTTTAACAGGATCCGCTTTTACATAGACCACAGAGCGTTTTCCGGTCCACAATATAGCCGAGGAAGGGACGGTCAAAACTTGTTTTTCACTAGACGTCTTTCTTTCAATTGCGCCTTCCACGAACATGCCAGGTTTGAATAAATCATCTTTATTCGCTAAGACGGCTCTTAATTTAACCGTACGCGTCCTATTGTCTAATACAGGATCGATAAAATCAACTTTGGCTTTAAACTGTTTATTCGCATAAGCATTTGTCGAAATGGAAACTTCCTGCCCTGTTTTAAAAAGATCGATTTGATTTTCATAAACATCAAAAATGGCCCATACTGTGTTTAGATTCGCTATTCTCAACAATGGCTGGCCTTGTTTTATATAATCACCCTGTTCAACCAATTTTTCTGAAACTATTCCTGAAACTGTTGCATAAACAGGAAAATTTTCCTGGACCTTAGCTGTTTCTTCTATTCGATTAATCTGATTTTCAGAAAGCTTCCATAATTTTAATTTGTTACGTACAGCCTGGTATAAAGCTGGCTGGGATTCTTTTAAAGAAGCCGCTGTAATCAATTCCTGTTGCGCTGCATATAATTCGGGTGAGTAAATGCTTGCTAAGAGCTGACCTTTACGTATGTCTTCCCCTGTAAAATTTACATTCAACCGTTCAATCCTTCCTGAGAAATAACTCACTTGAACCGCATTGGCTTCTTCATTTTCGGCAATTTTTCCTGAAAGATTGACAACATTTCCATCGCTTTTAGAAGATCCAATCACGGTGGTTTGAATATTGGCCAATGCCATGGCATTTTCTGTCAATTTGAACTGATCGGCCATTAAGCCTTCTGCCCCGTTTTCGGCAGGGATTAAATCCATACCACAAATAGGGCAATCTCCGGGTTCGGATTGCATGATCTGTGGATGCATGGAACAGGTCCACATTTGATTTGATTCTGCCATTTCATCACGGCTATGATCATCATTACTAGCTGAAGAATTTCCAAATAATAACCAGCCTAAAATTAGCCCCAAGGCTAATATTCCGATGTAAATGATATATTTTTTCATAATTCTATATTTTAATATTTCTTAATCTTAATGCATTCACTATGACCGAAACCGAGCTAAAACTCATGGCTAATGCGGCTATCATAGGCGATAATAAAATCCCGAAAATCGGGAATAATACACCTGCAGCTATGGGTACACCTAAGGTGTTATAAATGAGTGCGAAAAACAGATTTTGTTTAATATTTTTCATCACATAATCACTTAAAATTCTTGCTTTGACAATACCTTGTAAATCTCCCTTTACAAGAGTTATCATAGCACTTTCAATGGCGACGTCAGTTCCTGTTCCCATGGCGATTCCCACATCACTTTTTGCCAATGCGGGTGCATCATTAATCCCATCACCGGCCATAGCGACCACCTTAGCATTCTGTTGTAGACTTTCAACTTCTTTGAGTTTATCTTCCGGCAACATACTGGCTTTAAAATCCGTGAGTTTTAATTCTGATGCTACTGCTTGTGCAGTATCCTCATTATCACCTGTAAGCATTATAACATCAATACCTTTATCTTGAAGTGATTTAATAGCCTTGGCACTTGTTTCTTTTATTTTATCACCAATAACTACATAACCAACAACGGTTTTATCTATTGCTAAATAGGAAACTGTTTTAGCTTGTTGTTGGTAGCTTTTAACTTCATCCTTCATTTCAGAGGTGATATCTGCTTTCGCATACTCCATCATTTGAGGGTTCCCTAATGATATTTGCTTCCCATCTATTCTGGCTTCAACTCCTTTTCCTGTAACCGCTCTAAAATCTTCAGATTTTAATATTTCAGCATTACGCTCTTTTCCATATTTAATTGTAGCCTCCGCTAAAGGATGCTCACTATTTGTGTTTAATGACACAATATATTGAAGGATCTCATTCTCACTTAAACCGTCGTTAAAAACACCAACATTTTCTACAGTTGGTCTTCCCTCGGTTATAGTACCTGTCTTGTCGATAATTAACGTATCTACTTTGTTCATTTTTTCAAGAGCCTCAGCATTTTTTATAAGCACCCCATTTTGAGCACCTCGCCCTACACCAACCATTACCGACATAGGTGTTGCCAATCCCAATGCACAGGGGCAGGCAATTATTAAAACGGCTATGGCATTAACCAAAGCATAAACATAAGCCGGTTCTGGGCCCCAAATGGACCAAATTATAAATGTTATGACAGCAATTATGACTACAATTGGAACAAAATATCCGGATACTTTATCGGCTAAATTTTGAATAGGCGCACGACTTCTACTGGCATCATTGACCATTTGAATGATTTGAGACAATAAAGTATCGCTACCTACCTTTTCCGCCTTCATCAGAAAGGCTTGATTTCCATTAATAGTCCCACTACTTACATTATCTCCGATAGATTTATTCACAGGAATAGGTTCACCTGTAATCATAGATTCGTCAATAGAGGTGATGCCTTCAGTAATTACGCCATCCACCGGTATTTTATCACCGGGTTTTACCTTTAAAATATCATCCAACTTTATATCATCAATACGCACTTCAATTTCATCGCCATCTATTATCTTAAGAGCGTTATTAGGTGCCAACTTCAGTAATTCTTTAATTGCTGAATTGGTTTTACTATGTGCTTTTGCTTCTAACAATTGCCCTAAAAGCACTAAAGTTAGAATAACCGTAGCTGCTTCAAAATACACATGAACTGCGCCCGAATCGGTTTTGAACTGGTCCGGAAAAACATCGGGAATCAGCATACCCACAACACTGAATAACCAGGCCACACCCGCACCAATGCCAATAAGTGTAAACATATTGAGGTTCCACGTTTTGATGCTTTTGTAGGCACGTTCAAAGAACATCCAAGTTGCGTAAAAGACGACAGGAATTGATAAACCAAACTGAATCCAGTTCCAATTTTTCTGTTGCATTATGTCGTATAGCGGATTGTTATTAATCATTTCACTCATTGCAATTATGAAAATAGGCAATGTAAATGCTGTGGCAATCCAAAACTTCTTTAATAGTTTTTTATAATTCTTTTCCTCGGCTGAAAGATTTTGTTGCATCGGGACCAAATCCATACCGCATATAGGACATGAACCTGCTTCGTCTTTCACAATTTCCGGATGCATTGGACAAGTCCATTGTTGTACTGAAGATGTCGATAGATTTTGTTCTTCCACCAAATCCATTCCGCACACAGGACAATCCCCGGCTTTGTCATAAGTTTTATCGCCTTCACAATGCATGGGACAATAAAATATGCCTGTCCCTTTACCTAAGGGTTTCTTGGGTCGCATAGATTCAATATGAAGCCTCTGCTCTGTCATTTTATGAATGCCATATCTGTCCCCATGCTTCCGAAGGGCTTCCTGCATTATTTCAATTGGGATATGCCTCTTCATTTCAATGGTTGCTTCTGCCTTTTCTAAATCCACAATTACTTGAGAAACCCCTTCAACTTTCGAAAGTATGTCCTCTACGTGATTGCGACATCCGTCACAGGTCATGCCTACAATGATAAATGAATGCTTCATTGTTTTTGTAGTTTTAAAATTAATGGACTGCTAAACATAAGATCATCGACATGGCCAGCAAACTTATAATCCAAGGTCATTACAACACTGCCATATAGTATTGAATAAATTGAGTAGTTCATATTTTAATTTGTCAAATAGTTAATAATAGTGGACTGTACATAATAGTTTCTTACAGACTCTATTAGATTCAGTTGAAATTTTAACTGCAATTCCTGTATATCTAAAACATCATTGAAATCAATGGTTCCGGTCTCATAGCTTTTAATTAATATTTCTTCTGCATCCTTTGCTTGTTTTAAGTTCTTTGTTTGGGTTGCATAGCTGATCCTGGAAGAAATTCTATCATTTACCGCTTTGTCTAAAAGCGCTTGTAAAGTATTCATGCGTTCCTGCTTTTGAGTTTCAATTTCCTGCTGCTGCAATGCATT
>JABDLA010000054.1 GCA_013001965.1 Flavobacteriaceae bacterium | reverse complement strand
TTTGAGGCTCATTTTTTATGGTTTGTGCTAATATTGACGATGTACTAAACATCAGGCACACTATAAATAGCCAGAGTAATTTTGATTTCATAATGAAAATTTTTGCGATTGAATTAGTTGATTAAATAAATGAAGCCTAAAAGTACCAATTTTTTAAGGAAAATGTAAATAATTTGTTAATTTTTAAACGATTGAACACTGTTAATTAAATTATTCACTTTTAAACTCGTTGTCAATCAAATAAGTGAGGACCATTAAAAAGCAAAACCCCAAGTAAAACTTAGGGTTTATCGCTATAATTTGAGAATATGTTACATGCGTTTTAACCATGATTTCATGTCCACTTCATTTTTAATGCTAGCCATCAAATCGCTAATATTAACGCGTTGTTGTTTCATAGTATCCCGCTCCCTCAGGGTCACTGTTTCATTGTCTAAAGTATCATGATCTACGGTGATGCAAAAAGGTGTTCCTATGGCATCTTGTCTTCGATATCGTCTGCCTACGGCATCTTTTTCGTCATACATGACATTGAATTCCCATTTCAGGTCCTCAACGATCTTATGAGCGATCTCCGGTAGCCCGTCCTTTTTAACCAAGGGCAATACTGCAGCCTTAAACGGTGCCAGGACCGACGGCAGTTTCAGAACTACCCTCGTTGTATCATTATCCAATTCCTCTTCCTGAAGCGCATTAGAAAAAATAGCCAGGAACATGCGATCTAAACCTATTGAAGTTTCGACAACATAGGGGACATAACTTTTATTTTCTTCAGGATCAAAATACTGCAGCTTCTTCCCTGTATGTTTTTCGTGCTGGCTTAAGTCGAAATCAGTTCGTGAATGAATACCTTCCAATTCCTTAAAACCAAATGGGAACCTGAATTCAATATCACTGGCGGCATCGGCATAATGTGCTAATTTTTCATGATCGTGGAAACGATAATTATCCTCTCCCAAACCTAAAGAGAGGTGCCATTTAAGTCGAGCCTCCTTCCAGAACTCATACCATTTTTTTTGGGTTCCCGGTTTTATAAAATATTGCATCTCCATTTGTTCAAACTCCCGCATTCTGAAAATGAATTGTCGCGCCACGATCTCATTTCGAAATGCCTTACCTGTTTGAGCGATCCCAAACGGAATTTTCATGCGTCCTGTTTTTTGAACATTCAGGAAATTGACAAAAATTCCCTGAGCGGTTTCCGGTCTCAGATAAAGATCCATAGCCGAATCGGCCGAGGCGCCTAGCTTTGTTCCGAACATCAGGTTAAACTGTTTGACGTCGGTCCAGTTTCGACTGCCTGAAACCGGGCAGGCGATTTCCAACTCTTCAATCAGGGCTTTTACATCAGCCAGATCCTCATTTTCGAGGGATTTCCCTAAACGTTTTAATATGGTCTCGCCCTTTTCTTTATATCCTAAAACCCTTGGATTGGTTGATACAAATTCTTCTTTATCAAAAGCATCTCCAAAGCGTTTTGCCGCTTTTTTAACTTCCTTTTCTATTTTTGCATCGAGCTTTCCAACATAATCTTCAACCAGTACATCGGCCCGATAGCGTTTTTTAGAATCTTTGTTATCGATAAGGGGATCGTTAAAGGCATCAACATGTCCCGACGCCTTCCAGGTTTGGGGATGCATAAAAATTGCGGCGTCAATTCCTACGATATTGTCGTGCATCTGCACCATGGCCTTCCACCAATAATCTCTAATATTGTTCTTTAATTCCACACCGTTTTGAGCATAGTCATAGACCGCACTCAATCCATCATAAATCTCACTGCTTTGAAAAACATAACCGTATTCCTTTGCATGAGAAATTACTTTTTTAAACTGATCATTCTGATTTGCCATGATGCAAAAATAAAAAACCGCTCCAAACAAATGGAACGGTTCTTTAAAATTTATTTATTGGATTAATTTAGTTCTATCTCTGTCCTTCCAAGTTGGCGTTCGTTTTCAAAAACCGAAATATAATACACGCCTTCCTTAAAGGATTCATTATTTGGAATTTCAGTACAAAATTCTTGCGAAGAATTATTGTACTCCACATTTAAATTCATGCTGTATATCAAGGAGTATTCTCCAAAATTTACAGCACCCTTATCATTGACAATATTATTGTCGGGACCAAGGATCTGTATATATAAATTCTTGGTTCCATTAGTGACCAATGGATTTTCAGCAAGGACAAAACAAACTTCAAATGTTTCGGCATTTCCTGCTTTATCAGTCTCAACCTTCTCACCCGAATTCTTCATTCTATACACCTTGGCATCAAACGAATTTGCAAATAGCATTGACCCTTCCCTGATCGTTTTCATCAAGGAGAAGTTTTTTGTTATAAGGGATTCATTAAACGCCTTCTGAAGCTCAAGGGCTTCAGAGATGTCTTCATTTACTTCAACTAGGTTCTCAATAACATAGTTTAAAGAATCAGATTGCAAAATCTTATTTTGCCTCTTTAGAAACATTAATTCTGCCCTGTATTTCGACAGGACCGAGAGATTGGCATTTAATACTTCGAGGGAATCAAATGCTTTTTTAGCTCTTAACTTGGATATTTCAAATTGCGCTTTGAGGGAATTTTGTTCGAAACCTAATTCATCATAGCGTTCTATGAAATCATTCAGTTCCTGAAGTAGGAGTTTTTTTTCATGAGCTAAAAAATCAGAATTTGATTTCAACTCATTATAGTTTGAAAATCCATAAGCAGCAAGAACTATGAATGCTACTATTAACGTTCCTATAGTAAATCTGAAGTTAAAAACTCTTGTGTTAACTATCATTTTGTACTAATCGGATGGATTAATTAATTACCCAACGAAAATATGTATTAAGTTTGTGTATCTTAATTTTATTCGACCAAATGATAAAAAATTTGTTGAACTTATTTTTTCCGAAAGTTTGCTATGGTTGCAACTATCTCTTATCTGACAATGAAAGACATATTTGCACGTCATGCAGGCATCGGTTACCCCTTACAAATTATCATTATGAGGACGATAAAACTGTAGAAAAAGTATTTTACGGCCGTGTCAAAATTGAAAATGCAACCGCATTGTTACGGTTTCAAAAAAAAGGGATCGTTCAGCAACTACTTCATAATTTAAAATATCGTGGGCATGAGACTATTGGGAAAGTTTTAGGCGGCTGGTTAGGCACTGAACTTAAACAGTGTAAACCATACGAAGATGTGGATGTTGTCATCCCGGTGCCTTTGCACAAAACCAAATTAAGAAAAAGGGGCTATAACCAGGTCTCGTCATTTGCTAAAGAAATAGCAACTGCGCTCAATTCTGATTATATGGACGATGTGCTTGTCAAGAGAAAATCAACGTCCACCCAGGTATTTAAGAAGCGTTGGGCACGATGGGCTTCGACCGATACCGTTTTTACAATTGAAAACTCCAATAAAATCCGAGGCAAACATATTCTGCTTGTGGATGATATCATCACAACAGGAGCAACTATTGAATCCTGTGCCGCCATGCTTCAAAAAGCCAAAGATGTAAAAATAAGTGTGGCCTCCATGGCAATTGCCGAATGAGTTTTGCGTTTAGCTAATTATGTTGTTACCTTGCGCAAAATATATTCAAGAATGCTAAAGCGGGTTATAAATTTTATATGTCTTTTTTCGTTGGCTTTGGTTATTATCAACTGCGCAAACAGGGGAAATCCATCCGGTGGAGAAAAGGACACAACCCCTCCTCTAATTACTAAAACCAGTCCGGAAAATTACAGCACAAATTTTAATGCCAGGGAAATCAAAATCCATTTTGATGAGTATGTCAAGATCAAAAATCTACAGCGAAATTTGATCATCTCTCCGCCAATGGATCCTGCGCCGGAAATCACACCACTGGGTTCAGCGAGCAAATATATCACCATTAAAATATATGACACTTTAAGCCCCAATACGACCTATGCCTTTAATTTCGGGGAAAGTATTGTGGACAATAATGAAGAAAATCCCTATCAGTTTTACAGATATGTTTTTTCAACCGGTGAATTCATCGACTCCTTAAGTGTGAGTGGCTCGATCACTGATGCTTTGAAAAGAACTACCGAAGAATTTGTTTCTGTAATGCTCTATGAGGTGGATTCGACCTTTAACGATTCTGTGATTTATAAGGAAAAACCTAAATATATTACCAATACACTGGACAGTACAACGACATTCAGCCTGGAAAATATAAAAGCCGGCAAATATTTGATGATGGCCCTAAAAGATGAAAACAGCAATTATACCTTTGATCAAAAAAATGATAAGATCGGTTTTGTTGATCAATTTATAGATTTGCCTACCGATAGTTCATACACCATTGAGTTGTTTAAAGAAAAAACCAATTTTAAAGCCACGAGGCCCAACCTGATCTCGGGTCAGAAAATTGCATTTGGATATGAAGGTGGCCATGAAGGCATACAGATCAAAATGCTGTCTCCGGCGGCAGATACTATCCGACACAGGATAACCAAAGATCAACAAACCGATACCTTATATTATTGGTATACGCCAAAGATCGTTTCCGATTCCTTGTTTTTTGAACTAAGAAAGGACAGCTACATAGATACCCTAACCGTAAGATTAAAAGACCAATTAAGGGATTCTTTGCGAATCTCGGCGGGTCAATCAAGAACCATTGAATTTGATGATCCTTTTGAACTGGAAGCCAATACGCCCTTTGAAAATATCGATGAAAAAAAAATAAGCTTTCTCGATAAGGATTCCATTGCGGTTCCATTTTCTACGTCTTTGGATACCCTTAATAATAAGTATCAGTTCAATTTTGACAAAACTGAGGACAATTCTTATACGATAGGCTTGCTGCCGGGAACCATTACGGATCTTTTTGGAGATTCCAATGACTCACTGAGTTATAGTTTTCGAACACGTTCTTTGGCCGATTATGGTAATGTGAGACTGAATTTGCGTAATGCAACCTATCCTGTAATTGTTCAGCTCATCAATGAAAATGAGGATATTATCGTCGAAAAATACTCGACAAAACCTGAAGCGATCGATTTCAACAATGTCACTCCCGGGATGTATTATTTACGCGTCATTTTCGATGCTAACGCAAATGGCATTTACGATCCTGGCAATTACCTGCAGAAAATCCAGTCGGAGCGCGTTAGTTACTATCCAAATATTATAGATGTCCGCGCCAGTTGGAATTTAATAGAAGAATTTATTTTACAAGACTAAAATCGTCCTTATCGTCCAGAAAATGAAAGGTATTGCGGATCTCCTGGATATGATTTTTATGTATTGAAATGATCTCAATTTGCTCTGTGTTTTCTAAGTTTTGAGTAAGGCATTTTCCAAGGCCATCATAAAGGGCTGAATGGCCTGGGTATTCATTATTATTGACGTCTTCACCAACCCGGTTAACGCCAACGCAATAGCACATATTCTCAATCGCCCTCGCCTGAAGTAAGGTATCCCAGGCTGATATTCTGGGCTTAGGCCAATTCGCGACATACACCAGAAGGTCATAAGCTTCGGTGTTTCTTGACCAAACAGGAAAGCGTAGATCATAACAGATCATCAGGCAAATTTTCCAGCCTAAATATTCAATTACACATTTTTCCTTTCCTGAAGTATAGACTTTGTCCTCTCCCGCAAAGGTGAATGTATGCCTTTTATCATATGTTTTGATCGTACCATCGGGCT
This sequence comes from Flavobacteriaceae bacterium, assembly GCA_013001965.1. Taxonomy (GTDB): domain Bacteria; phylum Bacteroidota; class Bacteroidia; order Flavobacteriales; family Flavobacteriaceae; genus JABDLA01. The sequence goes on along the minus strand of JABDLA010000054.1, from coordinate 33,487 downwards.
GAGCAAATACAAAGCGGTTATAATAATTGCCATTTTCAGAAATAACCAGGCTGCCTCCAACAGCAGCATCGCGCTTTGATGAAATATCGCGCATCCACTGAATCGATTCGCCATTCATTGTTTCTGCAACATTTTCAGGCGTCATTGTAAAGCCGGAAGTAAACATCTCCGGAAGAAGAATAATATCAACCGCCTCACTTATGGACTTTATTTTCTTTGTAAAATTAGTACGATTTTGAACCGGATCTTCCCAAATCAGATCGGATTGAATAATTGCTATTTTCAAGGTATCTTGCACACTCAAATGTAATTAATTCGATAGAAATTGTGGCCTTATCTCATAAAATATGTACCAATAATGACCTGGATGTTCTCATACAAATTTCCAGAGAGACCTTTATTCATGCATTTGAAAAACATAATGACCCTAAGGATTTTCAAGACTACATCAAGGAAGCATTCAGTAGAGAAAGCATTGCAGGTCAATTGAATAATCCCGATTCCTTATTTTACTTTGCTTATCTGGACGATGAACTCATTGGATATTTTAAATTGAATTCAAAGGCAGCTCAAACCGAATCGATGGATGGCGACAGTATCGAACTTGAACGCATATATATCTTAGAATCGTATCAAAATAAAGGCTTAGGCAATCAATTGTTAAATGAAATCATCAAGATCGCCAAAGCAAATAATCATGAGGTGCTTTGGCTGGGTGTCTGGGAAAAAAATACAGCCGCCATTCGTTTTTATGAACGCCATGGCTTTCAAAAAATTGGCTCTCATCCCTATTTTGTAGGACAGGATAAACAAACCGATTGGTTGATGAAATTAGATCTGTTGTAGAATATTTGCTGCCCGTTTAAGAGTATCATCGGTTTTGGCAAAACAGAATCTAATCGTGTGTTGATCAAAATGATCGTGATTAAAGGCTGAATTCGGAATGGCAGCCACGCCTTTCTCCATGGTAAGCCGTCGCGCAAAACTTAGATCGTCCTCTGAACTAATGTTTGAATAATCAACTGTTTGAAAATAGGTCCCTTTTGAAGGTTTGAATTCAAAGCGCGAACCTTTGATCAAACTTAAGAACAAATCGCGCTTGTCCTGATAGAAGCGTGCTAAATCGTTATAATGATCTGGTGTCGCCAGGTATTCAGCTAATGCGACCTGAACAGGGTGATTCACACTAAAGACATTAAATTGATGCACTTTTCTGAACTCCTCCATCAATGACTTTGGTGCGCAACAATAGCCTGTTTTCCAACCTGTATTATGAAAGGTCTTACCGAAAGAGGCCGTAATTAAACTTCGTGATTTCAAATCTGGAAATGAGCAAACACTATGATGGGTTTCGTTATCAAAAATGATGTGTTCATAGACCTCATCACTCAGAACTATAATATTGGTGTTTTCAGTAAGCTTTTGAAGTGACATCATATCCTCCTTAGAAAAAATTGTACCGCTGGGATTATGCGGAGAATTGATGATGATCATCCTGGTATTTGAATTGATCTTCATACGCACTTCATTCCAATCGACTTTATAATCTGGATGATGTAGTTGAATTGAAATGGCCTTTCCTCCATTTAACTCTATTGTTGGCACATAGCAGTCATAGGCCGGACGAAAAACAATGACTTCATCTCCCTTTCTAATCAAGGCTGTAATTGCAGTGAATATTGCCTGAGTTGCACCAGCAGTTACGGTGATCTCACTTTCGGGCTTATAGGATGAATCATATAACAGCTCGAACTTTCTTGCGATGGCTTTTCTCAATGCCATTGATCCAGGCATTGGTGCATATTGATTATATCCGGCATTCATGGCCTTACTTACAAGGTCAAATAATGTTTGATCGCCTTTAAAATTTGGAAAGCCTTGTGATAAATTAATGGCTCCGTGCTCGTAGGCCAAGGCGCTCATTACCGAAAAAATCGTGGTTTTTAAATCAGGGAGTTTGGAAGGAGGTAATTGCATGAACTAAAGCTAATAAAAAAATCCCAAGCCAAAGCTAAGGATTCCTTTTATGAGATTAAATTACAATATTTAGCCTTTCAGACTGGCCTTGAGATATTCACTGTTCATTCTTGCAATGTTCTCAAGTGAAATACCTTTCGGGCATTCAACTTCGCAGGCACCGGTATTGGTGCAATTTCCGAAGCCTTCCTCGTCCATTTGTTTAACCATATTCAAAACACGGTCAGTGGCTTCAATTTGGCCTTGAGGCAATAAAGCATATTGTGATACTTTGGCTCCCACAAAAAGCATGGCCGAAGAATTTTTACAACTGGCAACACAAGCGCCACAACCAATACAAGTTGCCGCATCCATGGCTTCATCGGCAGCATCTTTTGAAATGGGAATTGCGTTCGCATCCTGGGTATTCCCAGATGTGTTCACCGAAATAAATCCGCCCGCATGTTGAATGCGTTCAAACGCGCTTCGGTCAACGATAAGGTCTTTGATTATTGGAAATGCCTTTGCCCGGAAAGGTTCAATATAAATGGTATCACCATCTTTAAATTTCCGCATATGAAGTTGGCACGTGGTAATACCTCTATCTGGTCCGTGAGCCTCACCATTTATATACAGGGAGCACATCCCACAAATGCCTTCACGGCAATCATGATCAAACGCAATAGGTTCTTCATCCTTACTTATGAGTTGATCGTTCAGTACATCCAACATCTCAAGAAAAGACATATCCGGAGAGACCTCCTCGATTATGTAATCGACCAACTGACCTTTATGATCGGCGCTTTTCTGTCGCCATATTTTTAATGTAAGATTCATAGCAATCCTTTATTTATAGCTTCGCTGCTTCAATTCAATATTTTCAAAAATGAGATGCTCCTTATGTAAGACGGCATCACTTGGTTCACCTTTGTATTCCCAGGCTGATACAAACTTGAAGTTTTCATCATCCCGTTTCGCTTCACCTTTTTGATCACCACTTTCTTCAACCGATTCTTCCCTGTAATGTCCACCACAAGATTCATTTCTGTCCAAGGCATCCTTCGCAAAAAGTTCGCCAAGTTCCAGGAAGTCAGCAACACGTCCAGCCTTAGCTAATTCTTCATTGTATTCATTGGCAGTTCCGGGAATCTTGACACCTTCCCAGAATTCAACACGTAAGGCCTTAATTTCTGAAATTGCTTCTTTAAGTCCTTTGGCATTTCTTGACATCCCAACCTTATTCCACATGATCTTTCCTAACTTCTTATGGTAATAATCTACAGAATGCGTCCCTTTATTATTAATGAGTTTGTCAATGGTTTCCCTAACGCCTTTTTCGGCAGCTTCAAATTCGGGAGTATCTGTTGAAATCGGTCCGGTTCTAATATCGTTCGATAAATAATTTCCAATGGTATATGGTAGCACAAAATAACCATCTGCGAGCCCTTGCATCAGTGCCGAAGCTCCAAGTCGATTTGCACCGTGATCAGAGAAATTGGCCTCACCAATACAATACAATCCAGGTACTGTAGTCATCAGGTCGTAGTCTACCCAAACACCACCCATAGTATAATGCACAGCAGGATAGATCATCATAGGAGTTTCATATGGATTCTGATCAACGATCTTTTCATACATCTGAAACAGATTGCCATATTTTGCCTTAACAACTTCTTTTCCAAGCTTCTTTATCAGGGTTGGATTATCTTCATCCAGTCCTTTTACATGGGCCTGTTCTTTGCCATATCTTATAATAGCATCTGCAAAATCTAAATAGACGGCCTCACCAGTAGCGTTAACCCCAAAACCGGCGTCACAGCGTTCTTTTGCTGCTCGTGACGCTACATCTCTTGGAACGAGATTTCCAAAGGCCGGGTAGCGTCTTTCCAAATAGTAGTCGCGATCGTCTTCCGCCAAATCTGTAGGTTTCAAGCTTCCATTACGAATGGCTTCAACATCTTCTTTTTTCTTTGGCACCCATATACGACCGTCATTTCGTAATGACTCCGACATCAATGTTAATTTGGACTGATGCTCACCGGAAACCGGAATACAGGTTGGATGGATTTGAGTATAGCAGGGATTTGCAAAATAAGCACCGCGTTTATGAGCTTTCCATGCAGCGGTAACATTACTGCCCATGGCATTTGTCGATAAGAAGAAAACATTTCCATAGCCTCCTGTCCCTAATACAACAGCATGAGCCGAATGTCTTTCGATCTTGCCGTTGACCAGGTTTCTTGTAATTATCCCTCGTGCTTTTCCATCAACAATTACAACGTCCAGCATTTCATGGCGATTGTACATTTTGATCTTGCCTCGTCCTATTTGCCGATTCATGGCCGAATAGGCCCCTAAAAGCAGTTGTTGTCCGGTCTGCCCTTTTGCATAAAAAGTTCTGGAAACCAAAACACCTCCAAACGAACGGTTATCAAGAAGTCCGCCATAATCTCGGGCAAAAGGAACCCCTTGGGCCACACATTGATCGATGATATTTGATGATACTTCAGCAAGTCGATAGACATTCGCTTCACGAGATCTGTAATCCCCACCTTTGACTGTATCATAGAATAATCGATATACAGAATCACCATCACCCTGATAATTTTTTGCCGCATTTATCCCGCCCTGGGCCGCAATGGAATGCGCTCTTCTTGGTGAATCCTGGAAACAAAAGGCTTTCACATTATAACCCAATTCAGCCAAAGTGGCTGCTGCCGAGCCTCCAGCCAAGCCTGTTCCTACAACAATGACATCAATGTTACGCTTATTGGCAGGGTTAACCAAATCGATCTTATTTTTATAATTGGTCCATTTATCTTCGATTGGACCTGATGGTATTTTAGAATTTAATGCCATTCTTAATATCGTATTAATGAATATGATTAAAATGATGGTAAACCGCTATGACAACAAATCCCAAAGGAATTAAAATGGCATAAAGTCTTCCGAATAATTTCAGTCCTTCAGTATATTTATTGTTGGCTCCCACCGATTGAAATGCAGAACTAAAACCATGCAGCAAATGCATCGCCAATAATACGAAGGCCAGAACATAAAGGCTAACGCGAACCGGACTTAGGAATTTTTCCTGTAATTCATGGAAGTATCTGAATTCACCATCATGCATCCCTGACCAATCTCCCTCTATAAATTTGGTGTTGATCTCAGGAAACCAAAAATCATAAAAATGTAAACCAAGAAATGCGAGGATTACCATTCCTGACCAGAACATATTCCGACTCATCCATGTCGAGTTGGCATGTCCGGCATTTTTGGCATAATTGTGATCACGGGCTTTCCTGTTTTTTATTTCAAGAATAAAGCCCATGACAAAATGAAAAACCACAGCAAAAATCAAAATAGGTTGTAATACATATTGGATCAATGGATTAGTTCCCATAAAATGGGAAATTTCATTAAATGCATCAGCACTAAATACCGAGGTAACGTTTATTGCAAAATGTTGTAGTAGGAAAAACATAAGAAAGAAAGCAGAGAGTGCCATGGCAAACTTTCTTCCTATTGAAGAACTAAAAATTCCACTCATTGTTATGGTAGTTAAATTAACTTGGGCAAAAATACACCTCAATTAAATCATAGACAAAAAGATAAGTGGTTTATTTATTATTTAGAATGATATTAAACGCCATATAAGAAATCAGTTAGTTAATTTCAAAATCGGTTGTCTCATTTCCAATTTGAATTTTATATTTCCCTTTTGGTAAATAATATTTCCCGTTTTGTGCTTTATTGATTCTTATGCTGGTATCCTCTTTCATCAAAGCATCCTTACCGGCTTCGGTTATAGACATATCATAATTGGCATAGTTAAATCCTTTATCAGCCTGGACATTGATCGCATTTAATTCAGAACCTCCTTCGGAAAGGATTTTTAGGTCTTTTGATCCTCCTGAATTCGCATAAAAGGAGAAAGAGGTTGAGCTTTCAAAGGCATCCATCCATTGAATAAATCGGCCGCCCCATCGTCTTGAATGACGTACAGGTTTTGTATCGAATAAGGTTATAGCCTTATTGTTCAAAGACGGATTCATTTTTTGCAATGCCGAAATATCCGCCCGGTAAATGCTTCTGCCATGAGTCCCCAATACCAAATCCTTAGCCTTCGCCTGTATGACCAGGTCATGAAATGCAACATTGGGTAATCCCTTACTGAAAACTTCCCACGACTGCCCGCGATCAAAGGACACATATGCACCGTTATCGGTTCCTAAATACAATACATTTTCATTCTCAGGATCTTCTTTTATTACGTTTACCGGTGACATTGGAATGTTTCCGCTTATTGAATTCCAGGTCCTACCATAGTTGTCACTTACATAAACATACACTTTAAAATCGTCCCAGCGATACCCATTCAAGGTCGCATATACACGTTCTTTTTTATGTTGTGAAGCGATCACTCTTGATACCCAAAGATCTTTAGGGAGATTATCGGAAATTCGATCCCAATTGCCGCCCCCATTTTTCGTCACATGAATATAGCCGTCATCACTGCCAACATAGATCAAACCAAATTGAAACGGGCTTTCACTAATTGAGGTCAAAGTCCCATAAGCCACATTTCCTTTTTTTCCTCCGGTTGTTAAATCATCACTGATTGCTTCCCAGTCATCGCCTTTATTCATCGATCTCAATAATTTATTGCCACCGAAATAAACGATATCCTGATTATGCGGAGATAATTGTATTGGAGTTTGCCAGTTGAAGCGATAAGGCGTATCTCCCAATTCGTGTTTAATGTTAAATCGTTTGGTCTCTCCAGATTCCCTGTTTATCCTGAAATAATTCCCGAATTGAAATCCTGTATAAACAATATTGGCATCTCTTGAATCGATCTCAACCTGCATGCCATCGCCTCCCATAATGGCCTCCCAGGGATATTGGCCGCGTTGGTGCCAGCTCTTGTCTTCAGGAGCATTATGTGGCCCGGCCCAAACGCCGTTATCTTGTAATCCGCCATATACATTATAGGGTTCTTCATTGTCAACATTAATCGCATAAAATTGACCAACCGATGGCATATTATTCTTGATCCAGTTTTCGCCATCATCATAGGTAATATTGACGCCGCCATCATTCCCATCAATCAAGTGATTTGGATTCTTCGGATTGATCCAAAGCGCATGATGATCTGCATGTACATTCTCGGCACTTATTGAGGTATAGGACTTGCCTCCGTCCTTAGACTTCAAAATGGGGACCCCATAAATATAAATATGATCGGAATTTGCCGGTGAGACATAAATATGTCCGAAATAATAGCCATAACTGAAATAGATCCCATCCAAATAATCGTCGTTGGTTTTTGTCCAACTTGTACCTCCGTCTCTTGATACATATACCTCTGCCCCGATCACCGGAGTATCAAATAATAATGAATTCGCGTCTTCCAGGTATTTGGCCAGATCGATTGGTTTTACGCTGCTGTTTCGTACCATTTGTTTGACCGTATCAGCTTTATATTTATCAGGAAATCCATTCGATCTCAAGAAACCATTAAGTTTTTTATCGTCCAGTTTCAGGAAGGCTTCAACAGTCATGCTTTTGAAGTCATCCTTTGACAGGCCCTGGCCTCTTGGACCTCCCGATTTGTCGGGCCGTCTGAATTGATTGTCATGGATGGCATAGACTGTATTTTCATCATATATGGCCAGACCTATCCGGCCAACGCCACGACCAGTTGGAAAACCACTGCCGTCATTTGAAACTTTTGTCCAGGTCTCACCTGCATCTGTTGATTTATAGATGGCTGAATTATTTCCGCTGCCATCAAAATTCCATGCTTTTCTGTCCTTCGTCCAAGAAGCCGCGAACATCACATTAAAATTATTTGGCGAATGCTGAAGGTCTATGATCCCACTCATATTATCGATAAACAATTTTTGAGACCAGCTCTTTCCGCCATCGATTGTTTTGTATATGCCTCTCTCCTGATTTGGAGAATATAAATGACCTGTTACCCCAATTACAACTTCATCAGCATTGTTTGGATTGATCAAAATACGACCGATGTGATGCGAATCATTCAGTCCAACATTAGACCAGGTCTTTCCATTATCATTTGATTTCAAAATCCCAATTCCGGCATAAGAGGATCGGGAGGAATTGTTTTCACCAGTTCCCACCCAAATTGTTCGGGAATTCCAATCGACTGCGATATCGCCAACATTTTGAGTGTCGGAGGAATCCAAAACGGGAGTAAAAGTTGTGCCGTTATTTATAGTATGCCACAGCCCTCCTGAGGCATAGGCTACATAGAATTCAGTGGGGTCATCCGGATTAACTGCCAAATCGGTCACCCGGCCACTCATAATTGACGGCCCGATATTTTCGAAAGGAACATTTTTAACTAAGGAATTTTGCGCCATTTTATTCTTCTGCTGCAAGGCATCCATGATTTCTGAAGCTGGGCTTGCCGGTTGTTGAGCAAAAAGTTGAGAAGCGATTAAAAAAGAGGCGGCGAGAAAAAATTTAAATACTTTCATTTGGTTAGTTTTAATAAGACTTTGAAATTACTTAAAGTAGTTGGAAGATTCAACATTCGGTTAAAAATTAAACTGATTTTAACATTTTCAAACGACACTAAACCCCGGGTTTTTCCTCATTATATTTTTGTGCGATCCCATGAATTGATAATTATTTTCTACATTTAGAATAATTAACTAATAAACATTTATAAAAATGGAAGAGTATTTACCTTTAATTATTCAACTTGTAAGTGGCGCCGTTGGTGGTAACCTTGCAGGGAAATTAATGAAAAATTTTTCCCTTGGGACCTTATGGAATTCGGTTGTCGGAATCCTCGGAGGTGGCCTTGGTGGGACCGTTCTTGGCATGTTAGGATTAGGAGGTGCTGAGGCAGCAGAAGCTGCATCCAGTACAGAATTAAGCAGTATATTAGGAAGTGTTGCCGGCGGTGGTGTTGGAGGAGGTATTTTAATGGCAATTATAGGAGCTGTTAAAAATGCGATGAATAAATAATCATTCTTTTTTTAATAAAAATAAAGGCATCCATATTTGGGTGCCTTTTTCATTTTAAAAATTTATAAATTTGAGCTAAATAATAATATTATGAAATACCTTCCAATTGATCGGCAGTTGTTTATCTCAAACCGCAAAAATTTCACTTCAAAAATGAAGCCCAATAGCCTTGCGGTGTTTAACAGCAATGATATTTACCCAATTAGTGCCGATAGTACCATGCCTTTTGAACAGCACAGGGATATCTTTTATTTGAGCGGTGTCGATCAGGAAGAAAGCATACTCGTTTTATTCCCTGATTGCCCGAAAGAAAAACATCGGGAGATTTTATTCCTTAAAGAAACCAACGATCATATAGCAGTTTGGGAAGGCGAGAAACTCACCAAGGAAAAAGCACTTGAAACCTCCGGAATAAAAACGGTGTATTGGCTTAAGGAGCTCGAAAAAATAATGTTCGAGATCATGACCCAATGTGATACCATTTACCTCAATACAAATGAACATTACAGGGCATCGGTAGAAACTGAAACCCGTGAGGATCGCTTTACAAAATGGTTAAAAAACAAATATCCGGCTCACAGTGTTGCCAAAAGTAATCCCATCTTACAGCGGCTGCGTTCTGTAAAAGATCCTATTGAATTGGACCTATTGCAAAGCGCCTGTGATATTACAGAAAAAGGCTTTAGGCGGGTTCTTGATTTTGTAAAACCAGAAGTCTGGGAGTATGAGATTGAAGCCGAATATTTACATGAATTCATCAGAAACCGCTCTCGAAAATTTGCTTACACACCTATTATTGCTTCCGGCAAAAATGCCAATGTACTCCATTATATCGAAAACAATCAACAATGTAAATCCGGAGACCTTATCTTGATGGATGTTGGTGCCGAATACGCCAATTATGCGTCTGACATGACACGTACAATCCCGGTTTCAGGGCGCTTTTCAAGCAGGCAAAAAGAGGTTTACAATGCCGTTAACCGTGTGAAAAATGAGGCGACTAAAATGTTGGTTCCCGGGACTCTATGGGAGGCTTATCATATTGAAGTCGGTAAATTAATGACGACCGAATTATTAGGATTAGGCTTAATCGATAAAGCCGATGTGAAGAATGAAAACCCCGACTGGCCGGCGTACAAAAAATATTTTATGCATGGAACCAGCCATCATATTGGTTTGGATACTCATGATTACGGATTATTGCATGAGCCCATGCAGGCCAATATGGTATTTACGGTAGAGCCAGGCATTTATATTCCTGATGAAGGCTTTGGCATACGCCTGGAAGACGATGTTGTTATCCAGGAACAGGGAGAGCCGTTCAATCTTATGAGAAATATCCCGATAGAAGCCGATGAGATCGAAGATCTGATGAACTGATCTACTTTGTTTTTTCAACCGTTAAATTAGCTACAATAAAAGCTAATATTGCAGGTATCACCCAACCTAAATTTTGTTTGGCAAAGGGTAAGACCGATTTGACGCCTTCTAAATTTTCCGGTGGTATCAGAAAACCAAGGAAATCTGGGATACTGAAAATAAAGGTGATCATTACTACATATCTGAATACAGTTTTTGAAGCCAATCGTTTCGGGATCACGTTTAAAAAGATCAATACGATGGTTAGCGGATAAATGAACATTAAAGCAGGTAAGGCAACATCAATAATATAATGAACGTCCAACTGGCCTACCAAAATTCCAAGCAAACAGGCGATAATAGTCGTAATTAGATATGCTTTTTTAGATTCCTTAAACAAGCCTTTAAAAAAATCGGCTGTTCCAACAATAATACCCACAGCTGTGGTAAAACAGGCCAGGGCCACCAGTACACTCAAGAAAGTTGTTCCAATATTTCCAAGCGTTTTTAAGGAAAGTCCAGATAATAATTCAGGTCTAGAAATTTCGGGATCAAATTGTGTGTTAAAATTTGAACCGGTAGCAATAAGTCCGGCATAAATAATAAACAGGCCCATCATGGCTATAAACCCGGAACGGGCAATTATGGACTTTTTTTCTTCAAAGGAGGTATAACCCTTCAGGTCCAGGGAGATAATAACTATACCTCCGGTTAACAATCCGGCCAGGGCATCATAGGTTTGGTAACCTTCTAGAAAACCATCTACCAATGGAATTTGAAATGAGGAAGGTGCAATCTCGGTTATAGGTGAAGCAATCCCAATAACGATTATTGTCAATAAAATGATCCCAATTAGGGGGGTCAAATACTTTCCAAGAATTTGAAGAACATTCGTCCTGTTCATTACAAAGAAAAAAACCAGGGTGAAATAGATTGCGCTGGTCAGCAAAGAACTTGTTCCAAAATATGGTGCTATGGCCATTTCATGAGTTACTGCCGCGGTGCGCGGACAAGGTAATGAAATGGCTATGCCATATACACAAAGACAGAATATTAAACTGAATATCGGCGAAACCTTTTTGCCAAAATCAAGCATAGTCCCCTGTAATCGTGCATGAGCAAAAAGGGCTAAGAGCGGTATAATTGTGGCCGATGTGATGAACCCTATAGCAACTAACCACCAATCGGGACCAGATTTAAACCCAAGCAGAGGCGGAAGGATTAAATTGCCGGCTCCAAAAAAAGCGGCGAATATTCCAAATCCTATAGCGAAAGTTTCTTTAGTATTTTTCATATCTCCTGTTTTTCCACGATGAAGATATGTAATTTGAATTATAGAAGTCCCAACAAATGAATTTTAAGACAAACAAAATTGAGACATTTTTATTCTGATGTTTCAGAATCATCCTTCCTAAAGGGGCTTGCATCCTGATGAATTTTTATAGCCCAATGGGAAAGTAAAACGCCAATGATCAATGAAACCACGGCCCCAATCCAAAGTCCGGGCACAAAAGAGATGAATAAGAAATAATCATAAACGCCATGAGCAACAATGGCAAGCGCTATAGCCGCAAAACTATGAAGCCCGGTATGCTTGTGGTCCAGTTTAGCTTCACCCAGGAAAAAGCCCATTATGACCGCAAATAAGGCATGAGCCGGGACAGCTGTAAACATTCTCAAAATAGCAGTTCCTCCATCACCATTTATAACATAAAAAATGTTTTCTGTAAGAGCAAATCCCATACCAACCATGACAGAATAAATAATACCGTCGAAAGGTTCATTAAAATTATCATTCTTATATAATATTCCCCTGATGAATAAAAATTTGCTCCCTTCTTCAATCACGCCAATTATCAAAAAAGCCTTAATGGCCATATCTGTAAAACTTTCAGAATCAAAATGAATCTCTTTAAAAATGAGGTAAATTATCCCTGTTGCAATTAGCATACTAATGATGCCGTATAAAAAACTAATGGCAAGCTGGCCAAACGGTTCTGGTTCATGAATGTCCTTTAAATAAAAATAGAGTATGATGGCCAGACCTGGTGAAAGTGCGAGAATAAGCAAAGTTATTATAGCCATCTTTTACAAAAGTTTTAAGGATATCATCCATTCTCCGTAAGAATTATCATTGTCGAGATTCCAAGCCCTCGCATATCCAATAGAAAGTGTCGATGGCAATAAGGAGAACATAACAAATCTGGTATCAAGCTGGGCTCCAAGGTTGGCATATTTTCCTGTCCCTGCCAATGCTTCATCGGTCAGTAAAAATGAACCGAAAAGCGTTGGTTGTATCCAGTTCACAAACAAATTGAAGCTGCCTAATTTTCTGAATCGAATTGGAGGAAAAACCAATTCGGCAGTATTCTTACTAAATGATTGTACTATGATGCTAAAATCTTCATCAAAACTTAAACCCGGAAAAGAAAATGGTGTCCGGTAGCGTCGAAAGGATCTATAGTCGACATAATTATTGCCAAACGAAGCAAAACCAAATCTTGTAAAGGGATTGAAATCTTCGCTAAATGAATGGCCGACGGCGTTTCTAAACCACAAAGAAGCATGGTGAACAGGTAACTGAAAACCAAAATCAAAAGTGCCCATGGTTCGCGGGAAAAAATTTCCTGCCGACAATACCATAGAGGCCCTTATTGAACCACTTATACCCTTTTCATGATCAACAGCTCCTAACGAATTTTTCAGGTTGCGATATGAAAGTCCGGCATCAAAATCAAAGAAAAAATCCTGATCAAATCCACTTGCTGATATCTGTTGAAAATCGGGCGATTGATCTAAACCATAAAAGCCTCCAATGCCAAGGCTCAGATCTAAATTTTGCGGTGGATCCCAAATAAGTGTACGCTCGTATCCTACATGTAAAGACACTCCTTTTCTAGAAAATTTCGTTGGCCCGAACAAATCGTAAAAGCTTGTACCGTTGTATTCTCCATCTATTGAAAACTCCCCTAATTTGGCTTTAATTGAAGCATGGAAGACCTCATCACTATCAATTGTAGAGTTCAATGAATCAGAGCTTGTGGTCAGATTATTTTTCCATGATTTTGGTGTGATCGCTGCTGTGATCTCAAGAGATCTGAAATCCAGTGGGTCGGCAATATTGAGATGATACCCAATACCGAAATGATCTTTATATCCCACAATTGTTGGATAGCCGTAATTGACCTTCATCAGTTTTCCGGCTTTGTACTTTCCTGTTTTAATGGTAATGGCTTCAACATCAATATCTTTTTCAGATGGAAACGATAGTTCCCAATCTTTTAATGATGGGTGTTTCACTATAGTTGTATTTCCCAAGAATTGAATTGAAGAAACTTTTGGTGCGATTTCATTCTTGATATAAGCCGGTTGAAAGCCTTTACTGCTGTAATTGAAAGCAAATATTTTTTCATCATCAATGATGATGGGCCGAAACAATCCTGTAACAGCATTACTCATGGCTTTGATATCCATGGTTTCCAGGTCAACGCGATATATATTGCTCACCCCGGAATAATACGAACATCCTGTAAGATATTTGCCATCCTCAGAAAATCTAAAACTTTGAGGAGACGATACTTCAAAGTCGAAAATTGTGTCCTGAACGACTTCATTATTTTCCAATGCTTCAATATCGTACAAAATTAGAGATTGCCTACCGCGTAGGTCGGACACAGCCGCACTTAATTTTTTTCCATCGGGCGATATATCAAGATCAAATATGTCCTGCCCATATTTTAAGGTGTGTTTCTGTTCCCAGCTTGCATATTCGTCCTGAGAGTCATTTGTTGTTTTGGGTATTTTTACAATTGTTGAAAGTCCGTTCAGGTGTTTGATGCCCCAAATCGATTGGTCTGCTTTGTTAAAGGCGAGATCACCCGTTCTAAAATCTTTTTGAAGCATTTTACTTTTTCCAGTATTCAGGTCATAACTGTTCAAGTCCCTCCAGGCATCATTGTCGGTCGTATAATAAAGCATATTTCTCCGGGCGTCAAAGGTAAGGGAAGACACATAAAAAAGAGCAGCACCTTTAATATCTTTAAGCTTCTCCAGAGTGCCATTGTTAAGGTCTATTGCCGCTAAATGCGGAATCTGACCTGGATAATTGACAGCCACATAAATTTTGTTCTTCGATCTGTCATATTGTGGGAAGGATACTGAACCAATAACTTTATCCGTAATTAATTCCGTTTCGGTTATGGGATTTTCTTTAAGTATTTCAATATTTTTCTTTTGCCATTCCTTTTCAAAAGCGATCCAGTTTTCCCATGCCTCCTCTATTGGAATTTCAAAAATGTGCTTGAACTGTTGTGCAAAGTATTTTTTACTTCCTTCATTTCTTTTGGCCCAATCAATGATTTTCTGAGGCGTATATTGGTTCGCTAGATAGCCCATGAATCGGGTGCCGTATAAATACGAATTGGATCTCCCCTGAAAATCAGAAGTTACCCCTTCCGATTCCAAACCCTGGGCACTATATATATGATCATTTTCAAGGACTTTTGTTCGAAAGACCATTTCGTCATAGCTTCCTAAGGCGAGTCCTATCCCTCCACCCATCCAGGTTTCCAGATATGACGCCAGGCCTTCATGATACCAACGTGGGGAATAGCGTCGAGGTACGGTGAGATAACTATAAAAAATTGATATAGGGTTTTCATAGGAAGGATCGACTTTGCCCAGAAAAAATCCTCTGAAGAAATTATCAGAGCCGGCAGCATTATCTAATGCAACAACATGAATCAGTTCATGATTCATCATTGAAAAAACGCGTTCTCCTGCCGGATTGGACTCAAAAGCATAACTAAATGGCGATAATCCCATACTAATGGCATTCCTTGGCACTGCCGTAGCTCCGGCATTTCCATAATCACCAAAATCCTGTATGAGGACCGTTATTCGTTCGGAAGGATTATAATCAAATAGTTTTTTATGAAAAGTTAGGGATTGATGAAAACTTCTTGTGGCGTGAGGTAAGATGTATTTATGTCCGAAGTCATAGGTGACCATCTTCATCTCATCAGTTTCGATAAGATCCAACTGAGCAAATCCCTGTAAACAGATAAAGCTAAGAAGAATTGAATAAATTTTGGCCATAGTGGATGGTTAGCGTAATATAAATCCTAAGAAAAGATACTATTATCTCAGCTTTTATGTCTTAAATCTCAATGTCATATTAACAAAAAAAGTGAGCCAATAAAACAGATTTGGCTCACTCAATATTCTAAATTAATTTAAAATTTTAATTTCTTTTTTCTGGAGGACCTCTGAAAACATGAAGTTTCTGAAGATCACCAAATTGAGAACTTCGCATTAACTGCGTAAATGTTCCATTTTTCATCATGGCTTTAAAAGACGCATTCTTTGCTAAATTTGAAAAGGTCGGATTTTGAGCCATGTTCAAAAATTTCTGAGATTTGGCCATTTCTAAAAATGCCGGATTCTTAGCAAGTGCTTTGAACGATGCACTTTTGGCGAGTGCCTGAAAGTCTGCATTCATCGCCAAATCCTTATAATTCTGATCCTTGGCAAGACGAGGAAACTTCTCTTTACTTGCCATTGCCATCAATTCAGGATTTTTGGCCAAAGCTTCAAACGAAGCGTTGTTTTTCAAATTCATGAATTTTGAGCTTCTCATCATTTCAGTAAAAGCCGGATTCTTGGCAATTTCTAAAAATTTCGGGTTTTTGGCCAGCGCTGTAAATTCTGCAGATTTCATTAAATCGGTAAAACTCTCATTTTGGACCAGATTCTGGAAGTCTTGATTTTGAAGAAGTTGTTGTACGTCTTCACCTTCTAAATTTACCTCAGCATTTGCCGATTCACTTTTATACTTTTCAGCTTTTGAAACGCCGTCAATTCCGGATCCTGCTGCGTCTTCTGGAGAAAAATTAAATGAGCCTCCCGCAATTAGATATCCACCAAGAGCAATCAAAACAAGTACTAAAAGTCCTAAAAACAATTTTCTTGTGTTTTTCATAATGTTTGGATTAAAATGTTAGATTATAGCCGAGGTAGTTCTTAAAGATACGGAATTTCTCTGAATTTTCTAAAGATATTTTTAAGATTTCTACATTTATAATATAATAATATAGACTAATAACCTTCATAAAATGAAGCTCTTAATCACGAGATTAAATCAAAAGCCAATAACGTGAACACAAATTCTTTGAATTTCTATACGGCATAAACTAAGGCGGTGCATCTTCATGAAAATATTATTTTTAAATAATGGCTAAGTACATAAAATACAAGAACATCAACATTCATTATTCCGATTCAGGAGAAGGGAAACCCATTGTCCTGCTCCATGGTTTTCTTGAGAATTTAAAAATGTGGGATGAACTTTCAAAAGTGCTGCAATCTAAGTGCCGAGTGATTTCAATAGACCTCCTGGGCCATGGACAGACTGAGTGCCTGGGATATATTCATACTATGGAGGAAATGGCTGAAGCCGTAAAATCGGTTTTGAATCATTTAAACCTAACCCAATATTGTCTTATCGGGCACTCGATGGGTGGCTACGTCGCCCTGACCATTTGTGAAAAATATGGAGATGAGATTATCGGACTGTGTTTAGCGAATTCTACATCGCAGTCTGATTCCGAGGAACGAAAACTTAATAGAGATCGGGCGGTTGAAGCGGTAAAAATGAATCCCAAAACTTTTATAAATGTTTTAATTTCAAATTTGTTCAGGCCAAAAAACAGGACTTTATTTTCAGAAGAAATAAAAGCACTAAAAGAAGAAGCCTACAAAATGAAGGTGCAAGGAATCATAGCGGCCATTGAAGGCATGAAGATTCGTAAGAACAGGGAAGAAGTTTTAAAGAATAGTCCCTTTAATAAAATGATGATCATTGGAACAAAAGATCCAATATTAAACCCTGATCATCTATTAAATGAAATAAAAAATACCGATGTCGTTTGTGTTGAATTAGCCGACGGACACATGAGTTATATTGAAAATAAAGAAGAATTTACCTACAATATTATGCATTTCATCGAAAAGTTATAACGTTTTACCGTGATTTCTATATATTTTTTCTATGTTTAGTCCTCCCTAAATCGACCAGCTTATGGAAACAACTACTAAATCGAACTCAATCTTAAAAATGTATTGCAATGTTTTCGGACATCAATACGAAGTTTCAAAAAAAGTAACATCACATGTAAAAGAGTATACCTGCAAGTGTTGTAAGAAAGAATTAACCACCAATAGTAATGGGTATTTGACAGAATTAACCCCTAAATTCAAGGAAATAAATTCTATTTTAGAACGGATTCATACCTCAAGAATGATGCGTTCAAAGCAAAAAACCCTCACTTCATCGATTTATTAAGGCTACTGCAACCTGATTAACAACGAATTAGTTATATTTAAGGTTCCCTCTAAACCGCTAATTAAATTACAAAGTGAAGCATTTATATTGTTCATTGTTTGGCCATAATTATGAAGTTACTAAAAATGTAACTTATCATGTAAAGGAATATACCTGTACGCATTGTCGTGAAGAAGTTACTACAAGCGGGAATGGTCAACTCACATTGCTAACACCAAAATATAAGGAAATCAATTCGGTACTAGAACGTATTCATTTGAAACGCTTAAAACGCAAGCAACTTATTTTTGATCGTTAAGCGCATTCCACCCCTGGGCCTGCAATGGAATTTTTGAATCAGCCCTTGTAACCAAATGCATCCCTGCATTTTCTTCTCTCATATAACCAATAACAGTTAAATTAGGATTGGCCTTAATCTTTGGATAATCGTCCTGAGAAATTGTAAATAACAACTCATAATCCTCGCCACCATTCAATGCAACTGTGGTACTATCGATCTCGAATTCTTCACAAGTGGAAATGACCTGCGGATCTAATGGAATCTTATTCTCATAGAGGTCACATCCCAACTTACTATGTTTACATAAATGCATGATCTCCGATGACAAACCATCGCTTATATCGATCATTGAACTGGGTTTCAGCTTGAGATCCTTAAATAATTTTACAATATCCAAACGGGCTTCCGGTTTTAATTGACGTTCTAATAAATAAGAATACGCATCCAGATCGGGTTGATTATTGGGGTTCACCTGAAAAACCTGTTTTTCACGTTCCAGTACCTGGAGGCCAAGATATGCGGCGCCCAGATCACCGGTCACCACAAGCAGGTCATTGGCCTTTGCTCCTTCCCTGTAAACAATATTCTTTTTATTCGCTCTTCCCATCACTGTAATGGAAATGATGAGTCCTGTGATAGAAGAAGTTGTGTCCCCTCCAACAACATCAATATTATAAATGCGCGCTGCAGTCTCGATTCCGGAATACAATTCCTCAAGAGCTTCCAAAGGGAAACGGTTGGATACCGCTATTGACACAGTGATTTGTGTGGCTATGGCGTTCATCGCATAAATATCAGACAGATTTACAATAACCGCCTTATATCCAAGGTGCTTCAATGGCATATAACTCAAATCGAAATGAACCCCTTCTACTAATAGATCCGTCGAAACAAGAACTTCTGAATCCTTAAAGTTTAAAACCGCAGCATCATCTCCTATTCCTTTAATGGTAGATTCCTGTTTAATTTTAAAATTTTTGGTAAGATGATCGATAAGTCCGAACTCCCCAAGCTCACTAATTGGGGTGCGATCTTTGTTTTTTTCCTCTAACATCTTGCAAAAGTAAAATAATAATTTGCATTGGCAGTTTTTAAGCTGTTGATTCGGCCGCATTTCTTCTTACTTCAACCATAAGAAAATACTATCAAATCATTTGTGAATATAATGTTAGGTATTAGGTAAAAACACTACTTATATTGTATATTTGCTCTCTATTTAGACAAAATCTAATTAAGGTATATGATTAAGGTTTCTGATACAGCAAAAAATAAGGTTGTCGAACTCATGAAAGATGATGGGTTTAAGCCTGATGTGGACTATGTTCGTGTTGGTGTTAAAAGTGGCGGATGTTCAGGCTTATCTTATGATTTGAACTTTGATAATTCTCAAAAAGATGATGATAAAGTTTTTGAGGATAACGGCATAAAGATCATCGTAGATAAAAAGAGTTTTTTATACTTGATAGGAACAACCCTCGAATATTCTGGCGGCCTGAACGGATCAGGCTTCGTTTTTAATAACCCAAACGCCAATAGAACATGTGGATGTGGGGAAAGTTTCTCTCTTTAAAACTTAGGACGAATGAATAAATACACCGAAGATGATTTAAGGGAGGAATTAAAAACCAAAGAATATGAATATGGTTTTTATACAGATATAGAATCTGAAACCTTTCCTGTTGGCTTGAACGAAGAGATTGTTCGCGCAATTTCTAAAAAGAAGGAAGAACCCGAATGGATGACCGAATGGCGACTCGAAGCCTTTCGCATCTGGCAAAAAATGGAAGAGCCTGAATGGGCCAATGTAACTTATAAGAAACCCGATTTTCAAGCCATTTCATATTATTCGGCGCCTAATAGTAAACCAAAATATAACAGCCTTGATGAGGTTGACCCTGAATTACTCGACACTTTTAAAAAATTAGGCATCTCATTAGATGAGCAGAAAAAATTGGCTGGCGTCGCTATGGATGTGGTTGTTGATTCTGTTTCAGTGGCAACAACCTTTAAAAAGACGCTTTCTGAAAAAGGAATAATCTTTTGCTCGATCAGCGAGGCGCTTCAGGAACATCCCGAATTGGTTAAACAATATATTGGGACAGTCGTCCCAAAAACCGATAACTTTTATGCGGCATTAAATAGCGCTGTATTTAGTGACGGCAGTTTTTGCTATATTCCAAAAGGTGTGAAATGCCCAATGGAATTGTCTACCTATTTTAGGATCAATCAGGCTGGAACCGGACAATTTGAGCGCACTCTTGTTATTGCAGATGAAGGAAGCTATGTGAGTTACCTTGAAGGCTGTACGGCACCAAGCCGCGATGAAAATCAGCTGCATGCTGCGGTTGTGGAATTGATCGCCCTTGATGATGCTGAAATAAAATATTCCACGGTTCAGAACTGGTATCCCGGTAATGCAAAGGGTGAAGGCGGCGTCTTTAATTTTGTGACCAAACGCGGTATTTGCCATACCAACTCAAAAATATCATGGACACAGGTGGAAACGGGAAGTGCCGTAACCTGGAAGTATCCGTCCTGTATTTTAAAAGGTGATCATTCGGTTGGAGAGTTTTATTCAATTGCGGTGACCAACAATTATCAGCAAGCCGATACCGGCACCAAAATGATCCATTTAGGAAAGAATACCAAATCAACAATTATATCGAAAGGAATTTCGGCTGGAAAATCGCAGAATAGTTACCGTGGTTTGGTTCAGGTGAATTCCAGAGCAGAAAATGCCCGTAATTTTTCTCAGTGTGACAGTTTATTGATGGGTAACGATTGCGGCGCACATACGTTTCCTTATATCGAAGCGCGTAACAAAACCGCTCAGATAGAACATGAAGCGACAACAAGTAAGATTGGTGAAGATCAAATATTCTATTGCAACCAGCGAGGCATAGATACTGAAAAGGCAATTGCCTTGATCGTAAATGGATTTAGTAAAGAAGTCCTAAACAAACTTCCAATGGAGTTCGCTGTTGAGGCTCAAAAATTATTGGAAATCAGTTTAGAAGGATCGGTTGGATAATAAATAAGTTATGAGAAAAGTAATTGTTTTTATGAGTGTTTTTGCCCTTATGTGGGGCTGTAAAAATGGTGAAAGCAAAACTCAGGCCGGCGAGGATCAAAAACAGGAGATCGGTAGCGATGAAAAAGAGAGAACCGAAAAACAAAGTGATGGTTTGACCTTGTTGAAAGGCGATTTTTTATATATGGCCGATGCGGCCGTATTACAAACGCATCGCGAAGTCTATGCTGTGGTCATTGACCAAAAAATGCATGAGCTCGATGAGATGGTTAAAAAGTATAAAAAAGAAGAAACCGATATGATCCCGGTTGCTGTAAGAGCTAAGATCTTTCCAAAACCAGAAGATGAGGAAGGCTGGGATTACAGAATTGAGATCAAAGAAATATTAAAGGTCAGTGAACCGGACTTAAGCAGCACTGATATTATTAAACTAGGTAATTAAGGAAGATGTTAAAAATTAAGAATTTACACGCAAGTGTTGAAGATAAAACAATTTTAAGGGGAATAAACCTTGAAGTTAAGCCCGGCGAAGTGCATGCGCTTATGGGTCCTAACGGATCAGGAAAAAGTACACTCGCAGCGGTTATTGCAGGGAATGAGGACTATGAGGTAGTTGAGGGTGAAATTGAGTTTAACGCGGAAAATATCGACGAACTTTCTGCAGAAGAGCGTGCTCACAAGGGCATTTTTATGTCGTTTCAATATCCTGTAGAGATTCCGGGGGTAACCGTTACAAATTTCATGAAAACGGCAATAAATGAAACCAGGAAAGCTCAGGGCCTTGAAGAAATGCCAGCCAATAAAATGTTGAAGCTTATCCGTGAAAAATCAGAACTTTTGGATATCGATCGCAAGTTTTTATCGCGTTCATTGAATGAGGGATTTTCAGGTGGTGAAAAAAAACGTAATGAGATCTTTCAAATGGCCATGTTGGAACCCCAACTGGCTATTTTGGATGAAACCGATTCAGGCCTGGACATTGATGCTTTGCGTATTGTTGCAAATGGCGTTAACAAACTTAAAAGCAAGGACAATGCCGTGGTGATCATTACCCATTATCAACGCTTGTTAGATTATATTGTGCCGGATTTTGTTCATGTCATTTTCGATGGTAGGATTGTAAAATCGGGGCCAAAGGAATTAGCCCATCAACTGGAAGAAAAAGGGTACGATTGGATTAAAGAGGAAGTGAATGCTTAAAGCGAAATAATGAAATTAAAAGAAAAACTCATATCATCTTTTATGGCATTCGAAAATCAGGTCGATATTGATTCTTTTGTACATGATATTCGATCGGAAGCCATAAAATCCTTTGAAGAAAAAGGCTTTCCAAGTAAAAAGGAAGAGTCCTGGAAATATACTTCGCTCAATAAAGTCTTAAAGCACAACTACAGTGTATTCCCAAAGCAGGTAAACGCATTGGAATATCGTGAAGTAAAACGATATTTTATTCATGATATTGATACCTATAAGATTGTGTTTATCGATGGAAAGTATTCATCGCATTTATCTGATACGACTCACGATGGCATGGATATATGTTTGATGTCGGCGGCCTTAAGCAAGCCAAAATATCGCATCATTATCGAGAATTATTTTAATAAAATAACAACCGATGATAGCCTGGCATCCTTAAATACAGCCTTTTCACATGAAGGTGCTTATATTCATATTCCGAAGAATAAACTCGTTGAAAAGCCTATTCAAATCATTCACTTCTCAACCGGAAGTGAATCTGCAGTGATGCTGCAACCGCGTAACCTCATCATTGTGGATGAAAATTCGCATGTGCAAATTATTGAACGCCATCAAAGCCTGACCGAAAATGCCGTATTGACCAATAGCGTGACCGAAATTTATGCCAATAAAAGAGGAATCATCGATTATTATAAGGTGCAAAATGATAACCAGGACGCCTCATTGATTGACAATACTTATATCAATCAGAAACAGGAAAGTCATGTATCTGTGCATACCTTCACATTTGGAGGTAAATTGATCAGAAATAATCTGAATTTCTTCCAAAATGGCGAACGTATCGATTCAACCTTAAAAGGGATCACCATTATTGGTGATAAACAGCATGTTGATCATAATACATTAGTTCATCATAGAACCCCTAATTGTGAAAGCCATCAGGATTACAAAGGGATTTTTGGTGATAATGCAACCGGTGTCTTTAATGGAAAGGTCCTGGTTGACCGAGAGGCTCAAAAAACCAATGCTTATCAGTCTAATAACAACTTATTGCTGAATGATAAAGCAACGATAAATACCAAGCCGCAACTGGAAATTTTTGCCGATGATGTTAAATGTTCGCATGGATGTACCATTGGGCAATTGGATGAAAATGCCATGTTCTATCTTCGAACCAGAGGTATTCCTGAAAAGGAAGCAAAAGCCTTGCTCATGTATGCATTTGCGAATAATGTCCTGGAAAGCGTTAAGATTAATGAACTTAAACAACGCATAAACAAACTTATAGCCAATAAATTAGGTGTGAATATTGGATTTGATCTCTAAATGCAAATGCCTCAGCAACATATTGAATTTGATGTCCGAAAAATTCGAGAGGACTTCCCAATTTTGTCGCGGCAATTAAATGGAGAACAGCTAGTTTATCTCGATAATGCGGCAACATCTCAAACCCCTATTCAAGTTATTGATGTAATTTCAGATTATTATAAAAATTACAATTCCAATATCCATAGAGGTGTCCATTCATTGAGTCAGGAGGCGACAAACAAATATGAAAATTCACGTCAGAAAGTTCAAAGTCATTTCAATGCCAAATTCCCGCACGAAATCATCTTTACTTCCGGGACCACAGATGCCATTAATTTAGTGGCACACGGTTTCGAGACGATATTAAATGAAAATGATGAGGTTATTGTCTCAGCACTTGAACATCATAGCAATATTGTTCCCTGGCAAATGCTCTGTGAAAAAACAGGGGCAGTTCTAAGAGTGATACCCATGAATGAAGAAGGCGAATTGGTCCTTTCTGAATATGATAAACTGTTGTCTGATAAAACCAAATTGGTATTCGTAAATCACATTTCAAATGCACTGGGTACCATTAATCCTATAGAACGAATTATCGAAAAAGCACATGGTGTAGGCGCTGCCATTCTCATTGATGGCGCACAGGCCTGTCCGCATATCAGACCTGATGTTTTGGCACTTGATGTTGATTTTTATGTCGCATCTGCACATAAAATGTGTGGCCCAACGGGCGTTGGTGTTCTTTATGGAAAAGAAAAGTGGCTTAACACATTACCGCCGTATCAGGGCGGTGGAGAAATGATTTCTGAAGTAACCTTCGAGAAAACGACCTATGCCGATTTGCCTCATAAATTTGAGGCCGGAACTCCGCACGTTTGTGGCGTCATTGCTTATGGAGCTGCAATTGATTATTTGAACGGTATTGGTTTTGAAAATATTCAACAACATGAAAAGGAGTTATTAACCTATGCCACTGAACAACTTACAGCAATCGAAGGCCTTAGAATCTATGGCCCCACAAAAAATAAGACTAGTGTAATCTCATTTAATATAAATGGTATTCATCCATATGATATTGGTACGATCTTAGATAAAATGGGAATTGCCGTAAGAACGGGGCATCACTGTGCACAACCCATAATGGACTATTATAAAATTCCCGGCACTGTTCGTGCTTCCTTTTCGTTTTATAATACCTTAGACGAAATTGATAAATTGGTGTCTGGTGTTAAAAAAGCAAAAGCAATGCTGTCATGATTCTGTGATTTTGAGTGATTGTTGTTGTACTTTTACTAAAAATAAAACTGTGAGCATAACCGAGATACAAAATGAGTTAATTGATGAGTTTGCCATGTTTGACGACTGGATGCAGCGTTATGAGTATATGATCGAACTTGGAAAAACACTACCATTGATAGATGATCGTTTTAAAACAGATGATAATCTTATTAAAGGCTGTCAAAGTAAAGTATGGTTACATGCCGAGATGCATGATAATAAGGTCATTTTCACGGCCGATAGCGATGCCATAATTACAAAAGGAATTATTGCGATCTTGATCAGGGTATTTTCCAATCAATCGCCTCAAGATATAATAGATGCTGAAACCGATTTTATTGATGAAATTGGATTGAAAGAGCATTTGTCGCCAACCCGTGCAAATGGATTGGTAAGTATGATAAAACAATTGAAACTATATGCAATTGCATATCAAACACAACTGAGCAAATGAATACAACAGAAATAGACGTTAACGCCCTGGGCGAAAAAATAGTCCGTGTTTTAAAAACCATTTTTGATCCGGAGATCCCGGTTGATATCTATGAGCTTGGATTGATATATGATGTCCTGGTCAATGAGGACTTTGAAGTTAAGATTCTTATGACCTTGACTACTCCAAATTGTCCGGTGGCAGAAACCCTGCCACTTGAGGTCGAAGAAAAGGTAAAGTCTCTGAATGAGGTTAAAGATGCCGAGGTAGAAATAACCTTCGATCCACCCTGGAGTCAGGACCTTATGAGTGATGAAGCAAAATTGGAACTCGGAATGCTCTAAACCATGGCAGAAGACATCATAAATCGTGTTGCGAATAGCAAACTCATGACCATCGATCTCGAGGATTATTATCCTGAAGGGAAAAGAGTCCTTTTTGATATTAAAGATTGGTTATTTGAAGGCTTAGTACTTCGTGAAAAAGAGTTCAGGCAAAGAGCGCTTTCGTACAATTGGTCTAATCATCAGGATGATTATATGGCCTTGTTTTGCAGTACCGATGCTATCGTTCCGTCCTGGGCATTCATGTTACTTACTGTTCACTTAGAACCTTTTGCAAAAAAAATTATCGTGGGTGATCTCGAAGCACTCGAAACCTCTATTTATCAGGACATTATTAATGAAATTGACACAAAGCCTTATGTTAATAAGCCTATCATCATTAAAGGCTGCTCCAATAAACCTGTGCCTGATAATGCTTATACCATGTTAACCAATAAATTAAAGCCCGTGGCCCGGTCCATAATGTATGGTGAGGCCTGCTCTTCGGTACCATTATTCAAATCTTCTTCCAGGAATTCATAAAATAATCGCCTAATAGGGTGACTTTTATCAATTTTCAGTGTCAAAAAAGAAATCACAATTTACTTTAAACCTATAAGGATTTTTGTGCTGATATGAATAAAATTCTATATTTGCCAACCTTAAAAAAATTTAAAAAATGAAAAAATTATTTTTAGTAGTTACATTACTTTTCGGTTTGGTTGCGGTAAACGCTCAAACCAAGGAAGAACTCGAGTCTCAAAAAGCAGCAAAACAGGCCGAGGCTGATGCTGTCCAAGCTGAAGCTGATGCCATTCAGGCACAAATAGATGCGCTTCCAGGCTGGGAAACCGGTGCTTTTGGTACAATTGGGGCCAATATCTCCGGCTTTAATAATTGGTATTCGAGAAATGCAATCAATAACTCCGGTGGAAATATTGGTATCACTTTTAACGGATTTGCCAATTTAGATCGTGAAAAAGATTTCTGGAGAAATTCAGCCAACATCAATGTTGGATGGGTTAAAAATGACAATAAGGATATTGACACAGACAGTGATTCGTTTGATCCTGTCACTGATGTATTTGGTATTTCGTCATTATACGGAAGAAAACTAAGTGATAATTGGGCAGCTTCGGTATTTGGAGAATATCGATCGACCCTTCTTGATAACTTTAACGATCCCGGATATTTGGATCTTGGTGTTGGAGCAACCTGGACACCAATAACCGATTTGGTGGTTGTTATTCATCCATTAAACTATAATTTCGTTTTTAGTAGTGGTGATACCGTTTTTAATTCATCATTAGGTGCGAAAATCGTAGCTGATTATACCAGAAAAATTGGAGCTATTAACTTTAAAACTAACTTTTCAACATTCCAAAGTTATGAGTCAAGTAATCTTTCCAACTGGACATGGA
Source organism: Flavobacteriaceae bacterium (assembly GCA_013001965.1). GTDB lineage: Bacteria > Bacteroidota > Bacteroidia > Flavobacteriales > Flavobacteriaceae > JABDLA01. The sequence continues at coordinate 6,554 of JABDLA010000054.1, read as the reverse complement.
TCAATTCATTTGGTTATACACTCTGGAAAGGTATCGGACTTGGTTTTGAATTTGGATTAAGACAAAATCATCAAGAAGCGTTAAATTATACGTTAAATAATTTACCTGGAGATGTGATCATGCTACCTGGTTTTGATGACGTGGACAATGAATTACAATCGTATTGGTTGTTTGGATTGAACTACTCGTTTTAATCACTAATAAAAATTATAAAAACCTGCCAAATGGCGGGTTTTTTTATGCATGATTTTCGTCATAATCAGGATATAGGAAGTGATTGTAGGGAAAGCGTGAAATATGAATTTTCCTGACCTCATCATAAACAGTGCGTTTAAACTGATCGAGGTTTTCTTTATTCAATGCCGAAATAAATAAGCTGTTTCCCTCATGTGCCATCCAGGTCTTTTTCCATTCCTCAAGAGAATAATTTGCCTTGCTGCGCTCTATGACCAAATCGGTTTCATCATAGGGTTCAGGCTTATATTTATCAATTTTATTAAACACCATTATGGTTGGCTTGTCCTGGCACTCTATTTCAGCCAGGATGTTATTTACTGACTCGATATGTTCTTCAAAATTAGGATGAGAAATGTCAACAACATGCAGTAGCAAATCGGCCTCCCTAACTTCATCCAGGGTACTTTTGAAGGACTCCACCAATTGTGTTGGTAATTTTCGAATGAATCCAACGGTATCGCTCATTAAAAATGGCAAGTTCTTTATAACCACTTTTCTCACTGTCGTATCTAAGGTTGCAAAAAGTTTATTCTCTGCGAAAACCTCCGATTTACTGATGACATTCATAAGGGTTGATTTCCCCACATTGGTATAGCCAACCAGTGCCACGCGAACCATTTGCCCGCGATTTCCTCGTTGAACCGACATCTGTTTATCGATCTTTTTGATCTTCTCTTTCAATAAGGAAATCTTATCCCGAACGATCCTACGGTCCGTTTCAATCTCAGTTTCACCCGGACCACGGAGCCCAATACCCCCTTTTTGTCGTTCAAGGTGCGTCCACATTCCTTTTAAGCGCGGCAATAAGTATTCACATTGCGCTAATTCAACCTGGGTTCTCGCGTAACTTGTTTTTGCCCGTTGCGCAAAAATATCGAGGATCAAATTGGTGCGATCCAGAACCTTACAATCTAATATCTTGCTAATATTACGTTCCTGAGCCGGTGAAAGTTCGTCGTCAAAAATTGCGGTGCCTACTTCATTATCCTTAATGTATTGCTCTACATCCTGTATTTTCCCTGATCCGATAAAGGTTTTCGGATTTGGCATATCTAATTTCTGAGTAAATCGCTTCACGACCTCTCCTCCTGCGGTAAAGGTTAGAAACTCAAGTTCATCAAGATATTCCTTCGATTTTTCAATATCCTGAGCCTTGGTAATTATGCCCACCAAAACCACCTTTTCGAGCGATGTATCCTTCTTCTCAATCATCTATAATTATTGAATTGCAAATGTACGAAATTGAAAATCGTATTTCAGGCATAACTCTGGAGTAGTGCATGGATTGATCACGCTAAATGAAAATTGGTTATCACATTGAAAAGATGCTGATAAGATTTTATTACTTTTGGCCCTGCATTGCATGTTTTCATGTACTAAATTTCAACTTTGAACAATTTATGTCGAAAAACAAAGGTAAGAAGCGCGACAAGAATGACTATTTTACAATAGCATTCTATAATCTTGAGAATCTCTTTGATACACAGGATGATATTCATACAAGGGATGATGATTTTCTTCCCGATTCTGCACGACGATGGACCAATAAACGATATCAGAAAAAAATCAGGAAGTTGGGATATACCATTGCTCAGATCGGTGTAAAATCAACCAAAAAATTACCGGTTATCGTTGGTTTGGCTGAAGTTGAGAATCAAACCGTAGTTGAAGACCTTTTAGAATCAAAATTTTTGAAAGAGCACAATTTTGATCTTGTCCATTACGATTCTCCTGATGAACGCGGCATTGACACAGCCTTAATTTTTAACAAAGACCATTTTCAAGTAACTGCCTCTGAAATTTATGGGATTGAATTGTATGATGAAGATGGATCCAGGGATCACACGAGAGACATATTATACGTCAAGGGCATTTTACATAACGAACACATTCATATCCTGGTCAATCACTGGCCTTCAAGACGTGATGGCGCAGAAGAATCTGAAAATAAACGCCTTACGGCATCTAATAAGCTATTGGAGGCAATCGCGAATATCAAGAGTGAAGATCCCGAGGCAAAGATCATTGTGATGGGTGATTTTAACGATGACCCCAAATGTAAAAGCATTAAACAACTCGTAAATAATGAAGATCTGTACAACCCTATGGAATCTTTGATTTCTTATTTTCGAGGAAGCACAAACCATAGGTCCAATTGGAATTTATTTGATCAAATTCTGTTTAGTACGAATTTCTTTGAATATGGCCCTGAGAAGCATAGTTTTTCCCGGGCAAATATCTTTGATAAACATTTTCTTAAGCAGTTCAAAGGAAAATATAAAGGAAATCCGTTCAGGACTTACGTGGGACTAAAATATAAAGGCGGTTATAGTGATCATTTCCCAGTATATCTTCTACTAAAAAAAGGCTAATTAAAAGCCTTACTCACTTTCACAGTTAGTCGATAAAAAGGGGGGTTTTATCTATTAAAAGATATCAAAAGATAGGTTGAGATGCATTTTTTTTATCTTCGATTTCCCTCTTATTCTTCTCATTCTTCCTAATTATTGAACATGTTGCTGTTTAAATAAAGTTATGGTGATAAAGAAACTTTGAGTTTCGGTATAATACTATTGAACTCAAGTATTAACATCAACACCAGCGACCAATGAAAAAAATTACATTTTTAATAGTCTTCTTGTTATTTTTCATTCATTTAAATGCACAAACTTCTGTCGATTGTAATGGAACCCCGGTAAATACCACATATTGCTACGGTAATAATGACACAACGACCTGGTTGTTCACTTCGAATGATGGTAGTCTATTAAGAATTACCTTTAGTGCAGGTACTATTGAAGGATTTTTTGACGATCTTACAATATACGATGGTACGGACAATACTGCTCCTGTACTGTTTAATAATAATACAGATGGCATTCAGGATTTTACAGGCTTAACTTTTGATTCAAGCGGAGATTCCCTATTTCTTGAAGTTGATAGTGATGGTTCGGTCAGCTGTACGTCAGGTGCGCGCTTAGAATGGAATTTTGATGTGGCCTGCGCCACTTGTGTAAATCCGGTTGCTACTTATACGGTTACTGAAGACTGCCTGAATGGGCCACAGTTTTTTGTGGATGTAGACTTAACCGATTTGGGTTCGGCAACTTCCATAACGATTTCAGATAATCAGGGAAGTACAGCTCAGACCACATCAGCGATTGGCCTGTTTTCTTTTGGACCATTTGTTAATAACACTAATGTGATCATAACTGTCGCCAATGATGACGACAGTAACTGCGTTTTAACAAGCTCTTCCTTAACTCAGGATCAATGTGTTTTAAATACAGTTGACTGTACACAACCCCCTTTACAATTCAACTATTGCTATGGAAACAACGATACGACTTCCTGGTTGTTTACCTCATCGGATGGAAGTCCGGTTAGAATAAGTTTCAATTCGGGGACGATAGAAGGTTTCTTTGATGACCTTACCATTTATGATGGTCCGAACAATGCCTCACCGGTACTTTTTAATAATAATACTGATGGTATTCAAGATTTTACAGGCCTCGTATTTGATTCAACAGGCGATTCCTTATTTATGGAAGTTGATAGTGATGGATCTGTAAGTTGTCAATCGGGTTCAAGATTAGAATGGGACTTTACAGTAGCATGTGCCACTTGTGTGAATCCGGTAGCTTCGTATACAATTGATGAAGATTGTATAAACGGCCCTCAATTTTTTGTGGACGTTGATCTCACCGATCTCGGATCAGCTACTTCAATTACTATTTCTGATAACCAGGGAAGTACACCGCAAAACACAAATGCAACAGGCCAATTTACTTTTGGGCCGTTTCCAAATAATACGGATGTTGTGATAACCGTAGCCAACGATGATGATGCTAATTGCACATTAACAAGTTCGTCCTTAACTCAAGATCAATGTGTTTTAAATCTGGTTGATTGTGCAGTTGGACCTGTAGATATTTTATACTGCTATGGTAATAATGATACAACCACCTGGCTTTTTAGCTCAACCGATGGAAGCCCATTACGAATTGCCTTTAATTCAGGAACAATTGAAGGATTTTTTGACGACTTAACGATCTACGACGGGCCTGATAATACAGGAGCCGTCTTATTTAATAATAATGTCGATGGCATTCAGGATTTTACAGGATTGGTATTCCAATCTACCGGCGATTCTATGTTCTTGGAAGTCGATAGCGATGGTTCGGTAAGTTGTCAGTCGGGATCAAGACTGGAATGGGATTTTTCGGTATCATGTGCAACTTGTATTCCCCAAACGGCTAATTATTTGGTGGTTGATGACTGCGATAACGGCGATCAGTTTTTGATCGATGTGGAAATCACAAGTTTGGGTGATGCTGTATCATTAACCATTTCCGACAATCAAGGCAGTACACCGGTTCAGGTAACTACCACGGGGACAACTCAGTTTGGGCCTTATCCATTTTTGACCGATATCATAATTACAGTTGCTAATGACGATGATCCTAATTGTATTATAAATAGTGGACCGATACAACAATTGGCCTGTCCGCCAGACAATGATAATTGTGATGGTGCATTCGTTGCCAATGTCAATGACGATGATACTTGCGCCCTGCTTAATCCAGGGTCTATCATAGCCGCTTCAGACTCCGGAGTACCATCCGGAACATGTACAGGAGATCCTGATGATGATGTTTGGTTTGAATTTATCGCTTTGAATGATGTTCAGTTTGTTTCGATATTGAATATAACAGGAGGAACGACCAACCTTGACCATGCCGTTTATGAGGGTAGCTGTGGGTCACTTGTAGAGCTTTACTGCTCTGATAATGTGGCTAGCATTACGCCTCAATTGGTCGTTGGAAACACCTATTATGTTCGGGTTTTTTCAGCTGGATCTATTCCTGAAACCAGTAATTTCGATCTTTGTATCAGGGAAGCGCCAAGTAATACGATTTGTGAAAATGCCGCGAATTTCTGTGTTCAAGGTGGTGCCTTGGTTGGGAATAATGTGATTGGCCTTCCTAATAGCCAGGATGTAGCATGCCTGGGTACAATTCCGAATCCGTCCTGGAACGTTATTCAAATTGGAGATCCCGGAGTTATAGAGATCCAAATTGTTCAAAATACCAATTTCGATGCTAACGGTAATCCTATTGGAACACCTCTCGATGTTGATTTTGTTTTATGGGGGCCTTTCGATAATCAAACCGATTATTGTGCTTTAGACCTTTTGGTGGACTGCCCTACTTGTCCTAATAATACTAGTAATCCTAATTTTTACCCCTTTGGAAATATTGTCGACTGCAGCTATGATCCTGCTTCTGTAGAAAATATGACTATAGACAATGCCCTGGCAGGTGAAATATATGTGCTTTTAGTCACTAACTTTTCTAATCAATCGGGTGTCATTCAAATTCAGCAGACTAATCTGGGCGATCCCGGAGCAGGTTCAATTACCGCTGAAATTGAAGTCGATCTTGGAGAAGATCAGCAATTGTGTGGGTTTCCTGATTATACCATAACTGCAGATTCGCCATTTGCCGATGTCTATGAATGGTATCAAAACGGATTTATAATCGATGGTGAAACGGGTGATTCATTAACGGTCACTGAATCTGACAGCTATACTGTAATTGTTTATGATGAACAATGTGATGTACAAGCTCAGGATACGATAATTGTCACATTTTATAATGACGCGAATGCAAACCCCGTAGATGACATTGTCACCTGCGATGACCCCACCGGCGATAATGTTGAAGATTTCGATCTCGAATCGCAAACCAATGGAATCTTAGGGTCTCAGAGCCCTTCAGATTTTGTCGTCACTTATCATTTGTCACTGGCTGATGCACAAGCAGGAATCAACGCTTTATCATCACCATATTTCAATATAAGTAATCCTCAAACAATATATGCGCGTGTAGAAGATGTGGATGCGGTAAATTCGGGTTCGGGATGTTTCACAACAACCTCCTTTGACCTGATCATTTCGGGACCAACACCAACCGCTACATCTGTTGATTTTGAATTGTGCGATGATTCATCTCGGGATGGCGTAGAAAGTTTCGATCTTGATAGTCATTCCTCCTTCATATTAGATGGCCAGGATGATAGTTTATTCAGCGTAAGTTATCATTCAAATCAGGCCGAGGCTGAAACTGGAGCCAACCCATTAAGTTCTCCATACGTGAATACCTCTAATCCGGAACTTATATATGCGAGGGTTGAGAGCAACCAGGCCTTTGATTGTTTTGCGACCACAAGTTTCAATTTAATTGTTAATGATATCCCGGTGACATCCTTTGACGATAATTTTGATTTTGAGGTTTGTCCGAATGCCACAGTTCCTA
>JABDLA010000045.1 GCA_013001965.1 Flavobacteriaceae bacterium | reverse complement strand
GAGATCGTTGAAACAATAGTTCTTCAATTATTCTAAAATGGCTTGAATCTTCTTTCCCTGAAGCGAAACACTGATGTGCTCGTTTAAAGAAGTGGATAATGAAATGCCTTTAAAATCGGCTTTCACAGGGTATTTTTTATGATTTCGATTTACCAAAACCGCCGTTTTAAATTGTTTTAATGGAACATTTAAAAAATGCTTGACGCCGTAAATCAAGGTCGTCCCCGAATTGAGTACATCATCCACAAGAACGATCGACTTGTTTTTATAGTCTTCGGCTGCGATCGAAGTCTTGATCTCCAACAATGGATTTTTTTTGTCGATTTGTACCTTGCATAAAATAATGGACTTGTCTGTTATATTATCAAGGACGGTTTTTAGTTTTTTGGCGAGGACATAACCGTTTTTCGCAATGCCAGCCAAAATGATTTCATTCTCCTCGACATTGGACTCATAAATTTGATATCCAATACGCCTTATCTTATGTTGGATCTCTTTGTGCGTTAAAATGACATTAGTATCAACTCTCATAAATGGCTTTATAATAAGCGATAAAATTACTCATTTTCATCGTAATAATTATCGATATCTCTGCGGTCTTTTTTTGTTGGCCGACCTTCCCCTTTTTTTCGATAATAATCCTTCGAATATTTCAATAGATCTTTGGCTTCAAATTCTTCCTTAGGGGTTAAGTCGGTTCTGTAGATATCGACCAGTTTAGCACCTATTCGTGATTCAGGAATATCATTAACCCTGAGCTTATAATTAATTTGATTTTTGCGTACAACGAGGACATCCTGAGGATATACTTCCCGACTGGGTTTAACAGCGTCTCCATTCACCTTTATTTGCCCTTTTCTGCAGGCCTGAGTAGCCATGTTTCGGGTCTTAAAGTAACGAACACACCAAAGATATTTATCGACACGCATAAAAATTAAAAAACAGCGTTAATTGTATTGTACAAAAATATTAGAAAATTGTATCTTGCACCCAAAAATAAGCAATATGAAATTGATGAAAAATAAATGCTTACCGGTATTGATCCTGATTGTTCTCATCAGCCTCGGTTCTTGTAAAAATGTCGATGATGGCATAATTGTGGTTCCAGAGCGAGACAGGACAGAACAGCAAGCAGAGGATCGTGATAGCCTTTTGGCATACCTCGGTTCTCACTACTATAATTCGGGAGATTTTGTTAGTAATCCAAACCCTTCCATGTTCGATTTAGAAATAACCGAACTCCCCGAAGGTGAGATGCTTCCTGATGGTACGACCTTATTGATCGATGCTGTAGAAACGAAAGAGACTGTTTTTCTTGAAACTGACTATGAATACTATATCTTGAGATTGAATCAAGGTGGTGGTGAAGATATGCCGAATTTTTCAGATAATATCCGGATAAATTTTGCCGGAAATACGCTTGATGGCAATGTATTTGACAGTTCGGTTAATTCAGTTGTTTTTGACCTGATCGATCTTATTCCTGGCTGGGGTAGAGTATTGCCTGAATTTAATACTGCCGGCGATTTCACCTTAAATATGGATGGAACGGTTAATTTTAATGATGTTGGAGCGGGGGCTATGTTCCTTCCTTCAGGACTTGCTTTCTTCTCAGGAAGTGCGCCGGGAATAATATCCTATTCAAACCTGGTCTTTAAATTCGATCTCTATCAAACAGAGGTCAATGATCATGACGGTGATGGTATTCCAAGTTATTTTGAGGATGTTGATAATAGCTTGGCCTTATTTGATGACGATACTGATGACAATACTTTACCAGATTATGTAGATGGAAATGATGATGGTGATAATATTCTTACTATTAATGAATTAGAGCATCTTGAATACATTGTCGATACCAATATGGGTGAGGAAGAACCTGTTCTGGCTGAAGGCGAATTTGAAAGAAGCCGCTCTGAAGAGGATGGTATCATAACGATTAAAACTGTAAAAATTGTAGATTCAAACGGAGATGGCTTAGCCGATTATCTTGACGATTCAATAGAAGTCGATAATAATCCGGATGATAATTAATATAAAAAAGCCACTTCTGAAAGTGGCTTTTTTTTATTGCTTAATCTTTTACAGGCCCACCGATAAACTTAATATAAGCTGATCGGGACGCGTATCTAAACTGCTGTTGTCGATTCCATTGTTACTGAGAAATGAAGCTTCATTTTCGCTAAATCCGCGTTCATAGCGAAGGTCTATACCCAGCTTATTCAGGTTTAACCCGATCCCAAAATTCAAACCAACTGAAATATCGTTGGCCACCATATCTATATTTGTATCCTCAAAGTCTGAATCGAGAATATACTGCAAGGCAGGTCCGCCAAAAACGCTTAAAGGCCCAAGGATTTTTATGCCAACCAAAAGGGGCGCATCCAACTTTTGCATATCGAAATTCCCGCTATCATAATCACTTTTGGTTTTGGTGTAGACCAGTTCCGGTCTGAAATAAAGTGAATTTCCAAATTTGCCGTAAACACCAATATGATAACCAATATTACGGTCAGGATTTTCGGCATTGGCACTAATGGATTCAAAATAATCGCCGTTGGCATTATAATTTAGTCCGCCTTTTAGTCCAAAGGAATGACTATTTTGTGCTATGGCCAATGGAGTGACCATAGCACAGATCAATACTAAAAATAGTTTTTTATTCACGAGACTGTTAATATTCATAGCCTCATGAATGTTTTTCAAATAGTTCATAATTGTTCGTTTTTTGATGTACTCTATAAAAACGAAATAAAATGAATATTATTCTTTTCTTTGAAGAACGCGCTCAACTTTTTGAAGAATAGCTGCACTGTTTAAGCCATATTTAGCCATGAGTTGGGCTGGTGTTCCCGATTCACCAAAGGTATCATTAGTCGCTACAAATTCCTGTGGTGTTGGATGATGTAATGCCAAAACGCGCGATACACTTTCACCCAGTCCGCCATAATAATTATGTTCTTCCGCAGTGACAACACAGCCTGTCTTTTTTGCCGAATTCAATATGGCTTCGGAATCAAGTGGCTTAATGGTATGTATATTAATAACTTCAGCAGAGATGCCTTTATCATTAAGAACCTCGGCAGCCTGGATCGCTTCCCAGACCAAATGTCCGGTGGCGATTATTGTGACGTCCTTACCTTCCATAAGATGAACTGCTTTACCAATTTCAAACTTTTGGTCTTCAGCGGTAAAGTTGGCAACTTTTGGTCGGCCAAATCGAAGATAAACAGGCCCTACATGCTGGGCGATAGCCAGGGTTGCGGCTTTTGTTTGATTGAAATCACAGGTATTGATCACTGTCATTCCAGGCAACATTTTCATGAGCCCAATGTCCTCAAGAATCTGATGCGTTGCCCCATCTTCACCTAAGGTCACACCGGCATGAGAGGCACATATCTTAACATTTTTCCCTGAATAGGCAATACTTTGTCGAATTTGATCATAAACACGGCCTGTTGAAAAATTGGCAAATGTTCCTGTAAACGGAATTTTACCGCCTATGGTCATTCCGGCTGCGATGCCCATCATGTTTGCTTCTGCAACTCCAACCTGGAAAAAACGATCAGGATGATTGGCTTCAAATTCATTCATTTTTAAAGAGCCGGTAAGATCAGCACAGAGTGCTACCACGTCTTTATTGGTTTTACCAAGTTCGGTAAGTCCTGCTCCGAATCCGGAACGTGTGTCCTTATTACCGGTATTTGTGAATTTCGTCATCGTTGTTGTCAGTGGTTTTTTAATAGTCTCCAATAGTTTCAGGATTTTGGGCAAGCCCGATTTCTAATTGCTCATCATTTGGTGCTTTGCCATGCCAGGCGTGGGTATGCATCATAAAATCTACACCATTACCCATAACGGTTTTCAAAAGGACACACACGGGTTTTCCTTTTCCTGTTTCGGCCTTCGCAGCCTTCATTCCAGTGATAATGGCTTCAACATTATTGCCTTCCTGAATTTCGAGAACGGTCCATCCGAAAGCTTCAAATTTCGCTTTTAAATCTCCCATCGGTAATACATGGTCGGTAGCACCGTCAATTTGCTGTCCGTTAAGATCGACAGTGGCGATCAAATTATCGATCTTATTCGCGGCCGCATACATGATCGCTTCCCAATTCTGACCTTCCTGCAATTCGCCGTCACCATGCAAACTATAAATGAGATGATTATCTCCATTTAAGGTTTTTGTCTGAGCAGCGCCAATGGCGACAGACATACCCTGACCAAGAGAACCTGAGGCTATACGTACTCCGGGCAAACCTTCATGTGTTGTTGGATGACCCTGCAGACGAGAATCGATGAGTCGGAAGGTATTTAATTCATTTATTGGAAAATATCCTGAACGCGCCAGAACACTATAATATACAGGAGAAATATGGCCGTTGGATAAGAAGAATAGATCTTCGCCAATGCCGTCCATAGTAAAATCTGTATTGTGCTCCATGATCTCCTTGTAAAGGCTAACGAAAAATTCGGTGCAGCCTAATGATCCGCCTGGATGTCCTGAATTGACCTTGTGTACCATCCTTAGAATATCTCTGCGGACTTGAACGACAAGGTCCTCTAAATGGGATGTGTCAGTCATAAAAAAGAAACTTCATTTTGAAGGTTCAAAAATAAGTTTTTAAAGGAGTTTAAAAAAGTAATTCGGACCTATTTTCAGAAAAGGTTTTTGCACTGTTGACAAGCCATTTAATTTGTTAATAAGTTAATTTAATCTCAATTCCAATCTTTAAAATTTTGAGTTATTTATCTTTGCTCACTGTTAGAATGATCGTATGAAATTTGAACTTAATAAACGGGATGATCAAAGCAAAGCCAGAGCTGGTCTAATCACCACAGATCATGGTCAAATAGAGACGCCTATTTTTATGCCGGTTGGGACAGCCGCCACTGTAAAAACGATACATCAACGTGAATTAAAAAATGACATCAATCCTGACGTCATTCTTGGCAATACTTATCATTTGTATTTAAGGCCACAAGTTGAGATCCTTGAGGCAGCCGGGGGACTTCATAAATTCATGAATTGGGATAGGAATCTCCTTACGGATTCGGGCGGATACCAGGTATATTCCCTTTCGGCCAACAGAAAGATAAAAGAGGAAGGGGTTAAGTTCAAAAGTCATATTGATGGAAGTTATCATGTGTTTTCACCTGAGAATGTCATGGAAATACAGCGATCAATAGGTGCCGATATTATCATGGCTTTTGATGAATGCACGCCTTATCCCTGTGATTATAATTATGCTAAACGATCAATGCACATGACGCATCGCTGGTTGGACCGCTGTATTGAACATTTAAATAAAGTGCCTTTAAAATATGATTACGATCAAACCTTGTTTCCAATAGTGCAGGGGAGTACTTATAAAGATCTTCGGAAGCAATCGGCCGAATATATTGCGAATGCCGGAGCGGAAGGAAATGCTATTGGCGGTTTGTCTGTTGGTGAACCTGCTGAAGAAATGTATGAAATGGCTGAAATTGTATGTGATATCCTTCCGGAAGATAAACCCCGATATCTTATGGGCGTTGGAACACCGATCAATATTCTTGAAAATATCGCGTTAGGTGTAGATATGTTCGATTGCGTAATGCCCACCCGAAATGCTCGTAATGGGATGCTATTTACGGCTCACGGCACAATAAATATTAAAAACAAGAAATGGGAGAATGATTTTTCTCCAATTGATGATATGGCAATGACCTTTGTCGATACCGAATATAGTAAGGCCTATCTTAAGCATTTGTTCACTTCCAATGAGTATTTAGGCAAACAAATAGCAAGCATTCATAATTTAGGATTTTATATGTGGTTGGTAAGAGAATCGAGAAAACATATCTTAGCGGGAGATTTCCGCCAATGGAAAGATAAGATGGTTAAACAAATGGAAAAGCGGCTGTAGCGAATGAAAATATTAGATTGGTACATACTAAAGCGCTATCTGCTTACTTTTTTAACGATGCTGTTGTTGTTCATTCCCATCGGGATCACAGTAAATCTTGCCGAAAAAATTGATAAGATGTTGGCCAACGAAGTGCCCTTCTCCGAGATCGCACAATATTATTTTGATTTTACCATCTATTTTGCCAATTTATTGTTCCCGCTCTTTTTGTTCTTATCGGTGATCTGGTTTACTTCAAAACTTGCCAATAATACCGAAGTCATCGCTTTTTTGAGTTCGGGTGTTTCCTTTTGGCGATTCCTGAGACCTTATATGATAGGTGGTTTCATAGTTGCAGGTTTTGCCTTGGTATTGGGGATGTACCTGGCTCCAAAAGCAAGTAAAGGTTACAATGAATTTGAATATAAATATTTAAAAGGCAATAAAAAGGATAAAGAAACCTCTAATATTTACAGACAAATCAACGACAATGATATTATATATGTCAGTAACTTTAATACCAGGGACCGAAGGGGATCTTATTTCACCCTGGAGCATTTTGAAGATAATAAACTGGTATACAAAATAAGTGCTCAGAACATAAGATATAATCCCGAAGACAGCACCTACCTGCTTACCAGTTATATTAAACGGATCATTGGCGAAAATGATGACAGGATTATAACCAAACGTCGGGTTGATACAACCTTTTCATTCGATCTGGACGACCTTACGCCAGTGACTTATATTGCCGAAACTTTGAATTATAAAGAATTGACCAACTTCATCGAAAAGGAGGTTGAACGAGGATCTTCAAATATTGGACGATATCAGGTGGTTAAAAATAAGCGATGGAGTTTACCGGTTTCAGTATTCATATTAACTATTATTGCTGTAGCAGTTTCCTCAATTAAACGACGGGGTGGTATGGGTGTCAACCTGGCCGTTGGAATTGGTATTGCCATGGTTTATGTATTTTTTGATAAGGTATTTGGCGTTATGGCCCAACAATCAGATTTCCCTCCCATTATTGCTGTTTGGTTTCCTAATGTGGTTTTTGGTATTTTAGCGGTATATCTGCTTTATAATGCTAAACGCTAAACTAAAGAATTACTTACATCTTCATTTTTTAGTATTTATTGCCGGTTTTACCGCGATTTTGGGTGAACTCATTACCATTGGTTCAATTCCATTGGTATGGTATCGTATGGTCATTGCGGCCATTTTAATGTTTGTCTATATAAAATGGAGAGGCATAAATCTTAGTGTCAGCTGGGCGACCATAGCTAAATTTTCCATTGCCGGGATCATCATTGCACTGCATTGGATCACTTTTTTCGAATCGATCAAACAAGCGAATATTTCAATTGCCCTATCCATGTTTGCGTCGGGGGCATTTTTTGCATCATTGATCGAACCTCTTTTTTATAAACGAAAGATCATAGGCTATGAAATTCTGTTTGGAGTTATAGTCATCATAGGTGTATGGCTAATTACTGCCACCGAATTTCAATATATCAATGGTATTATACTCGGAATTTCTTCGGCTTTATTTTCGTCCTTCTTTGCGGTCATCAATGGAAAATTCGTAGAGAAGTACCGCGCTTCGGTAATTTCATTTTATGAATTCCTTAGCGGCATTGCATGCATTACTATTTTCCTGTTGATTTTTAGCGATGGCTTCAATAGATCATATTTTGATCTGAGTTTTGACGATTGGAAATACCTGTTTATTTTAGGATCTATATGTACGGCCTATGCCTTTATCGCGGCGGTTTATGTGATGCGATATATTAGTCCTTATACCGTTGTCCTTACCTATAATCTTGAACCGATCTATGGTATTTTTCTGGCCTTGATGATTTTTCCGGAAAAGGAAAAAATGAGTACTCAATTTTATATTGGAGCGCTTCTAATAATAAGCACTGTTATAATCAACGGAATCCTAAAAAACTCAGGCAAAACAAAAAAAATTATGTAGGTTTGTAAGCTAACTGCTAAACTTAGAATTCTATGGAGTATTTAGAATTTGAGCTCCCGATTAAGGAATTAGAAGAACAACTTCAGAAGTGCCAGCTTATAGGTGAAGAAAGTGACGTTGATGTAACCGAAACCTGCAAGCAAATTCAAAAGAAATTAAATCAAACCAAAAAAGATATTTACGGGAATTTAACGCCTTGGCAACGTGTGCAAATGTCACGTCATCCAAATCGTCCTTATACCCTCGATTATATTCAAGCATTATGCGGCGATTCTTTTCTGGAATTGCATGGTGACCGGAATTTTAAAGATGATAAGGCCATGATTGGCGGTCTTGGAAAAATTGGCGATCAGTCGTTCATGTTCATCGGACAACAAAAAGGCTATAATACCAAAACCCGTCAATTTAGAAACTTTGGGATGGCCAATCCGGAAGGTTATCGGAAAGCACTGCGTTTAATGAAATCTGCCGAGAAATTTGGAATACCTGTCATCACTCTCATCGATACACCCGGTGCTTATCCCGGTCTTGAAGCTGAAGAACGCGGACAAGGGGAAGCTATAGCTCGAAACATCCTTGAGATGACACGGCTTAAAGTACCAATTATAACAATCATTATTGGAGAAGGGGCTTCAGGTGGAGCTCTTGGAATTGGAGTAGGTGACCGCGTTATCATGCTTGAAAATACATGGTACTCTGTGATATCACCGGAATCCTGTTCTTCGATTTTATGGCGAAGTTGGGAATATAAGGAACAGGCTGCTGAAGCATTAAAACTGACTGCAAAGGATATGAAGCGCTTAAAACTGGTTGACGAAATTGTAAAAGAACCACTTGGAGGAGCGCATATTGATCGAGAAAAAACCTTTTTATCTGTCAGGGACTGCATTGTCAAAGTATATGACGAATTGAAAAACTTATCACCAAAAGAACTGGTTAAAAATCGCATGGAGAAATATTCTGAAATGGGCGTCTTCAAGGATTAGCCCTTTGTTTATCATACTTTTAATTAATCCGAAGTTTGACGCTTCGGATTTTTTTGTCACTATTAACAATTTTTTCGACTTATTAACAGTTAAATTGTTGATTCCTAGTTAACATTGTAGTATATTATAAGTTAGCAAAATGACAACAATTTATTTACTTTCGCTCCTATGAAACAACCCGACCAATTACGAGGTTTTAAAGTAGATAAAAGTACTTTGATCAATCTCGAAAAAGGAAAGATCCCTCCACAAGCCCTTGATTTAGAAGAAGTTGTGTTGGGAGCGATGATGATTGACAAAAAAGGAGTTGACGAAGTCATCGATATATTAAGTCCGGATGCATTTTATAAAGAAGCGCATCAATATATTTTTGAGGCTATATTCAAATTATTTGAAAGTAGTGAACCCATTGACTTATTAACCGTTTCAAGCCAACTCAAAAAAGATGAGCGACTTGATCTTGTTGGTGGCGATTTTTACCTGATTTCACTTACTCAAAAAGTATCGTCTTCGGCACATATTGAGTTTCATGCGCGTATTATTTTACAGAAGTTCATTCAACGAAGTTTGATCAGAATCTCAAATGAGATCATTGAGGATTCCTACGATGAGACCAAAGATGTTTTTGACCTTCTCGATAAGGCTGAAGCACGCCTTTATGAAGTGACACAGGGCAATATCAAGAAATCATCTGAAACAGCCCAGGAATTGGTCATCCAGGCAAAGAAAAAAATTGAAGAAATTTCCAATAAGGAAGGTTTGAGTGGCATTCCTTCAGGTTTTGATAAGATTGACAAATTAACCTCAGGCTGGCAGGAAAGTGATCTGATCATTATCGCTGCCCGTCCTGGTATGGGTAAAACGGCCTTGACCTTATCTATGGCAAGGAATATGTCGGTGAATCAAAATGTTCCGGTTGCATTTTTCTCATTAGAAATGTCTTCGGTACAATTGATAACCCGTTTGATCTCAAGTGAGACCGGTCTGTCTTCAGATAAACTACGAACCGGCCGTTTGGAAAAACATGAGTGGGAACAACTGAATGTAAAAGTAAAGGCCCTCGAAAAGGCGCCACTGTTTATTGACGATACCCCATCCTTATCTATTTTCGACCTTCGTGCAAAGGCAAGGCGATTAAAGTCGCAACACGATATTAAATTAGTGGTCATCGATTATTTGCAATTAATGACCTCCGGAGGTAGCCAAAAAGGAGGCAATCGTGAACAGGAGATCTCTATGATATCCAGAAACTTAAAGGCATTAGCAAAGGAACTTAGTGTTCCTGTTATTGCGCTTTCACAGTTGTCCAGGGCTGTTGAAACACGAGGTGGAAGTAAACGACCCTTGCTTTCTGACCTTAGAGAATCCGGAGCGATCGAACAGGACGCCGACATTGTTTCTTTTATTTATCGTCCAGAATATTACAAGATCGATGAATGGGATGATGAGGAACGCACGCCCACAGAAGGTC
>JABDLA010000037.1 GCA_013001965.1 Flavobacteriaceae bacterium | reverse complement strand
GGTAGATCTTTTGAAATGAACTTCGTGAAACACCAATGTTAAGCCAGTCTTTTATCCCATACACAAAATTTAGACGTGTTACGGCATCATCGAGACCAAAAAAACTGTCAAATCCATTTTTGACCGTCCCAAATCGATGGGCAACAATGAAGGTCAATTCTTTTTCGGCAACAAGTTTAGTCGATTCAAAATTTACAATTTTTAAACCTTTAAAAACAGCCGACACATATTGGTTCCCATCAGAATCAGTATCGATCTCATCAAGCAGGTCTTGAGAAAAGGATAGAATGGGTAACCAAAAGAGAATAAAAAATATTTTCTTCATCCTTATTTCTTTAAAAATCGCTTGGTTTTAGCACCTTCATTGGTTTGCAAAGAAATAAAATACAGGCCCTGAGACCATAGTGCAACATCGAGATCATCAGAAGAAACATTGCTTAATTTTTTGGTATAAATAGTTTTACCAAGCATATCGGCAATAACCATTTCTCCCGATTGAATCGTTTTTCCAAAATTTATGGTCACGCTATTGGAAGCCGGATTTGGTGAGACTAAGAACTGCGTATTCAAACCAAAATCTTCCAGTCCCAATGAAGTATCCCAAAAAGCAACACCGTTTTGGCTGCCGTTCCCACTGTAGTTAAACGGGGCGGAAACATTTATGAAAGTTCCGGTTGTCCAGATCCCTGCTGTATTCGCAACGCCTTCACGTGGATGGCCGGCCGAGCCCCATTGCAGATAATCGGCCATATTTGCAGCAAGCCCAAAATTTCCACCGGTGTGGTAGAGTCCAAGTTCATCATCGGCCGTATTTATTGGAATTGAATTCGTAAAGGTCACACTGGTTCCGGGTGCGAGGTCGAGGTTCGCACCTGTCATTGCACTGATTTGAGTATAAGCTGGAAATACGCAAAGCCACCAAGTGGAGACGTCTATATTTCCGGAGGTATTAAAATTTTTGATCGTAACCTCTTGTGTGGCAGGATTGACTTTTACGAGCCGAGCCTGTGCATAGATTGATGATGAAAATGCCATTATTAAAATGACAATAGCAATTTTTTGAAATGTGTTAATGTTTTTCATTGATTTAGTGTTTTGGTTAATTGAGAATATTACATTGGTCTAATTTAACCTGCTGCAGCAAGTCATCAAAGCCAATTACGCGTCCTTTTATTTTTAGCACTATATTTTTCTGAATATGTTGTTCAATGGCATCATCAAACTGGCAATACACCGAGTTGTCCAGTGTCAGGCTGTTATCTGAAATTTCAGTTACTTGTCCTTTAACTTCAATGGTTTTGTTTAAAAATTTCTTTTCCGAAAGGATAGGTTCTAGGGTAAATTCTGAAGAGAGTTCAGAAGAACCTAAGGTGAATTCCGCTTTTTCAGTTTTAATATCGCGATGGTCTTTATAGAGATAGTTATAACCTAAAGTTATCACTATTATGGCAATAATAAGGACTACCAATTTTCGCATATTAATCAATTTTTCTATATCAAATCAATTCTAATATAATTTTAAATAGTCGGAAACAACCATTTTAAATTACTTTTTGTTTTAAAGATAATCAAAAAAATAAACTGCTTAAGTATTAATACCTAAGCAGTTCACCAATAAATCAAAGCAGGTTTACTTATCAACCAATCATATCGATAGTATTTTGGGGTATAGTTTTAATTGTTAATACATCATTTTATCTCTAAAGCATAATTAAAACTTACGGTAATGTCATCCTTAACTTTTTTCCTTACAATTTTCGGAATTTCAATATTGAACTCAGAAGCTTTTGCAATGAATTCCCCGGAGATATCAATTCCTTTTTCGGTTTTCTTTAAGTCCACCTTCAAATCATTGAACTCTTGTGTCACTCCATGAAAGCTTAATGTGCCTTCAAGAATGTAGGTCTGCGCTTCGGTTGTAAGTTCCTCAAGAGAAAAGTCTTTTAATTTCCCTTTAAAAATTGCTTTTGGAAATTCATCCGACTCGGCATAGTTCTCATTGAAATGTTCTTCCATAAGGGCGTTTTTGAATCGAAAGCCCTTAACCAATGCCAAAGCGGCGATCTCACCATTTTCGGAGTTCAGAATGGCGGTTACAGATTGGTTCGTTGCAGCCACTTCTTCAAATGAAGGTACTGAGGCTTCAAAGCCTATGGTTCCTGTTTTGGTCAGGTATTTATCCTGAGCCATTGCGCTTATGCTCACAAAGAGAAGCGCGTAGATGATCTTTTTCATTTTGTTCGTTTTTTAATTATTAATTCATTCAATAAATCCGTCCAATTGCCACTGGACAATAATATCAATCAGATTTTGCGGAAGTCTAGGGCCACCTAAAGGCATGACTTCACTCAGATCCTGAGTAGAAATCAGGCCAATCAAGCCTCTGTTTTCCACTGCATTTCGTACTTGTTGATAATTTACAAGTCCCATAGGGGCTCCATTCTGAGGAGGCATGGAATGACAATTGAGACAGTTATTATCAATTATTATTTTGACATGGTTATTATAGCTGATCATTTCACCTTCAGGGATTTCAGTGACTTCGATTAGGTCATCTGGGCTATCGAAGGTGCAATTCATTAATGCGAATGCCAACAGCAGTGTTGTATATATGTTCTTGATTTTCATAATTAATTTTCTTTAAAAAACGCGACTTAAATTAAATCCAAAATATATGTCTCCGGTACTCCAGTCACCGGTGGCCTGACCAAGAAATCCGTTAGTGTTCATTGGCTGGGCATTGGTGAAATGCATTTGAAATACATGTCCGCCAGTCTCAAGATCAAATCCAATAGACAATGGATCCTTGAACGGAGAACTGTCTGCCCTGTTTAAATGATAACCGTAGTCAACATTTACCGACCAGCGTTTTCCCAGTTTCAGTCGGCCACCTACGCCCACGGCATATTGGGTATTCTCCTGCTCATCGAGAACCACAAAATTCTCATGAAAAAATGTGGGCGCGACTTCAACAGATAAATTTTTAGTGATCCTACTCGAAATAAGTAACTGGGCAGTATAACCGAGTCTGTTTTCAAATTCAAGAAGCGGTAAGTTGGCCTCATCGAGTGCGGTGTTGAGCACAACGGAATTGTAACTTACAATGGTTACTGGAAAACCTCGTTTTCGTTGAGATAAGATCCTGAACTTTAATGAAGCTTCATAGATCTTTTGAAATGAACTTCGGGATGCACCGATATTTAACC
>JABDLA010000032.1 GCA_013001965.1 Flavobacteriaceae bacterium | reverse complement strand
TTAAACTAACGCTTGTTAGTTTATTTGACAAATTTACGAAATTAAATGATAACTATTTGTTAATTCCGTCGATTAGCACTTCGCTTAAATTTTGAGACAAAGTCTCTGTATTAAGATCTTCTTTTTTCGGGATCCATAAATAAAGTGATCTTAGGGTTGAAAGCATTGAAAACAGCATCACATCTGAGTTCGATTTTTTTATTTCATTTCTAGTAATTCCCTCATTAATTATTTGTCTGAAATCATCTTCATAGCGATGCCTCAACTTTAGGTAATGATTTTTCTGCTCTTCTAAATGCATCCAGTCATTATTCAATGATGCCATGCCATATGGATTACGCGAAGTTATATCAATATGCAAGTTTACGATCTTCTTTAATTTATCTAAACTCGGGGCATCAGAGGACTTTATTAATTGCATTCCTTGAGTAAATTCCTCAGCTAAGGAAATTATAATGTCCTTTAAAATGTCTTGTTTCGAATTGATATGGTTGTATAAACTTGCTGCTTTGATACCCATTTCTTTAGCGAGATCTCTCATGGTCACTGCACTAAATCCTTTTTCTTTGAAAAGTTTGGCGGCCGTTTGAACAATCTCGTCTTTTCGGGTTTCTGTCTTCATTTAATATTTTAGAATTTGAAAATCTTCAACACGATTTATAGGGGTGTCATTAAATTGTAGGGTCCATCCCATTGAATTGGTCAGAATATAGAATTTGGAAAGTTCACTTATCAATCTGTTCCTGGCATTTGTTTTTAAGGGAGAAATTTCAATTTTTTCAAGTAAGGAGGCTTTTACCGTTTCTTTGATGTCATTATAGTCTTTGGCTTCAAACGGATTTAAAAAGTCCGCTTGAATATCATAATACTCTAAATCAGGATTGATGATGATCTCCTCCTCGGGAATTGACAGCAATACTAATGTTCTGTTGACCTCATCAATTTTGAATTCAAGAAGCTTCAAATCATATGCTATCCTTACATCTGCATTTACTACAACAAGCGCTTTTTTATCGGCTGTAAAATAGTCTCCAAATATTTCCTTAGAGTTCTTATAGTCAAATATTTCACTGAAATGTCCTTCGGTCACGATCAACTTGCCAACGTTTTTTAGCTGCTCCTGAATGAGTGCGGTGTTTTCCTTTAAGACAATTTTATCCTGCTTTTTATCACCGCAATACTTGAAAGTAAAAAGTACGATGAGTGTAACAATAACACCAAATAGAGTTTTTCGCATGCTCTAAATTAATCAAAAAATAAAGTCTTTTGATGCATTATGAAACAAAGTATTTCTGTAGTTAAAAGAAACTAAATAATATTGTTCTTCTTCGCTTTTTGAACGGCTTCTATTTTGTTGTGCACCTGAAGCTTACGATAAATATTTTCGATATGTTTTCTAACTGTGCCAGTGGATAGAATGAGGTTGTCAGCAATTAGGTTATAGCTCAAACCTTTACTCAACTGTTCAAGGACCTCCACTTCCCGTTGTGTCAATTTGATCTCTTCTTTTTCCTGAGCATTTTCAATATCAAGAGGGTTTCTTAGGAGTTTCAATGTTTTTAGCGCAATAGAAGGATTCATGGCTGCACCTCCATTTAAGGTTTCAACGATACCGTCATGCAGATCTTTTGCGTTGATCTCTTTTAATAAGTAGCCATCAGCACCAGCTTTTATCGCATTAAAAATATTTTCATCATTATCGAATACTGTAAGCATGATGATTTTTATATGTGGATACTTCTTCTTGACAATTTCTGTAGTTTCAATGCCATTGAGAATTGGCATTTCAATATCCATTAAAATAAGATCAATATTGTGATTTTCTTCTAGCTTGACTAAAAGTTCAGAGCCATTAAATCCTGAAAATTTGTAGTTTAGATCATCAAAAAAGCTGAGTTTTTCTTTGACCGTATTGATCAAAAAAGAATTATCGTCTGCTATGGCTATTTTTATCATGAATACCTATTATTTGATATTAATATTTGTCAAGGAAATTACAGTTCCCTTTCCTGGGGCAGACGTTAATTGGAATAGTGCATCAAGATCCAGAGCTCGTTTTTTCATATTGTTAAGTCCGTTTCCAAGATCAACATTATTTGGGTCAAAGCCTTTTCCATCATCGCTAACTGAAATGCTTAATCTGTCTTTTGCTTGCTTTAAATTCACGCTAATCTGTTTTGCTTCAGCATACTTTATGGCATTGTTTACTGCTTCCTGGATGATCCTATAAATATTCATTCCATTAATTGAAGAAAAATTGATGTTTTCGTCGACTGATTCCCCTAATTCAAAATTGAAATTAGTTTTGGAGGAGGACAAATCAGCTTTTTCAATATAATTTGAAATACGTGAATGAAGATCATCAAAAGTGATCTCGCTTTTATTCATCGCCCAGATGGTATCGCGTAATTCATAAATGGTGTCTGATGTAAAACTTCCAATACTATCAAGTTTAGATGTAAGCTCATCATCGTTTATATTGAAACCATATTTTAAATTATCAATAGAGGATATTATAAAAGTAAGTTGTGCCCCGATATTATCATGCAGGTCTCTTGAAATTCGCAAACGCTGTTCTTGTAATTTATTGTGTGTTTCAATTTGGAGCAAGGCATTTTTAAGTTCGTTTTCCTTCTTTAATTGAGCATTCTTCAATTTTTGTTGATTGTAGAATAAATACCCAAGGAAGCCAAGTACCAAAGCCAACAAGCTCAACCCATAAATAAGGGTGTTCTTTTTTGTTATTTTCAGCTCTTTCTCAGCGAGATCTGCTCGTTGGGTCAGAATTTGTTTTTCTTTCTTTTCAGTTTCATACTTTATCTCCAGATCAGCAACTGCCTTTGCGTTTTGCTCTGAGAATACCGAATCTTTAATGTTTACAAATTTTTCGGTATATGATCTGGCTTTTCGAAAGTTTTTCAGCATGTAATAGCTTTCGGCCGAATTGAGATAAAAATCTTCATTATCGTTGTTGTATTGTGGATATTTTTTAAGTATGGCCTCACCCTTTTCTGCAATTTTTAGGGCTTCGTCGGGTTTGTTAATTTTATTGTACGCTCTAATAAGGTTAGAATAAGTAGCCAAGGCACTTTTTTCATTTCTACCGAGTTCTTCAGGAACATCAAGTGCATTCAAATAGGATTGAATAGCCTCGTTCGTTTTATTCTGTAGCTGATAGACGTTTCCCAAATTGTCTAACATCTTATAATAATCACGTAGATTATCAGAGGCTTTAGCAACTCTTAATCCTTTCTTAAACGTCGCTTCCGCCTGCTGTAAACGATTGAGTTCCTTTAAACAAATACCAATATTGTTAAGAGAGGCTGCCTGATTTTTCTCATCATTATATTTTACGCGAAGATCATAGGCTTGCTGATGGTAATCAAGAGCTTTCTCTATAAGGAGCATTTCTTGATAAATTAGACCAATATTATTCAAATAAATAGATCTGGTTTTTTCATCGCCAGATTCATCATTCATTCTTAGAGCTTCAAAAAAATAATTTAGTGCTTCCTGAAAATTACCTCGATTCCAATTGAACATGCCCAGATTATTTGTGCACATGACTTCAATACTTCTGAATTGAAATTGTTTGCTAAGATTGAGCCCTTTGGTAAAATAAAATTGAGCGGAATCAGATTGCCCAGTGACATCCATATAAATGCCCTTTGTATTGGTCAACTCAGTTATTCCAAAATTAAAACCTGAGGCTTTTGCCAATTCTTCGCCTTCGTTTATGACTTCAAGAGCTTTATCAGTATTATTGAAAATATAGCTAAATGCGACCTTATTTATCATTCTGATCTTGGTGGAATCATCTTGATGCCCTCGAGCCACAGTTAATAAACTGTCTAGGTTCTGAGCATTTACAGAGATGACACTAAGAAAAAGTAAGAAGTTGAGAATAAATTTCTTGGATGAACGATACAAAAAAAGCATCAGAATTATTCTGTATAAACAGCATAATGAATCTGACGCCTTTTTAAAAAAATTGATTAATAGCACTTCGAATATAGGATTAAATGAATTCAATTTACATTTTTTTTCGACGAGAAGCAATTAAAAAAGATTAAGCGCAATAAAGGATATTTATCACGCCTAATCGTCAAATCTCAACAACAAGATTTAATCGTTAAGATTATAGGCATGAATAGATTTATTGTCTGCTTTGAAGTATAAAACACCTTCAAAATCGTCTACTTCATACATCGGCTTCTTATCTTTTACAAGAATTTCTTTTACAGTTTCACCAGAGTCTTTATCTACTTTAATCAAGCCTACACCACCATCTATTTTTGTTAAAATAAAGGCCGCATTTTCTGTGGCTTTGGTAGCTTTAAATCGCTTGGCCATTTCCTGAAAACCTTGATCGGCAATATTTGCCCAACTATCAGCTTGTTGCTCATGATAGTTAACCGTACTATTATACGATGGCACACCTGCTCCTTTTAAATAGCCCGCCTGTGCAGAATGTGAAATTGCTGCAGTTGCTGACATTGCTGTTAATGTACCAGCCAAAATGAGTCCGAAAGCACTTTTACCCGGCGCTCTGTGAAAGACATGATTTTTTTCAGAGCCATCAAAATTTAACCAAGTCATATTTTGATCAGATGAAAGTAAGAGGTTATTATCTCTTATCTCAATATTCTGAACCACTTCCTTTCCTTCAAAATTTGGATCGCCATTTATAATTTCATAGCTTCCATCGTTACCATCAATGGCATATAAACCATCTTTGCAACTTAAAAGAAATCTACCTCGAGATTCATCGAATGCTGAGGCCACTGCTTCAGAACGTTTATATTTTATTTTTTTACCAAAAACAGATTCTCCCGAATTCATATCAATTATGTCGGCATCACTTTCGGAAATATAAAGCACTCCTTTATCTACTCTTGCCATTAATTGGATATTGGCTCCCGTTTTAAGTGGCTTTTTCCAAAGCGGTGTCCCATCAAAACTGATCTTATTTATTCCGCCAGATGCAACTCCAAATAATATACCATCATCTTCGATATAAAAATGATTGATATATCCCTTGGTTTTGGGTGATTTTGCCCAAAGATCGGCTCCAGTATTGGTGTCTAAAAGGTACACCTTAGACTGACTTGACCCCGAAGCCAATTTCATAAGTTTGCTTTTCCCACTGTTATCTACGTTACAAACTACAGCCAATCCAGCTTTTGTAAATTCGTATCGTGCGAGGTTTCCTTTTAACTTATTGCCTTCTGACCAAATTTGGTTTCCAGATTTTCCATCAATTTTATAGACTACTGTATTACCACCTTTAGTTCGAAATGCATAGATCTCATCATTCGCATCATTACTTGAAATTCGGGTTGCATTTTTTACCTCAGCAGTCCAGATTGTGCTACCCGATGAAATATCATAGGCTTTTACATTTTTAAGTCCTGGAATTATTATGGTATTTCCTTTTATATCTGGAACGCCAACCATTGCATTAGAGGCTTTACGTTCAAATATTTTTACCAATTCGCCAGTTTTTAGATCATATAATCCAACGCCTTGAGTATACTGTCCAAGACCTTTTTCTCTGTGCATACCATTGACAACAAACATCATTTCTGGATAGATCAAATGTCTGCTGGCCACACCACCTTGCCAATCTTCTTTTTTAGAATCGAAAACCATTTTCCCTTTTACCACATCAATCACAACTGTATGATTCATCATCCCTCTAGGTTTTATAATCAAATAAGGAGTTCCTGGTACAGGCTCTAAATGTTCTTCCTTGACATTTTTTACACGTTCAAATTTAAAATGAAGATCAGGTTGGTTAGGTTTAATACCTACTAAAGCCTCACCAGTTGAAGCCACTAAAACACCTGATTCTGAGAGCATCATCCATTTCACGTTACCATCGAATGAATATTGATTTGAGGGTTCCTGAGCTACTAAGCCGGTTGTGCTTATAAAAAACACAACCAAGGCTATTCGCTTTATAAAGTTTACCCGATTCATGACTAGAGTGTTTGCTTACTTAAGTTAAAAGAACCCATTGTTACATCGACCATTGACATGTCGTTGGCATTTTTACCAGTGAATTCAAAAGTACCTTCAATACTGTCTGATGTCTCATTTGAAATTGAAACCGATCCAGCCAAAGTCCCATCGAAAGGAGCTAACCATGATTGTGTATTTGCAGGGTTATTGATATCGGCTTCGATATAACTAGCCGTGTGAAGGATGAGTGGGTCAACACCTGTAAATTCATAAGTTCCTTCTCCATCATACGCAAAAATTGTCATAACTACAGATTTTCCATCTGCATCATTTCCTTGAATGATAAGGTTTCCATTAGCTAGAGTGGCTATAGAAGTTAATTCGAGCGATGTAAATGCAGCACCGTCAATATTGGCTTCAATAGTTCCAGAGGCAGCTCCGCCACCATTACCTCCATCGTCATCGCTTTTACATCCAGTGATTGTCACTAATGAAACTGTCATTAGTAATAACATAAATTGTTTTAAAGTTCTCATTGTTGAAATATTTTAATTGATTAATACTCCTACAAATTTGAGAAACAACTCAATTTCAATCAATACGACGAACTGCGTATATTTAGAATACGATATGAGGGAATTGTGCCGAAAGTTTAGCTTTTTTAGCCTCCAAATTGCTTAAAAATGCTTGATGCTGTTCACTTTCTGGATGAAAGGCTTTGTGCCCGAGGTCTTTTTGAATAGCTTCAATCACATCCATTATTTGTAAGGATTCATCCGACATCCAAGATTCGAAAAACCTTTGCCAGATATATTCTATTGCCACTGAATTAGGATGTATCATATCTTCAGAATAAAATCGGTAATCACGCAGTTCATCCAATTGCATTTCATAAGAAGGAAAGTAATAGTTGTGTTTTCTCCGATCTACAATTTGATGTACAGCTGAAATTAAGTGTGCCTTGCTTCTGTTGTTTTCAACAAAACCATCTTTTAAATGCCGAATAGGAGATACGGTGAAAATAAATCTGCAATCGGGATTGACAGATCGCACAAGACTAAGAATCGCACTTAAGGATTGGGTTAGGTCATCTACCGATACCAATTCTTTTATAAACTGCTTTTGAGGCATCTTATGGCAGTTGGCAACTACGACATCACTTTCAATATGTCTGTAAGTCCACGCTGTTCCCAGAGTTATGACCAAATGACTGCTATTTAATATCCATTTTTTTGTGATTTGAATGTTTTCATTTAGATCAGAGAGGATCTGTGATTCCGAAGTTGAACTTAATTTTGAATGTGCATCGAAACAGTTATAGATCCCTTGATGATTTTCCAGATCCGCCTTGGTGTATTGATAATCATTAAGTGCGTTGAGGATCAGTTTTTCTATGGCCAAGGGGTGGAATAAAATCCCAAACGGATTGACTAAGGATTGGAATTTACAATAATTCAATTTTTCACCGATGGATTCAGCGAAGCAAGACCCTAATAACAACAGCTTAGAATTGTAATCGATCTGATCATGTTGTTGTTTATTGATCTGTATTCTAGTTTGAAACTCCATGATCAGGTGATGTAATCTCTAACGGCTTCCAAAGCTTGATCAATACCATCAGGGTTTTTTCCACCTGCAGTTGCAAAAAACGGTTGTCCTCCTCCTCCTCCTTGGATATACTTACCAAGCTCACGAACTATTTTTCCAGCATCCAATTGCTTCTCAGTTGCAAGTTCTTTCGAAATATAACAGGATAGCAAGGCTTTACCATTATTATTCGCTGCAAATAGAACAAAAAGGTTTTTGTGCTCTTTCCCCATTTCAAAAGCCAGGTCTTTTATGCCATTGGCGTCTAGATCTACTTTCTTCGATAAGAATAAAACGCCGTTTAGGTCTTCCAGTTCATTGATCAAACTACCTTTTAGTCCTTTAGATTTTTCTTTTAGCAGTCCGTCTATTTGCTTTTTAAGATTAACATTTTCTTGCTGCAAATCTGACACAGCTTTTACAGGATTTTTGGTGTTATTCAATAAGTCTTTTATTTCGAAAAGTGCTCTGTTATTGTCAAAATAAAAATCTTTGACCGCATCATTTGTTATGGCTTCAATTCGTCTTATTCCAGCTGCGATCGCACTTTCTGACCGAATTTTAAAATGCCAAATATCTGAAGTATTTTGAACATGAGTACCGCCACATAATTCCATGGACTGACCAAATCTGATGGTTCTTACTGAATCGCCATATTTTTCACCAAATAGTGCCATGGCTCCACCTGCAAGTGCTTCCTCCATAGGTACATTCCGTTGCTCTTCTAAAGGTAGTTTACCATCAATTCTTGCATTGACAAAATTCTCAACATCTCTTAGTTGTTCGGGCGTCATTTTTGCAAAATGAGAGAAATCAAACCTAAGGTATTTTGAATGTACGGCTGATCCTTTTTGTTCAACATGATTCCCTAATATCTCACGTAATGCCTGATGCAACAAATGTGTTGCTGTATGATTACAGGCTGTTCTAAAGCGCTGTTTTTCATCTACAACGGCTTTAAAAGTTTCCTTTAAATGCTTCGGAAGGTTTTTCGCAAAATGAATGATCACATTGTTCTCTTTTTTCGTGTCAAGAACGTAGACCACATCACCATGTTCATCTTCCAAATATCCCTTATCACCTACTTGGCCACCACCTTCTGGATAAAAAGGTGTTTTATCAAAAACTAATTGAAATAGCTCACCATCTTTTTTCGATACCACTTTTCGGTATCTGGTAATGTTCACGTGTTCGGTCAAGCTATCGTAACCTACAAATTCTTCTTGGGAGTCTTCGGTAATTACAGTCCAGTCATCTGTACTGACCTCGCTAGCTGCTCGTGACCTATCTTTTTGCTTCTGCAATTCTGCCTTAAATCCTTCTTCATCCAAGGTAAGGCCTTTCTCATTTAGAATGAGGGCAGTT
>JABDLA010000020.1 GCA_013001965.1 Flavobacteriaceae bacterium | reverse complement strand
GTTGGAAACTGGCTAATTTTAATGCCGGGCAAACCATATTGGATCTGGGATGCGGACCCGGATTTTGCAGCAAGGAACTGGCCTTCATGGTGGGAAATGAAGGGCGAGTGATTGGTGTAGATAAGTCTGAGCATTTCATTCATTTTTTGAATAATTTGAAAGATCAATACGCTCTCAACATAGAGGCACAACAAGCTGACTTTAACGACATGATTTTACAGCCAAATAGTTTGGACGGTATGTATTGCCGATGGGCACTTGCATGGATTCCTAATCCAAAAGAAATTCTTTTAAAGGTCTACGATGCAATGAAACCCGGAGGACGGATGATTATTCATGAATATTATGACTGGTCAACACTTCAGACTGAACCACGAAAATCAGGATTAGCCAATGCAATTGCTTCTTGCCTAAGGAGTTTTAAAGAAAGTGAAGGTGAGATCGATATTGGACGTGAATTACCAATTCTTTTAGAAGAGATCGGTTTGCGGGTTACAAGTACAAGATTCATGCTGAAATTAGCAATGCCTTCTGATTTTAACTGGCAGTGGCCAAAGACCTTTTTTAGAAGTTACTTTCCCCGGCTTATCGAAACCAATTACTTGAATGAAAGCGAGGTGAGATCAGCCTTAAAGGAGATGGATGAGTTGGAAAAAACGAAAGGCGCAACGCTTTGCACACCCTTAATGGTTGAAGTTATTGCTGAGAAAATTTAATTCTCGATCTTCCCATCGACCATCACCAATTTCCTATCGGCCATATTGGCCAGTTCTTCATTATGGGTTACGATTACAAATGTTTGTCCGAATTCATCACGCAGTTTAAAAAACAACTCATGTAATTTTTCGGCCGATTCGCTATCTAGGTTACCTGAGGGCTCATCGGCAAAGATGAGTTTCGGATTATTAACCAGTGCTCTTGCAACGGCCACACGCTGTTGCTCACCACCTGATAATTCATTGGGCTTATGATGGTAGCGATGTGACAATCCTAAAAAATCGAGCAATTCTTTGGCGCGTTGTTCAGCTTCGGTTTTGTTTGAACCTTTTATAAAGGCTGGAATGCAAACATTTTCAAGTGCGGAGAATTCCGGCAACAATTGATGAAATTGAAAAATAAAACCAAGTTGTTCATTCCTAAACCGCGCCATTTGTTTATCTGATAATTCAACAATGGAGGTTGAATTGATACGCAATTCAGGCTTTTCCCTGGAAGTCGCCTTATCAAGGGTACCCAGAATTTGCAACAAGGTTGTTTTTCCGGCACCTGAGGGGCCGACAATAGATACAATTTCACCTGATTTAATATGAAGATCGACACCCTTTAGGACATGAAGGTCATCAAAATATTTATGAATATTTTTTGCTTGAATCATTAGCGTTCAAAATCAGGCTCAAAATACTACTTTATGTATTTATGAGCAATGATTAAGAGCTACTTTTCTTATTAAAGAGGGTTTTTACGTTATTGAAATCTATAAAATAAACCAATCGCAATGAGAAAGTATGCTCAATGGGTTGATCAAATAATGTACTTAAACTGTCAAAATAAGTGTCTCTGGAGGCGCTGCTAAAATTAAATAACTGATTTCTGTATAGTGCCGTGAGAAAACTTCCGGGGGCCACTTGCCAGGTATAACTCAGATCCAGGTTCCAGGTATTAAAATTCACGTTTGGATCGTCGATATCAGAAGTTGTGAGGCCATTATCTGTAACACTGCCGTCTTCTTCCAAAAGAAATAAATTATCATCATAGGTTACGGTAGACCAGAAATTTCTAAAGGTCAAGGACAAGGCATGAAATGGGTTAAAATTATAACTACCTGAAATTTCATTTTCAATAGATACAATATCGCGTTCACCAAAGATAATGTCATCGTCAACGTTAGTTACAAAGCCGCGACTCCCTTTATTATTTTGATATGAAATTTCATAATTCATTCTGAATTTGTCACTAAATAGTAATGTAGGTTCGATCTCTAAAAAATAGCCAAATAGATCACGTTCCTTATCGAAGACTGTCCAGCTTCCGCCTCCTACCTCAATCGAAAATGTTTTGTTTGAATTGGTCTCAATCCAGCCATTAATATTTCCGACATTCTTATAAACAAAGAAGCGTTTATTCTCAAAATCGCGGGGTTCAAAATAATCATATTGATTACCGGGCTCAAAATTAATATTTGCGCCAAACCACATGAGCTTTTTATTCTGTCCGTTTACGAACATTCCAAAATTAGCCCCGGTGAAGGTTGAAGGTTTATATAAATTGCGATAATTTACATAAGCATTAAAGAAGAAATTATTCAGTTTTTCTGTTGGTTCGAAAATGCGATAATTGACATCAATTCCGAAATTATTAAAGTTGTTTCTAAAGTTCAGCCCCATATCATTAATGTCGTAATTTTCATCGGCGAACCTATGGTCGAAACTGTATCGCCATTTACCATGAGCCTTTCCAACCCGGAAAAATGTACTTAATCCTGTTTCCATTTCGCCAAAGTCTTTGACGTTGCTCATTTTTATATCCCCTCGAATATTGTAGGTGTTACGTTCATTTTGAATATTACTTACAAGCGCAGTTACGTTGGCATCTCTAAAACTTCCGGATCGGGTCACATTGGTATTGACCAAACTAATGGAAGAGCTTTTGCCTAATAATTGATCGACGACCATAATATTATAATTCGCCAGAGGTTCAACAACCTCTTTCCTGGATTCGGAAGTGAGACTGTCCTTTATTGTGGCTTCTGTCTTTTCGGTAATGGCATTAAAAAAACCTATACCGAGGCCTTTTTTAGTCCGTCCTGAAACTTTGAGGGCATTGATCACTTTTACTTCCGAAGGCATATCAACAAGCTCTTCATTAGCACCAAGTTCAACGCTTCCGGTAGGCCCATTTCCAACACGCCTTGAGAAGAACAGATTTCCTTTATTAAACAGATCTACCCCTTCTTTAAAAAATTGTCGTTGCTCTGAGAAAGTCTGCTCAAATGGGCCCAGGTTCAGCCTGACATTATCAAAAGCTGCCTGGCTAAAATCAGGGATAAGGGTTGCATCTAAGGTGAAATTCTCTGTAATTCCATATTTAACATCTAAGCCGATATTAAAATCGGTTTCATTATTCCCATCATAGGAAGTTGAAACTCCCGAAGTAAACGGGTAAAAACTCAGTCGAATCGGTGGTTCAATATTTTTTATTCCGGTCAATTCGCCATGGTAAATTCCTATGTTCCCCTTTGTTCGATCAATTGGATTCCAGGAATATTGTGTGTTATTTAAACGAAATCGCCTATGGAATTGCAGCCCCCAGGTCTGTACTTCTTCGTTAGAAAAACGCAAAGACGCATAAGGGATCTTCATCTCAACGATCCAGCCGTCATCAACAAATTTCACTGCACTGTCCCATACAGCATTCCATCCAAAATCCTCACCATTGCCGGGACTTGCTACAGCATCGGCTTGTGTTCCCGAACTAAATACAAAGAATTCTATATCATTTTGGGCGTCATTATTCGGATTCAGTATAACACCGAAGAAATCGGAGTTCCCAAAATTATCACGACGGGTAAATTGTTTTTGAATGTCTTCAGGCCTGTCCTTCAAATAAGCCGCCACATAAATGGCATCATCATCATAGGCCATTTTAACAGTAGTTTTCTGATGTTCTTCAAGAGGGACACCCATATCTGGTCTGAATTGTGTAAAGCCATCGGCTTCTTCGGCACCCATCCATACGGCATCATCCAGCACCGCATCGATCTTTGGCGATGTTGTAGCTTTTGAAATGTTAAGATTTTTTTTCTCCTGTGCTTGAACAGAAAAAATACTCAATGCGAGAAGTGTAAGAATGGTTAGGTGGATTTTCATGTCGATTGATGATAGTTTTGATTGTTAGAGTAAAGACAATAAAAATGAACAAATGTTACAATACTCTTAACAAAACTACATGAGTTACTCCCTGAATTTTCATAAGTAAACGTTAAAAAAAGCCTCTCACTGTTAATCTTTTAGGCAAGTTTTGTTAATTATTGGTGACTCAAATAAATTCGTTATTTTTAAAATCAGATTAATTTATATCAACTATGCCTTATAAAACATTTGAAGAATATAATATGAAGGTGACCGATGACGTTAAAGAGCGTTATGAAAAAATCATCGAGGATCTTGGTGAGGATGCATCTCGCGATGGATTAAAAAAAACACCGGAACGCGCAGCCAAGGCCATGCAATTCCTGACCCAGGGATATGATCAGGATGCTGCTGAGATCTTAAAGAGTGCCATGTTCAAGGAGTCCTATGATGAGATGGTCATTGTTAAGGATATTGAGATCTATTCGTTATGTGAACATCATATTCTCCCGTTTTTTGGGAAGGCACACGTTGCCTATATTCCGAACGGTTACATTGTAGGATTGAGTAAAATACCAAGAATTATAGATATTTATTCCAGACGCCTTCAGGTGCAGGAGCGCTTAACTGAGCAAGTTTTGGACTGCATTAATAATACACTCAAACCGAAAGGCGTTGCCGTTGTTATCGAAGCTGCACATATGTGTATGATGATGCGTGGCGTACAAAAACAAAATTCTGTAACAACAACCTCAGGGTTTAAAGGTGCTTTTCAAAATATTGAAACACGCACAGAGTTCCTGAAACTTATAAGTGAAAAATTGTCATAGCCAAATTTTGGTATATTTCTTGTACTTCTAACAATAAATAGTATTTAATGAATTTCGACAAAGCAAGCAAAAACAAAAAGCTGGCCTTAAGCATATTATTCGATGCCTGTGGTTATATTTCCTTTATATTTCCATTTTTTGACATCATCTGGGCACCGGCAGCAGCCTATTTAATGACCAAATTATATAAAGGAAAGACAGGGAAAATTGCCGGAGCCATTACCTTCATTGAGGAAGCTCTTCCTTTGCTGGATGTAGTCCCGACCTTTACTTTAATGTGGTTATATACCTATGTCTTTAAAACCAAGGAAACCATTATTGAAGTTGAGCAATCAACGGATCTTTGAAAGGTTTAAATTTTATATTTTATTCCAAAACTGAAATTTCTACCCATATTAGGTATACCATCAGATTTCAATCGGGAGAGATGATCGATGTATACTTTATCGGTTATATTGTTAGCTGAAATTCGCAGGGTAGCGGCATTACCAAAAAGTTGTATAGTCCCTCCAAAACCTGCACTCAGCAAACTATAGGAAGGTGTTGAAGTTTCAAATTCACTCACCTTGGACTGTTCGAAACTGGTTTTTAATTTTATAAAACCGAATCCTTCACTCAGCCATTCATTGTTAAATTCAACCCTGATGATGTTATTTAATTTATTGGCCGGAATTAATGGCAAATAAATTTCACCATCTCTTTCACCGCGTACGGCTTCAAAACTACTTTCGATATGCAACCAGTCCAGAGGATGCGGATGAAAATGAAATCCAAACTCACCACCAAATAATTTGGCATCGTCCTGAAGATAATTGTAAACCGGATCGTCTTCAATAAATTCACCATTCGGTTCTACAAAAATATAATCGTTTATCAAATTGTAAAATCCATTGACGAAGAACTCAAAATGTTCAGATTTATATTCCAGCGACAGATCTGTCTGAATATTTTGTTCATTATCCAAATTCGGATTTCCAATTTCATACCGATTGGTTCCTTCATGAATGCCGTCTGAAGCCAATTCGGCTAAATTTGGAGCTCTAAAACCGGAAGCAATATTCAATCGTGCCACCAGGTCCTCGCTTATATTGGTCCTTGCACCTAAAGCCGCATTGAAACTGTTATAATTACGGTCGAAGGTATTATCTACCTCAATGGAACGTGAATCAAATCGCAGTCCCAATTGTACATCCACTTTTTCAAAATGAATATGAGAAGTGGCTAGTACACCGATATCGGACGTACTCGCATCAGGGATTAATTCCTCTTCACCAAAATTTGAATTCGTTTGAAACATGCCTTGAACACCTACAATGGTCTCAATGATCCCAAGATCCGGAAGGTTATATTTCAAATCATAGTTAAATGTTTTTAGCTTCATGTGAAGTGCAGCTTCATCTTCGCTTGATCTGTGATGGTCTCCTTCATCCTCGAATTCTTTTCGGTCGTTGTAAGAAAATCCAAGATTAAAATCAAAACTGGAATTCTTAAGGAAGATACTTGATTTCGAACTGAATATGTGATTATTAATGCTTTGAGAGGGCAGGAGTGGATCCGTATTGGTGGATTGGATACCAATGTCCTCGGGAAGCCCAATCTGAGACGCATTTAAATTATACCGAAAATCAGTTTTAAAATAGTTCTTTTGATAACCGATACCGGCTTTAAAATCTTGAACTTTATAGCGCGAATTTGTGATTCTTAGATCATCGGTTTTATAATCGGCGTGTTCAGATAAGGCCCCTCTGAAAATGAGTTTAAAAGCATCGGACGAAGATTTGAATCCCAAGTTGGTATTGTAGCCCCGAGTGTTGGTATAATAATCAAAGCTTCCGTCTGCAGACCTGCTATTCTCAGGCGCAAATCTTTCCGGATTCAAGTATAAAACACCACCAAGCGCATCCGAACCGTAAAGCAAAGATGCAGGTCCTTTAATCACTTCAACACTCTCAATCCCCGAATCTGAAATGCCGAGGCCATGTTCATCCCCAAATTGCTGGTTTTCCAACCGAATCCCCTGGGTATAAACTAAAACCCGATTACTGCTTAATCCGCGAATCACAGGCTTTCCTATACTATTTCCGGTAGAAATGCTTTCGACTCCGGCAATATTAGAAATCCCTTGTGAGAGATTCGTTGCCCCGGAAGAAATAAGATCGGAGACTTTTTCACGTTCTACTTTCATGACATTTTCACTCTGCAACTTGTGAAATGGTGTTGATAATATGACTTCCTCAATTTCGATGGCCGAAGGACTTAGTCCTACATTGAGATCTTCCTCTGTTGGAAGAGTGATTGACATTGATAAGGTTTCAAATCCGATGAATGAAAAAATTATTTTAAAATTTCCGTTAGGCAAATTTGATATTGAAAAGTTGCCGGCTTCATCTGTTGTGCTTCCCTGTTCCAATTCAGGAAAATAAATGTTTACAAAAGACAGGGATTCGTTATTGGTTTCATTGATGACCTGCCCATGCAAGGTATTTTGAGCGTGTAGTGCCATTGATGCCATTATGCATATGAAGCACAGTATTTGAGTTTTCATTGATTTTATTAGCGTTTAAATTCTGTAATTTACTGTTGTAATATGAATCTAAACTAGTGATGGTGGGCCGCGTAGGCAGGTTTGAGTTTGCTGAAATTGACTGATGAATTCATAGTTCGAATCCAGCATTTCAGCATTTGATTTATTAGCAAATAAATCGAAGTTATTAAGACTTATTTTTACCTGATTATTATGCTTGAACTTATAAAATTCACAATCCCAATCCAATTCATGAAAATGCGAAGTTGAAGGATTGTCACATACCACATGTTCATGATTTTCGAACAAATGTGCCAATTTTACTGCAGATGGCGTTAATAACGCCAGCATGAGTAAGGCCGCTGTTAGCGCATAAATTCTTTTATGATCAGTCCTTCGGTACAATTTTTTCAGTCAGTTTTTTAAGGCCAAAGCGGTTGGCTATTTTGATTGCGAAATTTAAAAAGAATTTATATTCTCCAAAAACCCATCCGAAAAAGACCAGTAAGACCTTATAGAAAGGCAGAATCAAAATAAATTTAAGTATATAGAAGAAAGTTACAGTCCAGGCGTTAGAACCAAAATTATCCTTGACAAATCCAACGATCTCAAAAATGGGTTCGGTGACAATAACCGACAAGGAACCCGTGATCGCAAAGACGATAAATATTCGAATGACCTTCCACTTATAATCAACATTCCAGCGTTTCTCCAAAAACTTGAATAAGGCCAGGGTAATTTTTACTAATACAAAAAAGATAAGACCGGTAACAGCTAGAGTTACAATCAATTTAGTAAAAGAAAAAAGAAGAGCGAGTTTATAAGCAGAATAAAGCAAAGCCAAGGTCCCCACAATAGGGTAGAGCAGCTGCCAATTTTTAGTGATTTCCCAACGTTTCTTTAACCAATTCATATCTTAAGATTTGCCGTTGCAAATATATGAACTTACGCTAAATTCTGGGCACAAAATTCGTTAATTGTTGCTTGTACTGTATTTGAAAATAAATGAAATAATAATAGAGCTTATAATTCACCTCATATCCATAATCGATCATGGGATTGTAATCTATTTGCATTTGATATAAGTTAGGATCAAAGCGCGATGGATCCAGCACACGATTGTTCCAGGCCGTAACATAAATGGCATTTCTGCTTTCTAAAAATTCTTGTGTGTAATAGCCTTCAGGTTGTGCCCTTGCTTGCAACCAGCTGTTAAAGCCAGGTTCAATTATAATGATTTCATATTCAACCTTATCGGAGGCAATCCGTACTGTGTCCTGCTCTGAAACATTAACTTCAGCAAGGTCTTTATCCGTCGTCTTATAGGTTGAACCACAGCTCCATAAGAATGCGACGCTAACGGCTAATACTAGAATTTTTTTCATAACGGTGCTTTTATTTTAAAATTACAAAAATCGTTCCAATTAGACGGTTGATTATAAAGTCTTTAACATAAAAAAAGCCGAACATTTCTGTTCGGCATATGTTAGAGTTTCATTTTTTTAATTACTTCTTTCCAAAGAGCCCTCCAAGTATACTGCCCAGGCCACTTCTTTTCTTTTGACCACCACCGCCAAGAACCATTCCGGCGACATCGTCAATAACACTGCCATCACCATCGGCATCTAAAATGGACTCGAGGAAACTTTGTTCTTGCTGAGGGGAATTTCCTTTTATCATTCCGCCAAGTAATCCATCAAGTCCGCTCGGATCGTTAACTTGTTGCTGTTGCTTTTGTTTTCCCAGTACACCCATTAAAATTGGGGCAGTAACCTTTAGAATTTGAGAAACAGAACCGGCATCAATTCCTGATTTGGAACTTAGCGTACGTTCAACATTTGGCTGATTGCCACCTAAAACATGGCCAAGAATTTTTCCACCATCTTCCATCACTTCTCCACTAACACCACCTCCAAAAAGGTCTCCAATATTATCTAATATACTTCCGTCATGTTTTGAATTAAGTGCACCAAGAAGTCCTTCGGCACCCTGTGGTGTAGAAGCATTGCGCTTCATGGCCTGCATAAGAACCGGCAATGCCATGGTTAAAAGATTGCTTGTTTTGTCTTGTGATTGCCCAGATTGGTTGGACACACCGCTAATAATTGATTTTCCTAAATCGCTGTTTAGTAAATCTAAGATACCTGCCATAGTTTTAAAATGTATTAGGGTTAATGAATTAAGTGCCCCAATTTACAAAAAAAGTCCCAACAACAATTTGATTGGGACTTTATTATTCACTGGCAAATTTCCAATATCATTTTCTAGGCATGCTCTGCTTTTAAAATACTTATGATCTGAGATGCAAGCTCGGTACCAATACGGTCCTGTGCCTCAATAGTCGCCGCTCCAATATGAGGTGTGAGTGAAATACTATCATTCATCAATACTTTAATTGCAGGAGTTGGCTCTTCCTCAAAGGTATCCAATCCGGCAAAAGCAACCTTACCACTTTCTATGGCTTCGATAAGGGCAACCTCATCGATAACACCACCTCGTGCAGCATTGATAATACCTACGCCATCTTTCATTATATCAAAGTGTTTTTTAACGATCACATAATCTTTTTGAGCCGGTACGTGAAGGGTAATGAAATCAGAATACTTTAATACATTCTTCATGGATTCGGTTTCAATATTCACATTGATAAATTGTCCGTTATAGAACTCAACCTTTATAGTGGCATTATCAACATACTTATCTGTCGCGATCACCTTCATTCCAATACCTAATCCAATTTTTGCGACTTCCCGCCCTATACGGCCAAATCCGACAATACCAAGTGTTTTACCTCTCAATTCAACACCTTTGGCATAATTCTTTTTAAGCGATTTAAATTTAGTGTCGCCATCTAAAGGCATGCTCCGATTGGCATCGTACAAAA
The DNA here is from genome assembly GCA_013001965.1 of Flavobacteriaceae bacterium. Lineage (GTDB taxonomy): Bacteria > Bacteroidota > Bacteroidia > Flavobacteriales > Flavobacteriaceae > JABDLA01. Next base: position 15,172 of record JABDLA010000020.1, on the reverse strand, counting down.
ATCGTACACCGCCAAAAAGATGTGCAAAAACCAATTCGGCCACAGAACTGGCTGAGGCAGCCGGTGTATTGATCACATGAACACCTTTGCTTCTTGCATATTTCACATCGATATTGTCCATTCCAACACCACCACGTCCAATAATTTTAATGTTCGGACATGCATCTATGAGTTCCTTTCTTACCTTGGTAGCACTTCGTACCAGTATGACCTCTATATTGTTTTCATTGATATAATCCTCAAGTTGTTCCTGTGCGACATTTGTCGTAATCACCTCATAACCTGCCGATTCCAGTGCGTCAACCCCAGTTTGTGACAAGCCGTCATTTGCTAAAATTTTCATTAATTAAATTGTCTTTATTATGCTTTTGTTTCTAATTCACTCATTACTTCAACCAGTACTTTAACACTATCAAGAGGTAAAGCATTATACATTGAAGCTCTGTATCCGCCTACACTTCGGTGGCCATTCAAGCCGTTAATTCCGGCTTCTTTTAACATCGTATCAAAGGTTTCCTTGAGGTCTTCATTGACCAGGGTAAACGTAGCATTCATCATCGACCTGTCTTCTTTAACAGCAAATCCTTTGAACAACGGATTGATATCGATCTCAGAATACATGACACGCGCTTTTTTATCATTGATCTCCTCAATTGCAGGAATACCTCCAAGGTCTTTTAACCACTGAAGGGTCAACATAGATGTATAGACCGAAAACACGGGAGGTGTATTGAACATACTACTCTTGCTCAAATGCACCTTATAATCCATCATCGATGGAATTTTTCTCGAGACTTTTCCCAACACATCTTCTTTAATCACGACCAGGGTAGTACCGGCTGGTCCCATATTCTTTTGCGCTCCGGCATAAATGATATCAAATTTACTAAAATCCAATTGTCTCGAAAAGATATCACTGCTCATATCGCACACCATAGGAATGGAACAGTCTGGAAACGATTTCATCTGAGTTCCAAAAATGGTATTATTGGAGGTACAATGAAAGTAATCATATTCATTTGGGATATCATATCCTTTAGGAATATAGTTATAATTAGCACTTTCTGAAGTAGCAACCTCATAAATATCATCAAAAATTTTAGCTTCTTTAATAGCTTTTGCACTCCAGGTCCCTGTATTTAAATATCCGGCTCTTTTCTCAAGCATATTTAAGGCAACCATTAGAAATTGAGTGCTTGCGCCACCTTGCAGGAATAATGCCTTGTAACCTTTGCCTTCTAATCCCAGCAACTCCAATGCCAATGCTCTTGCATTTTCCATGACGTCAACAAAAGGCTTGGATCGATGCGAAATTTCGATTAAGGATAACCCGCTGTTATTAAAATCGAGAATAGCTTCTGAAGACTTGATCAATACCTCATTTGGTAGTATACATGGGCCTGCACTGAAATTATGTTTTTTCATAGATAAAAATTTTCTGAGCAAAGTTCACAATTAAATACCTATTAACCATTAATAAAATGATAATTTTTTCTAATTTATTTTCAACAGGAAATCAACAGTATCAATACCATCTGCATAGTCAGACAAAGCGGGAAACTGGGTTTGTCCAAATTTAATTTCCGATGCAATTAATTTATCGGCCACAATGCATTGAATGTTGTCATCATTCTGCTGAAGGACCTCTTTAAGCCCTTCGACCGAGTCATAATATTCATAGAATAAAGTGGCAATGGGAGAAGAAAAACTTTCGTCTTCCTTGATCATAAGAAATCCGTTCTCCAGAATATCAAATTCACTCATGATGTAAACCGCTTTGTTATAATCGTAGTTATTGGCATACTTTTGATCGTTGATAATGTGTTTCCAATGATATATGGATTTAAAAAAAGCATCAAAATTATACCCGTTCGGGATGTAGATTTTTGAAACATTCCTGCAACCCAAACCAAAATACCTGAAAATATCATTAGAAAGCGCTTTAAGTTGTGCTTCGGTTTCATTTCCATGAAGAACAGCAACAGAATTTCTGTTCTTTCTAATGATGGATGGCCTGTTTTTGAAATAATATTCGAAATAGCGAGACGTATTGTTGCTACCGGTGGCAATAACAGCATCGAATTCTTCCAGTTTAGCTTCAGTGAAATCGATTTTCCCTTTGAAACCGGGTTCGACATACTCCAAATATTTCGCCAAAAAAGGAAGCAAAGATTTGTCATTGGAGGATTGCTTGACCAAAACAGAGTGGCCGCAGATCAAAACAGAAAGAAAATCATGAAACCCAACCAGCGGTATATTGCCTGCCATGATGATCGCCACTCTTCTCGAAGGAATGGTCCTAAAATCATAGGCCGAGACCCAATTTGATATTGATTTTTCCTTTAATAAATCTGACCATCCTTCTATGGCAAACAGCACATTATCTTTAGTAAACCAACCGTTGTGTTCGTTCGCCTGTTTTATCTGATGCTGGAAGCCGTCAAAAAAAAGATCATTGAATTCAATACCATTTTTTTCAACAATACCTTGATATGAAAACTGGCTAAGAAATTCCCCCAGTTTAATAAAAGCATTTGTTCTTTCTTCTAAAATCATGACTCCATTTGGTTATGACGAGTTTTGGCGCTATTTTTGCACCTGCAAATTTAAGTAATCGAAACTTAAAAATATGTTATGGCAATAATTATTACAGATGAGTGTATAAACTGTGGTGCTTGCGAACCTGAATGCCCAAATACCGCCATCTATGAAGGTGCCGATGATTGGAGGTATAATGACGGGACGAGTTTGAAGGGCGACGTTGTATTGCCTAACGGAAAACAGGTAAATGCCGATGAGGCGCAGGAACCCGTGAGCGATGAGATCTATTATATTGTTCCCGATAAATGCACCGAGTGTAAAGGGTTTCATGAAGAACCTCAATGTGCGGCAGTATGCCCGGTAGACTGTTGTGTTCCTGATGAAGATCACGTTGAAAGTGAGGAAACATTATTAGGAAAACAACGCTTTATGCACCCTGACGAATAGAAAAAAAAGTTGTCAGCAATGTTTAATGATCTCAAGTTTATCTTGGGATTTTTATTTGATGTATTATTTATAGTTCAAAAACAATATTTGCAAGCGCAAAAATTTATTAGATGAAAGCCGGAATTGTAGGATTACCCAATGTAGGAAAATCGACCTTGTTCAATTGTTTATCCAATGCCAAGGCACAAAGTGCGAACTTTCCGTTTTGTACCATCGAGCCCAATATAGGAGTCGTTAATGTTCCGGACGAGAGACTGACAAAAATTGAAGCATTGGTAAAACCGGAAAAAGTCATTCCCGCAACCGTCGAGATCGTAGATATTGCCGGACTTGTCAAAGGCGCCAGTAAGGGTGAAGGTCTAGGGAATCAATTTCTTGCTAATATCAGGGAAACCGATGCCATACTTCATGTGCTCCGCTGTTTCGATAATGACAATATCGTTCATGTGGATGGTAGTATTGACCCAATTAGAGATAAGGAGACTATCGATATTGAGCTTCAGCTGAAGGATCTTGAGACCATTGAAAAGAAACTGGACAAGGTAAGTCGTGCCGCGAAAACCGGAAACAAGGAAGCTCAGAAGGAAGAAAATGCGCTGAAAAAAGTGAAAGACGGACTTGAAGCCGGACAATCTGTGAGATCCCTTGAGATTGAAGCGGACGATTATAAGGCCTACATAAAACCTTTGCAGTGTATTACAGATAAGCCGGTTCTTTATATCTGTAATGTAGATGAATCTTCGGCTGTTTCAGGAAATGCCTATGTTGAACAAGTCAAAGCAGCTGTCAAAGATGAAAATGCTGAAGTCCTGGTCCTTGCAGTTGGTACAGAAGCCGATATCAATGAACTGGACGATTACGAAGAACGTCAACTCTTCCTGGAAGATATGGGCTTAAATGAACCGGGATCTTCCAAGATGATCCGTTCTGCCTATAAATTGTTGAATCAGCAAACCTATTTTACTGCAGGACCGAAAGAGGTGAGGGCATGGACAGTTACTATTGGTTCAACGGCACCACAAGCGGCAGGCGTTATTCATACCGATTTTGAAAAAGGCTTTATTCGGGCGGAAGTGATCAGTTATGAAGATTACATCAGTTATGGGAGTGAAGCCAAAGTTAAAGAGGCCGGAAAAATGCGCGTTGAGGGCAAAAACTATATCGTTAAGGACGGCGATGTGATGCATTTCTTATTTAATGTGTAAAACATGCTGTTTTAAGGCTTTTTATTTCTTATATTAAAGATCTATTTTCTCAACAAAATCAGTAATTTTATTGTTAATTACTTTGTAAATACTGTGTTTCATTTTTTCTCTTGAAATACTATATTAGCAGCTTATGCAAAAATTAGAGGTAAATGGCCCAAAAATCTAATTATACCGAAGAAAACATACGTTCACTCGACTGGAAAGAACACATTCGAATGCGACCCGGAATGTATATCGGAAAGCTGGGTGATGGTTCATCCCCAGATGATGGTATTTATATTCTGTTGAAAGAAGTGATCGATAATTCGATCGATGAATTTGTTATGGGTGCCGGGAAGACCATTGAAATCTCTATTCAGGCGAATAAGGTCATAGTCCGGGACTTCGGAAGAGGTATTCCCTTAGGAAAAGTGGTTGATGTTGTATCCAAAATGAATACCGGTGGAAAATATGATTCTCGGGCATTTAAGAAGTCGGTTGGATTGAATGGTGTTGGAACAAAAGCCGTTAATGCACTATCAAATTATTTTAGAGTAGAATCGACACGTGACGGAAAATCGGCTTCGGCCGAATTTGAACGTGGCGATCTTAAAGAAGAAGAATTACTCAAAGAAACTTCCAGGCGGAAAGGTACCAAAGTGACCTTCATCCCTGACGATGTCATTTTCAAAAAATATAAATATAGGAATGAGTATGTAGCAAGAATGCTCAAATATTATGTCTATCTCAATCCTGGTCTGACCATTCTTTTCAATGGTGAAAAATACTATAGTGAGAACGGACTTAAGGATCTCCTTCATGATAACACCATCGATTCCGATATGATGTATCCTATCATTCATCTCAAAGGAAATGATATTGAGGTGGCCTTAACACACAGTCGAACTCAGTATAGCGAAGAATACCATTCGTTTGTCAACGGGCAAAATACTACCCAGGGTGGGACGCATTTAGCGGCCTTTAGAGAAGCCCTTGTCAAAACGATCCGTGAGTTTTATGGAAAGAATTATGACGCTGCCGATATACGTAAATCGATCATATCAGCAGTTGCATTAAAGGTGATGGAACCGGTTTTTGAAAGTCAGACCAAAACTAAATTGGGTTCGACCGAAATGGGTGGCGGATTGCCGACAGTTAGAACCTATGTCAATGATTTTGTAAAAACACAGCTCGACAATTATTTGCATAAGCATCCTGATACCGCCGAAAAGATCCAGAAAAAGATCATGCAGGCTGAACGCGAACGCAAAGAACTTTCAGGGATTAGAAAACTGGCACGTGAACGTGCTAAAAAAGCGAGCCTTCATAATAAAAAACTAAGAGATTGTCGTGCCCACCTGGGCGACCTCAAACATGCCAGACGCCTTGAAACAACCTTATTTATAACCGAGGGAGATTCGGCCTCAGGAAGCATTACAAAATCGCGGGATGTCAATACCCAGGCGGTTTTCAGTTTGCGTGGTAAACCGTTGAACTCCTATGGTATGAGTAAGAAGATCGTTTATGAAAACGAGGAATTCAATTTATTGCAAGCTGCTTTGAATATTGAGGAGTCCATTGAAGACCTGCGCTATAACAATATTGTTATTGCAACAGATGCCGATGTTGATGGGATGCACATTCGATTGCTTCTGATTACCTTCTTTTTGCAGTTTTTCCCCGAATTGATCAAGGAAGGGCATTTGTATATTTTGCAAACACCGCTCTTCAGGGTTCGAAATAAAAAGGAAACGATCTACTGCTATTCCGAAGAGGAACGAAGGGAAGCTATTGAAAAATTAAAACCTAAACCCGAGATCACACGATTTAAAGGTCTGGGAGAAATATCACCTGATGAATTCAAACATTTTATCAGCGATGACATTCGCCTTGATCCTGTCATGCTGGATAAGGACATGTCCATTGAAGAACTGTTGTCTTTTTATATGGGAAAGAATACGCCCGACAGACAGGAGTTTATAATTAATAATCTTAAAGTAGAATTAGATCTGGTAGAAGAACACGATGAGAACAAATAACGGAAAAGTTAAGAATGTGATCATATCGCTCTATTTTATCCTTACGGTGTTGGCCATTATTATGACAACGCTTATAAGTTCCTTTAGTGAAATTACCGAAAGCCCGGCGGTTAAAATTTTGATCATATTGCTAGTGTTCGCGGTACTGTTTATCATAACACATAAAGTATCTAAATACTTCGAATACGATAGTGATGGCATGCAGGTTGTAGTCATCAACAGGGGCATGTTGTTATCAGAATATCTGAATTATCGCGAGCATATTCTGGAGTTCGAAAAGGAAAACCTAATTAGTTTTAAATTTCGAAATTATTATTTCTATAAAAGCCTGACACTAACCATAAAAGACAAATATGGCCATAAAAGAAATGAAACATTCAATGTGACTTTGGTCAGCCGTAAAAAAAGAAGATATATCAGACAATCACTTGGCAAACTCGTTAAACTAAACAAAAAATTAAAGGAGAACTCATAAATGATAGAAGAGAACGAAGAACTGATGAATGAGCATAATGCCAATGAAGAGACCATCACCAGGGTGTCTGGTATGTACAAAGATTGGTTTTTAGATTATGCGTCCTATGTGATTTTAGAACGTGCCGTTCCGGCTATTGACGATGGATTTAAACCTGTACAACGGCGCATCATGCACTCTATGAAGGATCTGGACGATGGGCGCTACAATAAGGTGGCTAATATCGTTGGTCATACCATGCAATATCATCCGCATGGTGATGCCAGTATTGCCGATGCCATGGTTCAGATTGGACAGAAGGATTTGTTGATCGATACTCAAGGTAACTGGGGAAATATTCTTACCGGAGACAGTGCAGCAGCATCACGATATATCGAAGCGCGTTTATCGAAATTCGCATTAGATGTTGTCTATAATTCAAAGATCACCGAATGGCAGGCGTCTTATGACGGACGAAAAAAGGAACCTGTCCATCTTCCTGTGATGTTTCCATTGTTATTGGCTCAAGGAGCTGAGGGCATCGCTGTTGGATTGTCAACTAAGATCCTTCCGCATAATTTCATTGAACTTATCAACGCCTCAATTAAACATTTGCAGGGCAAACGATTCACATTAGTGCCGGACTTCCCAACCGCTGGTATAGCTGATTTCACCAATTATAATGACGGTATGCGCGGCGGCAAAGTTCGTGTCAGGGCTCAGATATCGCAATTTGATAAAAACATATTGGCGATCAATGAAATCCCGTTTGGAACGACGACCTCATCATTGATCGATTCGATATTAAAGGCTAATGAAAAAGGAAAGATCAAGATCAAACGCATTGAAGATAATACAGCGGCCGAAGTTGAAATTTTGATCTATTTACCTTCAGGAATATCACCCGATAAGACCATTGATGCGCTCTATGCCTTCACAAAATGTGAAAACTCCATTTCTCCATTGGGTTGCATTATCGAAGATCATAAGCCCTTATTTATAGGGGTTTCTGAAATGCTTCGCCGCTCAACTGATCATACTGTTCAACTCTTAAAAAGTGAGCTTGAGATCAAGTTAAGTGAATTGGAAGAGCAATGGCATTTTGCTTCACTTGAACGCATTTTTATTGAAAATAGAATTTATCGTGATATTGAAGAAGAAGAAACCTGGGAAGGTGTTATAGCAGCCATAGATAAAGGCCTGAAGCCTCATGTGAAGCATTTAAAACGAAAGGTCGTTGAAGATGATATTGTGCGACTTACTGAAATACGTATCAAGCGGATTTCAAAATTCGATATCGATAAAGCGCAGCAGAAAATCGAAGCACTGGATGCTCAGATTGAAGAGGTGAAGCATAATCTGGCTAATTTGATCGAATATGCGATTTCGTATTTTAACCGACTGAAAAAAGAATATGGCCAGGGCAAAGAGCGTAAAACAGAAATACGAATATTTGATGATGTAGATGCCACTAAGGTGGTCATAAGAAACACCAAACTTTATGTGAACCGTGAAGAAGGATTCGTTGGTACCTCTTTACGTCGTGAGGAATATGTTTGCGACTGCAGTGACATTGATAATATCATTGTATTTACTAAGGATGGAAAAATGATGATCACGAAGGTGGACAGTAAAACCTTTGTTGGAAAAAACATCATCCATGTCGATGTCTTTAAGAAAAAGGACAATCGTACGGTTTACAATATGATATACAGAGACGGCAGTCGCGGCCCCTCTTATGTCAAGCGATTTTCAGTGACCGGCGTTACCCGAGATAAAGAATATGATCTCACACGAGGTAATAAGGGATCGGTGATCTGGTATTTTTCGGCAAATCCGAATGGAGAGGCCGAAGTAGTCACCGTTTTATTGCGGCAGGTAAAGAGTTTAAAAAAGCTGAAATGGGATCTGGATTTTGCTGATATTCTCATAAAAGGAAGAGCGACTAAAGGTAATTTGGTCACGAAAAATTCCATTAAACGTATTGAACTCAAAGAAAAAGGAGTTTCCACTTTAAAACCGCGTAAAATTTGGTTCGATGATACTGTTCAAAGGCTCAATGTTGATGGCAGGGGTGAATTAATTGGTGAATTTAGAGGAGAAGACCGTTTATTGGTAATAAAGCAATCGGGGCTACTCAAAACAATTGTACCCGAAATAACCGCCCGATTTGATGATGACATGATCACGCTTGAAAAATGGATCCCCAAGAAACCAATTTCAGCGATTTATTTTGATGGCGAAAAGCAGCGTTATTATGTCAAACGATTTTTAGTTGAGAACGAGAACAAAGAAGAAGCTTTTATTTCTGATCATAAAAATTCGCAGTTGGAAATTGTTTCGACAGATTGGAAACCGGTTGCAGAAGTTGTTTTTGCTAAAGATCGAGGAAAGGATAGAAAGGAGAATCTTGTGGTGAATCTTGAAGAATTTATAAGTGTTAAAGGCATTTCGGCATTGGGCAATCAACTGACAAAAGAGAAGGTCAACCAGATTAATCTACTGGATCCTATTCCTTATGAGGCGCCGGAAGAAGTGCCAGCCGATGAAATTGAAGTTGTTGATGAGGAGATAGTCACGGAGAAAAAGGACTCCAATCCTACGAATGGTGAGGCACCAACTGATCTCGAAATTGATGACGAAGGACAAATCACGCTTTTCTAAGATTTCCTCTTAAAAATGAGCATTTATAGGGATTTCAAGTTTTCTTTGGCCGTTTATTTCGTTTTCTTCCGGATCTTAAAATTTAGGAATTCCACAAATAGGGAGAAAGAAATTGCAAAGTAAAGGTATCCCTTCGGGATGACTCCTATAGAATTTCCAAAGACCAATGTATTCGAAAGATGCGCCGCTTCGGCAATAAGCATGAACCCTATTAAAATTAAAAATGCCAATCCGAGCACTTGCATGGATGGATGATTTGCAATGAATTTCCGGATAGGATTGGCAAACCAGATCATAATGATCATAGAGATCACAATAGCAATGATCATGATCACCAAACCATGATTCGGATTAGGGGATATGCCATTGGTCATTCCAACTGCCGTTAATATTGAATCCAATGAAAATATAATATCGATGATCAGAATTTGAAAGATCGCTTTTTGCATAGAATCGAAAACCTTTTCTTTTAAAGAGGCTTCTTCACTATCAGGTTTTTCAACTTTCAGATAAATTTCAGATGTGCTCTTATAGATTAAAAACAGTCCACCGACAAACAAAATCAGGCTCTGCCAGCTAATATCAGAGTAGAACCAGTCCAGTTCGATGTTGGCAAAAGGTTTTTTAAGTCCAACCAATAAGGACACAAAAAACAAAAAGATAATCCGTTGAACCATCGCCAGGACAAGGCCTATATTTGTAGCTCTATTACGCTGATGCTCAGGGAGTTTATTTGCAACTATAGAGATAAATATGATATTATCAATTCCCAAAACCACTTCCAGAAAAGTAAGTGTGAGAAGTGCAAAGATGGCGTCAGTTGAAAGCAGGAATTCTAACATATTCAATTCGTTTTAATAGCGAGGCCTTTTTGTTTTGTTGATTCTCCTACATAATTATATTCAAATATATAGGTCGAGTCGGTTGTGCTTAAAATTTTAAGATGAATATCCTTTTTATCGGCCATCCGTTTTGGATTGATGGTCTTAAAAATTACCTCACAGTCATTGATCCATCGGACACTGCTGGAATCGGTTTTTCCTTCAAAAGTTTCGATCTGAAGATCTTCGGTTCTTGAAAAGCTGGAAATATACACCTTGCCATCAATGGTAATGGTGCTTTGAAAGGATCCGGTCTTAAAGTCGGAACAATTACGTTCTGCGCGATAACAGCTACTGATAAACAGGATTAGGGACAGCAAATAAAACTTCATGCTGCTAAATTATAAAAGAATTTAGTTAGTTGCTATAATTCTTAAAACTTCCGTCCTTAAAAAATACAATAATACGCTCTATATCCTGCTCATTGATCTTTGCCATTGCTTTTAAAGGTTTTGAAACAGGTTTAGGCTTTTTCTCTGAGTTCTGTGAATCGGAAGGAAATTCTCCTTTTCCATTAAGCAACCAATAAAGGTCAACATCCTCAAAAGAGGAGAGGAGCTTCATAACAAATTCCAAACTTGGTTTATTTCGACCGGAGAGGATATGAGAAATACTTGACCGTTGAACGCCAAGCCGGTCGGCAAAAGCAGAGGCCGACAGCGCATGAAAATCCATGATTTTTCGGAGCCGAATTATAAATTCTTCTGAGTTTATCATTGTAAACAAAAATAATGAAATTTTGTTTACAAAATACATGCAAATAAGATTTTAATATCATATTACTTTTCCAATATTATTAAAATAATTATTTAAATAAAATACTTTAATATACTGAAATACAATATTATAAGATTATAATATTAAATTGATTACTAAATTAATAACGACCACCTTTATTTTTGGTTAAAATTTGTACATCTGTAAACAAAAATACACGATTTTGTTGTTTACATTTGTAAAATATAGTTTGTTTACATTTGTAATTCAATCATTTTGAATGAACAAAGGCAAAGCATTAATTGAACTCTTTTTAAGGCATAAACAAAACGATTTGCAGCATCGATATATTACCAATTCTCATATCGAGCCTTTACTAAATAATTTACCCGGAACATTTAAAGTTGATCAAATTGGAAGTTCTGTTGAAAACCGATCGATCTATAGTGTAAAAATTGGTCATGGACCAAAAAAAGTATTGATGTGGTCTCAAATGCATGGCAATGAATCAACCACGACCAAGGCTTTGTTCGATATGTTCCAAAGCATCTCAAAAGGGGATCTGAATTCCATTATAGACAATTTTCAACTATTGATCATACCCATATTAAATCCTGATGGGGCTTTTGCCTATAGCAGGCATAATGCTAATGACATTGACTTGAATCGGGATGCCATCAATCAATCTGAACCTGAAATGCAGGCCTTAATGCGCGCATACCATGATTTTAAACCTGATTTTTGTTTTAATTTACATGGGCAACGTACCATTTTTAGTGCTGGAAACTATAAAAAACCGGCGACACTCAGTTTTTTGGCACCTGCACAGGATGAAGCCTGTTCCCTGACCGAAACCCGAAAAACGGCCATGAGCATTATCGTTGCAATTCAAGGCGTTTTGCAGGAATTCATTCCCGGCCAAATAGGAATTTACGATGATTCTTTTAATTTGAATTGTGTTGGGGATACCTTTCAAAGTCATAATGTTCCAACCATTTTATTTGAAGCCGGCCATTATGAAAACGATTATAGCAGGGAGGAAGTCCGGAAATTTATGTATATCGCCATACTGATCGCATTATTCAAAATAGAAGACTTTGAATTGATTCCGGGATCTTTCGAAGACTACACAGAAATTCCGCAAAACCAAAAATTATTCAATGATATCGTATTAAGGGATGCCAGATTAGAAGAGAATGGTGATCTGTTTGATATTGTGTTTCAGTATGAAGAAGTATTGAGAAACAATTTCGTACAGTTCATTCCTATTATTGAAAAGATAAAATCGTCCACCACTCAGTTCGGTCATAACGACATAGATTGTAAGGGGAAACTGGTTGTTGGAACAAATAAAGAAAAACTTCATACAGGATATCAAGAAAAAGCCGTCTACTTAAACAATGAATTATTTTCATTAATTCCGGACAAATCTTAAAAAATGATGCATTATTTTTAATGAAAATGTGTTATTTTTGATTTTTATTTAATGAAATTAATCAAATGACAAAATTGAAATTAGACGAAATAGATCATCAGATCTTAGATATGCTGATCGAAAATACGCGAACGCCCTTCACAGATATCGCTAAAAAACTTTTGATATCTGCAGGAACTGTTCATGTACGTGTAAAAAAGATGGAGGAAGCAGGCATCATCAAAGGTTCGTCTTTAACATTAGACTATCAGAAACTGGGATACTCCTTCATTGCGTATGTTGGTGTATTTCTTCAGAATACTTCACAAACAACATTTGTTCTAGAGCGTATTAGCGAGATTCCTTATGTGACTGTAGCCCACATAACCACTGGGAAATTCAATATTTTTTGTAAGATCAGAGCAAAGGACACAACCCATGCTAAAGAGGTTATTTTTATGATCGATGATATTGAAGGTGTTTACAGAACTGAAACGATGATCTCCCTGGAAGAGAGCATTAATGATAAAAAACGACTTATGCATTCGATTTTTAATAATTTATAGAATGAAAGCTTCACAATTGAATCGGGGAGAATATGGCCATTACTATGCCAATTATATAAGTCAGGCCGGTGAGGATGATCTTTTATCCTGCCTCGAAGCCAATCTGGAGCGCATGTGTTCATTTTATGAGTCAATTCCTGATGAAAAGATGGATTTTTCATATGCTGAAGGCAAATGGACCATCAAAGAATTGATCCTTCATATTATCGATGCCGAGCGCGTCTTTTCATATCGTGCCTTACGATTTGCAAGAGGTGATAAAACAGATCTTAAAGGATTTGAACAGGATGATTATGTGATCAGTTCGGAAGCAGCCAAAAGATCGAAAACGTCTCTTATTGATGAGTACAGATCAGTTCGGAACAGTACAATTACCCTCTATAGGAGTTTAGATGATAAGATGCTTAGGCATATTGGAACTGCAAATAACAGTCCCATGTCCGCAGCCGCACTGGGCTTCATTATTGTTGGACATGAAAATCATCATGCCAGAATAATCAAAGACCGCTACCTTTAGTGGTCAAGTTATATTTCCCAGGTTTAGTCAATATCATCTTCTAAATCCAGGTCCTCTGCTAACTCTACGTCCTTTTCCAAGCTGACGTCATCCTTAATTTCAATGTCAGGATCGTCCTCATCATCCATATCATTGTCAAAATTGATCATGGAATATTGAAGTTTTGATCCCACCTTAACAAGATAGATCGTATCATCAGTTTTCACTTCAACGGCTTCTATCGTTTCATTATGATGGTTATTAAAAACGATGATATCATTATCACCATAACCATCCGGAAATTTTTCAGTTAAAAGTGTCAAGATTTCAGGCGTCAGTTTTTTATAGTCGATAATTACTCGTTTCATGATTAATTGGTTGATTAAAACGGTTAACTTTCTATTGTCAAAAAAACATTCTAAAACTAATGTACAAATTATTTCAATTCGACATCATAATCTATTTTAAAAAAGAGATGATTTAAATTTCAGGAATTGTAGTAATTAAAAGCGTCGATGATCAAGGCTTCATCAACAATACAATCTAATTTGGGTTTACCGATATCTTCAAGCAATACAAAATTGATATTACCGTGTGAATTCTTTTTGTCAAATTTCAGCAGGCTGATGATGGATTGATAATCAGATTCTTCTATGGTCTTGTTTCCAAATATATCGGTAATACTTTTTTTGATCTGCTCTAATTTATCTTTGGGAAATCCGGTTTCCACATATGACAAATAGGTAGCGAGAATCATACCAATAGCAACAGCTTCTCCATGCAACAAGCTTGAATTCTCTTTATGGAACACATGAAGGGACTCAATGGCATGCCCCAAAGTGTGGCCAAAATTCAGCGTTTTTCGCAGGCCATTTTCATGGGGATCCTGAGCAACGATATCAAGTTTTATTTTTACCGATTCGTAAATAAGATTGTCCATGTCCCTGGAATCATTTCCGGACAAACCAACCATCTTATCCCAATAAGATTCGTTTGATATAAGCCCGTGTTTGAGCATTTCGGCCAAGCCTGAACGCACATGATTCTCAGGAAGGGTGGCCAGATAACTCGAGTCTATCAACACCATTTTACCCTCATTGATCACTCCAATTTGATTTTTTAAGGACTCAAGGTCGACCCCTGTTTTTCCGCCAACAGAAGCATCTACCATGGCAAGCAGAGAAGTTGGGATGTTGACGTAATCAATACCGCGTTTGAAGGTAGAGGCAACAAAACCACCAAGATCCGTTACGACACCACCACCAAGATTAATCAGTAATGATTTTCGATCACATCCGAGTTCCGATAGGGCATTCCAAACACCTGAGCAGGTATCGATGGACTTATTTTCTTCACCGGCCTCAATTTCTATAACGTCCACCAAATCATCTGTTTTTAGCAATTCCAGCAATTCCGGCAGACAATGATCGTGGGTGTTTTCATCTACAAGAGCCACAACTTTAGAATAATTTGATCTTGCAATCAAGTCATTTAAATGATCATAGCCTTCTATATTGAAGTGGATATCACAATCGGAAGATTTTAATGATTTCATCATTGAACAATAGCAAATTTAGGTTATGAAATTAAGTATATTTAATAAATATTATACTACTAATAAATATATTTGTTTAATTATTTTACTATGAGTGAGGCCCAAAGATTATTTGACAATACAGAAATCGCTTTTCAATTAAAGAATGATTCGGAATTAGAACGCGCTTATTTTTTATTCAAAATGATATCACACCAACCCTTGGTCAGGA
>JABDLA010000012.1 GCA_013001965.1 Flavobacteriaceae bacterium | reverse complement strand
CGAGTATCCATTCCGGTTATATATTCGACCAATTGCTTCAAATGCTTTAACTGGCTCCCACCTCCAGTCAATACAATTCCAGCAATTAATTTCTTCTTTTGTTCTTCATGCCCGTAATTCTTGATCTCAACATAGACCTGTTCTACAATTTCTACAACTCTTGCATGAATTATTTTAGACAGATTTTTTAAGGTTATTTCCTTAGGCTCTCTTCCTCTTAGTCCGGGAATTGAAACGATTTCATTGTCCTTGTTCTCGCCCGGCCATGCCGAACCGAATTTAATTTTCAGCAGCTCTGCTTGTTTCTCAATGATCGAACACCCTTCCTTGATATCTTCGGTAATGACATTACCTCCAAATGGAATAACTGCCGTATGCCTGATAATACCATCCTTAAAAATCGCTAGATCGGTGGTTCCACCACCAATATCGATCAAGGCAACGCCGGCCTCTTTTTCTTCCTGGCTCAAGACAGAGTTTGAAGAAGCCAATGGTTCAAGTGTAATCCCTTCCAGTTCTAGTCCGGCACTTTTAACACAACGACCAATATTCCGGATTGAGGACACCTGTCCAACAACGACATGAAAATTTGCTTCCAAACGTCCGCCGTACATACCAATAGGTTCTTTTATTTCAGCCTGGCCGTCAACTTTAAATTCCTGAGGTAACACATGAATAATTTCTTCTCCAGGAAGCATCACCAGTTTATGAACCTGATTGATCAAACGATCAATATCCTCTTCATCAATTACCAATTCTGAATTGGGGCGCGTGATATAATCGCTATGTTGCAAACTTCTTATATGCTGTCCTGCAATACCTACGGTAACTTCTTCAATTCTAAGGCCTGCCTCAGCTTCGGATTCCTGCACCGCTTGTTGAATAGACTGAATGGTTTGGGTTATATTATTTACCACACCACGATGCACACCAAGGCTTTTAGATCGTCCTATTCCAAGAATTTCTATTTTGCCATATTCGTTTTTACGACCAATCATTGCAACAATTTTAGTCGTTCCAATATCAAGACCTACTGAAATATTATGCGTTTCCATACGTTACTTTTTTGTGCATACAACCTGATTTTCAAATTGTAAATTCACTTTGCTATAATTAGACAGCATTTTATCTTTTTTTGCTTTCTGATAAAAGGCTTTTAAATTGTTTATTTTCTTCTCCAAATGATCGAGTTGCCCTAGAAAAATTTCAAAATCCAGAGCTCTAATTTTCAAACTGATCGATTTATCCTGGTTTTGCCTTATCTCAACAATTTGTGTTTTTAAAAATTCATCGTCATGAATTTTTTTCGCGATCTTATACACATTGCCGAGATCATTTTTATAAATATATCCTGTAACCAGAGGTACTCTCGCTGAGCGGTTTTCTGATAAAGGCATAAACAAACCCTCATCATCGATATAGTATGATGCATTTGTGCTGACCCGTGCAATGGGTTTACGTTGTTCTACATCTGCTCTAACCTCACCATTTACAGTAAGATACACTTCTGCGGTCTTGATCATCGGATTAGAATTTAGGGCAGTTTCCAAACCATTCAAATCTAAAATTTCTTTAGGCACTTTCGTAAGGTCCTCGTTATTTTGTATTAACAATTTATTAACCATTGCCCTTGTAATATACAGGTTGTTCTCACTGGTAAAATTGATGTCGATTTCGCTAACCGTCCTATGTTTATTTTTATGTGAAGAAAATGCATATAAAAACACGACCAAGACCAGTAAAATCAATACTTTTATGTAATTCCAGTTAACTCGCAATGCTAATATTTTCTTTTATAAATTCTACTTCTTCTCCAATATCTCCGGCGCCAAGGGTCATAATAACCTGTGCCTTACTTTTCTGTATTTCAGAAACCATTTCCGATTTCCGAATGAGTTTCTTATTGGGGTTGTTTATTTTTCCCAACAACCAATCCGAAGAAACACCTTCCATTGGCAGTTCTCTTGCCGGATATATATCTAATAATAAGACTTCATCAAATTGATCCAGGCTACTGGCAAATTCATCAACAAAATCTTTCGTTCTCGAATATAAATGGGGTTGAAAAATGACAAGCACCTGCCATGTGGGATACATTTCTCTTATGGCCTGATGCACTGCATTAATTTCCTCAGGATGATGTGCATAATCATCAATAAAAACATAATCCTCTGTTTTGATTTGATAGGTAAATCGGCGTTTAACACCTTTATAAGATGCCAATGCGCTGGCAAGTCTATACGGAGCACAGCCATATTCTATAGCCATTGCCAGCGCTATTAGTGCATTCGACAAATTATGTCTACCTGGTAGGTTAAATTTGAATTTTTCAAAACGGCCATGTGGTGATTTTAAATCAAAGACATAGGTTCCGTTTTCTATTTTTATATTGGTCGCCTGGTAATCAGCCTTACTTTCAATAGCGCAGCTAATTCCATGTATTGGCAGTCCTTTATTGATAAATAATTTTCCATTTGGCTTAAGCTTTCTGCTGAATTCGATAAACGATGCTTCAAGCTGCTGTTTCTCACCATAGATATCTAGATGATCGGCATCCATCGATGTGATACACGCGAAATCGGGAGTTAAATTTAAAAACGAACGGTCGAATTCATCAGCTTCAACAACGGTGACTACTGTCCCTTTTTGAATTAAATTAGAATTATAATTTTCGGAGATCCCTCCCAAAAAGGCAGTAACTTCTACACCGCATTCATGCATGAGATGACCCAAAATACTGGTCGTTGTAGTTTTACCGTGAGTCCCGGCAATCGCCATGCACACTGTGTCCTGGGTAATGAGACCTAAAACTTCCGATCGTTTTAGAATTGAATAATTGTGCTCTTTAAAATAATTGAATTCATTATGCGTCTTGGGAATCGCCGGTGTATAGATCACAAGTGTTGATTCTCTATCGAAGAATTCACGATCAATTTTATCGATATCATCTTCAAAATGAATATCTATACCTAAACTTTCAAGGTCGGATGTGATTTGAGTGGCTGTCCGATCATATCCCGCGACATTTTTGTTAATCGCTTTAAAATATCGTGCCAGGGCGCTCATGCCAATTCCGCCAATTCCGATCAAATAGATATTATTTTTATCGTCCAAGTTCATTTAGCTAAAAGTTTTTCAACTTCGTTTGCGATATCTGTTGTTGCATTGATCAATGCCATTTTTCTAATGTTCTCCCCTAACAATTTTTGTTTTTCCGGTGATGAAACGATTTGGGAAAAATTATTTTCAAAATCGATTTCAAGGTCTTCTTCCTTAATTAATACAGCACCATCTTTCTCAAAAATGGCCTGTGCATTTTTTGTTTGATGGTCTTCGGCAACATTTGGTGACGGAATGAAGATCACCGGTTTTCCTACGATGCATAATTCAGAGACCGAACTCGCTCCGGCTCTTGAAATTATGATATCGGCCGCCGCATAGGCCATATCCATTTTATTGATAAAGGCATGCACATTAACATGGTCCAGTTCATTATGATGCTTGTATTTATTGTGATATAGTTTCCCACATTGCCAAATCAGCTGAACATTTTGAGTTTGAAAGAACTCCAATTTTTCTTCAATCAATTCATTTATGCGTCTGGCGCCAAGGCTACCACCTATGACGAGCAAGGTGACCTTATTGTGTTTCAATTTTAAATAGTCCTTTGCTTCAATCGATTTGCCATCGACATGCAATATGTCCTGTCTGACCGGATTTCCGGTTTTGACAATCTTTTCTTTTGGAAAAAATTTTTCCAATCCATCATAGGCCACACATATTTTATCGGCTTTTTTGGATAGAATTTTATTGGTAATTCCAGGATAGGAATTCTGTTCTTGGATCAAGCTTGGAATACCTTTTGACACTGCCATCCGAAGTAAAGGGCCACTTGCAAAGCCACCGGTTCCAATAGCAACATCAGGTTTGAACCGATTTAATATTTTTCTCGATTTGAGTAAGCTGCTAATCAACTTAAAAGGAAATGACAAATTCTTGGCGGTTAATTTTCGTTGAATACCGGAAATCCATAGCCCTTCAATCTTATATCCTGCTTGTGGTACTTTTTCCATTTCCATTTTGTCCTTGGCGCCAACAAATAAAAATTCAGATTCGGGATAGCGGGATTTAAGTTCATTAGCTATAGAAATTGCCGGATAGATATGACCTCCGGTTCCTCCTCCTGATAATATGATCTTATACTTATTCATTATATAGTTTCACTCAATATTTCGAGTGGATTATCTTCAAATGCTTCGAGTTCTTTCAACTCCTGACGCTTTGCACTAACGCTTAATATGATTCCTATTGAAAGGCAGGTCATCCAGATCGATGTTCCGCCACTGCTTATCAACGGCAAGGTTTGACCCGTAACGGGAAATAACTCCACCGCTACTGCCATATTGATCAAGGCTTGAAATACAATTGGTAAGCCCACACCAATAACCAATAGTTTCCCAAAAACCGTATCAGATTTATGGGCCACTATAACAATCCTAAACAACAACCAGAGATACAGCACCATTAAGAACAACCCACCAATAAGTCCGTATTCCTCAATTATAATGGCATATATAAAATCTGATGATGACTGCGGAAGGAAATTCTTCTGAATACTTTTGCCCGGACCTACGCCCTGTATTCCACCGGCTGCGATTGCAATTTTTGCCTTTTCTATCTGGTAATCGGCTTCAGTATCTTCACCATTCATGAAGTTCTCAATTCTATTGGTCCATGTGTCCACTCTATTAGGCATGGCATCTGGAAATGCTCTTGCCGTTAAAATGAAAAGAGAAAAGACAATAACCCCCGAAATTAAAATCAAAGCCAAATATTTCAACGGGTATCCACCCAAAAAGGTTAGTACAATAACCATGGTAAATATGATGGCCGTTGTTGAAAAATTGGCAGGCAAAATCAACGCCAAAACCAAAAATACCGGTACCCAAAGAGGTAGAATCGATTCTTTAAAGGAAACGTCCTTATCTTTAATTTTAGACAGGTATCGTGCTACATAAACCATGAGCACTACTGAAGCTAGGGTTGAAGGCTGGAACGTAAATCCAATGATTGGTACCTGTATCCACCGACTGGCATTAGCACCTTCAATTGTTGTTCCCTGAAGTAATGTAACTACCAGTAGAACCAGTACGACCGGAATCATGATCATCGATAGGCCTCTAAAATAGCGATAGGGTATTTTATGCACTCCGTACATAATTGCGAAGCCAAGGAACAGATGAAGAAAATGTTTAACAAAATAATTAAAGGTGTTACCATCGCCGCTTATATAGGCCAGGTTGCTGGCAGCACTATAAACGGGAAGAAATGAGAAAATAGCCAGCAGTGCAGCTATTGCCCAGATCAAACGATCACCTTTAATATTTTTAAACAGTTCTAACATTTATAAATTTCTTACTGCGTCTTTAAATTGTCTGCCGCGATCCTCATAATTTTCAAACAGGTCAAAACTTGCGCATGCAGGAGAAAGCAGCACATTGTCTCCCGCTTCGGAAACTTTATATGCAATTTTAACTGCTTCGCTCATGTATTGGGTTTCAATGATGATATCGACCATATGCTGAAAATTTTCATACAGCTTTTTATTGTCCACTCCAAGGCAAATAATGGCCTTGACCTTTTCATTAACGAAAGGAAATAATTCACTGTAGTCGTTTCCTTTATCCTCACCACCAACGATCCAAACGGTTGGAGCATCCATACTTTCAAGAGCATAGTATGTGGCATTGACATTTGTGGCCTTAGAGTCATTGATATACTGAACTTTATTGATTCGCAATACATGTTCAAGGCGATGTTCGACGCCATCGAAGTTTTCTAAGCATTCACGAATGGTTTCTTTTCTAATATTAAGGAGCTGGGCAACCGCCGAGGCCGCCATGGCATTTTTAATATTGTGCTTTCCTTCTAAGGCTAAATTTGTTGTTGGCATAGTTATTTGGCTATTATCAATTTTTAGTTTTATGTTATTATCTTTTAAATACATTCCTTTATCCAATTTCTTTGAAATTGAAAAGGGTAATAATGTGGATTGAACTGGGTTCGACTCTAAATATTCTGTTATAGTTGTATCGTCTGCATCATAGATGAGGTAATCCTCTGAATTCTGATTCATGGCAATTCTGAATTTAGAGGCCACGTAATTGCTGAAATCATTGTCATATCTGTCCAAATGATCGGGCGTGATATTGGTGATAATTGCAATCGAAGGCTTGAAATTCACAATTCCATCCAACTGAAAGCTACTGAGCTCTAAAACAAAATGGTCCTTATCATTCTCAGCGAGTTGTTTTGCGAAACTATCTCCAATGTTTCCCGCCATTCCAACATTCAACCCGGCACTCTTCAAAATATGGTGGGTTAACATGGTAGTGGTGGTTTTACCATTACTTCCGGTTATTCCAATGATATTAGCTTTGGTAAACTGCGACGCAAATTCTATTTCAGAAATAACCGAAACATTAAGCTCAATCAGCTTTTGAACCAACTCGATCTTATCTGGAATACCCGGACTCTTCATCACGATATCAGCATTGAGAATCATTTCCTCTGTATGCTGAAGCTCTTCCCATTCAATCTCATTATGTATAAGAACGTCTTTATATTTTTTCTTTATTTCTCCTTTATCGGAAACAAATACCTCAAATCCTTTTTGCTTTCCTAAAACCGCTGTTCCAACGCCACTCTCGGCCGCGCCTAAAATGACTAGCCTTTTCATTTATCTAATTTTCAATGTCACGATAGATACAATGGCCAATAGAATACCGATGATCCAAAATCGTGTTACGATCTTGCTCTCATGATATCCCAACTTCTGAAAGTGATGGTGCAAGGGAGACATCTTAAAAATGCGTTTGCCTTCACCGAATTTCTTTCGTGTATATTTAAAATAGCTCACTTGCAGAACCACCGATAAATTTTCTGCCAGGAATATGCCACACAATAATGGGATCAACCACTCTTTTCTCACTGCAATAGCAATAACTGCTATAATCCCTCCAATGGTCAAACTTCCGGTATCGCCCATAAATACCTGCGCTGGATAGGTATTATACCATAAGAATCCTATGAGCGCTCCTACAAAGGCCGCGATATAAATTGTGATTTCTTCAACCCTCGGGATGTACATGATATTGAGATAATCAGAAAAAATGATATTACCCGAAACCCAGGCAAATATGCCAAGGGTCAAAACAATTATAGCCGAAGACCCTGCTGCCAGTCCATCAATTCCATCGGTTAAATTTGCCCCATTCGAAACCGCCGTAATAATAAATATGACAATTGGGATAAATATGAGCCAGGCATAGTCTGTGGCATTCGGACTGATCCATGATATCAATTTCGCATAATCAAACTCATTGGCCTTAACAAAGGGGATGGTCGTTTTCATTGACTTTTCCTCAGGCTTAAATTGCTTGAGCTGGTTGGTGCCTGCTACAAGTTCTTGTTGATCTTTTGGTAATTCTTCCTTTATGGTAACTCCGGGATGCAAATAGAGTGTTGTTCCAACAATGATTCCAAGACCAACCTGCCCTAAAACCTTGAATCTACCTTTGAGGCCTTCTTTGTCCTTTTTAAATTTTTTGATATAATCATCAATAAAACCTATGATCCCCATCCAAACCGTGGTAATGATGAGTAAGATGACATAAATATTGTCGAGTTTTGCGAACAACAGCACAGGGATAAGGGTTGCAATAATTATGATAAGCCCTCCCATTGTTGGTGTGCCTGCTTTTTCACTTTGACCTTCCAATCCAAGGTCCCGAATGGTTTCGCCAACTTGTTTTTTACGTAAATAATTAATGATGCGCTTACCATAAATGGTTGAGATCAGTAGAGAAAGAATAATTGCCATTGCCGCCCTGAAAGAAATAAAACCAAAAAGTGTGGCTCCAGGAAACTGAAATTCTTTTTCTAAATATTCAAACAGATAATACAGCATACTATTTTTGCAATTGTTTTAGTAATTCTTCCACAATTTTGAAATCATCAAAATCAATACGTTCACCGTTGATTTCCTGATAGGTCTCATGCCCCTTTCCGGCGACTAAAATGATATCGTTCGGGTTGGCTAACTGGCAGGCCGTTTTAATGGCTTGTTTTCTATCAACAATGGACATGGTCTTTTTGAAATTCTGAGGTTCTACACCAACTTCCATGTCGGAAATGATCTGTTCAGGTGCTTCACTTCTTGGATTATCACTCGTAAAAATGACCTTTGTACTTAAAGTTGAAGCAATATTGGCCATTTTAGGGCGTTTCGTTTTATCACGATCACCTCCGCATCCTACTACAGTGATCAATTCTTCATTTTTAGTTCGGATATTATTTATAGCTTCCAATACATTCCTTAGTGCATCCGGAGTATGAGCATAGTCAACGATAGCCGTTATTTTATCGTCAGATATCAAATATTGAAATCGTCCGCTTACACTTTCCAGTTCACTTATCAATCGTAAGATCTCAACAGATTCCAATCCCAAAAGATCGGCCGCACCATAAATTCCTAAGAGGTTATAGGCATTGAAATTCCCAATGAGTTTGGTCCAAACTTCATTGTCATTAATCTTAAGCAACAATCCTCCCAATTGATTTTCCAGGATCTGACCGCGATAATTGGCATAACTTTTCAGTGCATAGGTGTATTTTTTTGCCACCGTATTTTGAAGCATCACCAGTCCGTTCTTATCATCAACATTAACCAATGCGAAGGCCGATGCAGGTAAATCATCAAAGAATGATTTTTTGATATCGCGATACTCAGAGAAAGAGCTATGATAATCTAAATGATCATGTGACAAATTGGTAAAAATGCCGCCTGCGAACTGCAAGCCGTCGGTTCTGTTCTGATGTAATCCATGTGAACTGACCTCCATAAAACAAAATTCTACACCCTGATCGCTCATTTCTGCCAGATAATGATTGATGGTTAACGGGTCTGGCGTTGTATGGGTTGCTTTATACTTTATATCACCAACCATTATTTTGACAGTTGATAGCAATCCAACCTTATATCCTGCTTTTTTAAACAGCTGATACAACAGGGAGGCAATGGTTGTTTTTCCATTTGTTCCGGTGATCCCCACCAGTTTTAAATTTTCGGAAGGAACCCCATAAAAATTGGAAGCCATAATGGCGAGGGCTCTGCCGGAGTTTTCCACCTCTACATAGGTGATGCCTTCAATCAAATCCTGAGGAAGGCGTTCACATAATATAGCCGTAGCACCGTTGTCAATGGCCTTTTCAATATAATCATGGCCATCGGAGAGTGTTCCTTTTACGGCCACAAAAACATCCTGAGGTTTTACATTTCTGGAATCAAATTGAATATTTTCAATAGACACACCGGTACTCCCTACCACTGCATTGAGATTGACCTTGTATAATATGTGTTTTAATTCGGTCATGATAGTTCGAGTACGATGGTTTGATTTGGCTTCAATTTTGTTCCCCTTGATACAGATTGTTTCTTCACTATTCCACTACCAATTAATTTTACGGTCATTCCCATATTCTCAAGAAGGGCCAAGGCATCCATTGCCGGCATTCCAATGAGATCGGGCATAATGGTTTTATATTTTTGAGCGATGTCATAATAAGACTCATAACTTTTCTGAATTGGTTCAAGTTGGGTTTGCAAATTTTCTACATCGTCAATAATGGGGGTATCCGTATAAATTTTTTGAGCGATCTTCTTAAATACTGGAGCTGCCACAACATTACCATAGTACCCAACTTTTTTGTCCGGTTTATGAATAACCACAATACAGGAATATTTTGGGTTGACGGCAGGGAAATAGCCGGCGAATGAGGAAATATAAAGGCCGGGTTCCTTCCAATATTCAGTTTGACAGGTTCCTGTTTTTCCCGCCATAGAAAAATTTGGGGAATAAATATTATGTGCCGTTCCATGTTCTTTTTCAATGACATTGACCATCATTTTTTGAACTTTTCTGGCAGTTTCTTTAGAGCAAATGGACTTATTTAAAATTTCTTTTTCGAAGGGAACAATGGTTTTGTCAAATTCTTTGACCTCTTTTAAAAACCGTGGCTTGACCATCTCACCATCATTAGCTATGGCGTTATAAAAAGTCAAAGTTTGTAAGGGAGTAATAGATACACCATAACCAAATGCCATCCATGGCAGCGAAATACCGGACCAATTTTTCTTATCGCTTGGATGGGTGATCAATGGCTTTCCTTCACCTATTATTGGCAGGTCTAAGGTTTGATTGAGTCTCATTTTATACAGACGGTCCACAAACTTTGAAGGTTTAGAATCATAACCTTCAGTAATTAATTTAACCATCCCTGTATTTGATGACACCTCAAAAGCCTCGGAAGCCGATATTTTACCATATCCACCACGCTTTGAATCTCTTACATTTCTTCCATAAAAGGTGAGGATCCCATTTTCAGTGTCTACAACCTTGCTTGTATCAATAACTTTATCTTCCAGTGCCGCAACCATTGCCATTAATTTGAAAGTAGATCCAGGCTCATGGCTTTCACCAACGGCATAATTAAGCCTCTCATAATAAGTGCCTTTTGATGTTCTTCCCAGATTGGAAATTGCTTTGATCTCACCGGTTTTGGTTTCCATAACGATTACGCTACCATGATCGGCACTAAATTTTTCCAATTGTTCCAATAATGCATGATGGGCAATGTCCTGAATATTAACATCGATGGTGGTGTAAACATCATAACCATCTTTAGGTTCGATTTGATTGAAATCCTCGATGGGTTTCCACTGGCCTTTTCCAATGCGTTGCTTTAATCGTCTGCCGTCAGTTCCCCTTAAATACTTCACTCCAAATGCACCGTCGATTCCCGGTCGCGTTAAATTGCCCTGGTCATCAGTGCGCTCATACCCTATAGTGCGTTGTGCGATGCCTCCCATGGGGAGCTCTCGTTTCGTATTTTGTTCTACAATAAGTCCGCCCCTGAACGCCCCTAATTCCAGAAGTGGAAAACTTCTGAATTTGAGATAGTCTGAATAGCTAATGTTTCTGGCCAACAAATAATATCTGTTTTTGTTTTCTCTGGCCTTTCTGAGGTTTTGCTGATATTCGCCGGAAGCTTTCCCGTGGTATTTGGCCAAAGCATCGCAAAGCGGTTTTAAATATTTCTCGAAGTTCTTTTGAGATGGGGTCACCGCATCAATGCGAATATCGTATTTAGGTACTGAGGTCGCCAGAAGGCTACCATCTTCTGCATAAACATTACCACGATTGGCTGGGATAACCACATTTTTGATGGTGCGTTCCTCGGCCATACTTCTATAAGTATCACCTTGAATAAATTGAATACTCACCAATTTAAATACGACCAGCAGAGAGAAGATGAACATACATCCAGCTATAAAATACAATCGGTTTAATATGTCCTTCTCTTTAGTTTTCAAGATTTGCTATCAATTTTTTGATCTTACTTTTATTTTCTTTGGTGGAATTATGGAAGGCCCAATTCCTTTCTCTGCTAATTTTCGCCTTACCGAGGATTCCATCTTAAGCCGCATCAATTTCGAGCGGCCTTCAACGAAGGCAGATCGTAATTCTTTAACCTCTTCATTGAGTTGTGCGATCTCATGAACTTTTCGGTCGGCACTATGTGAACTCGCGATCATGACAACAGCAAGCAGTGAAAGAAAAAGAATGAGTCGCCAGTTTTTGAACGAGTCATCACTAATTAGAAACGTTCCCCTTAAGACACTATAAACACTTTTTTTAACCATTTACAATCGTTCGGCAATTCTAAGTTTTGCGCTACGCGCCCTTCTATTTTTTTCAATCTCTTCTGAAGTCGGAACTATTAATTTTCCGATTCTTTTAAATGGTACTTCTACATTACCATAAATGTCTTTTTCCGGTTCGCCCTCAAATAATCCGCTTCTTATATAACGTTTAACCAATCTGTCCTCCAGTGAATGGTAGGAGATCAGGCTTAATCGCCCACCGGTTTTCAAAAGATCCTGCGTCTGTAATAAAAATTCTTTGAGGGCCTCCAATTCCTGGTTCACCTCAATACGAATGGCCTGATAGATTTGAGCAAGAATTTTATTTTCCCTTCGTGGCGGCAAATGCTTGATCACTATATTTTTTAGTTGAGCTGTTGTTTTTATTTCCTGATGCTTCCGCTCCGACACAATGACTCTAGCCAGAAGCGGCGCTTGCCTAAGTTCACCATACTGATAGAATACCTTCTTCAACGCTTCCTCGTCATAATCATTTATGACATTAAGTGCTGATAGTACATCTTGCTGATTCATTCTCATATCGAGATTTGCATCAAAACGCGTGGAAAAACCACGATCAGGCTCATCAAATTGATAAGATGAAACACCAAAATCAGCAAGAATACCATCAACTGTTTCTATGCCATGAAACCTCAGGAATCGTTTAATATGCCTGAAATTTTCATTGATCAATAAAAACCTGCTATCATCAATTTTATTTAAAAGAGCGTCTTGATCCTGATCAAAAGCGATTAATTTTCCATGTTCTCCCAAACGGCTTAATATTTCTCTGCTATGACCGCCGCCACCATATGTTACATCCACATAAATACCGTCTTCCTTAATATTTAAGCCGTCAACAGTTTCATTTAATAAAACCGGATTATGATATTCCATCATTATCATCTTGTCCCATTACGTCTTCAGCCAGATCAGCAAAATCAACAGTTGCATCGTCTATGGCTTTTTCATATTTTACTTTATCCCAAATTTCAATGATGTTGATCGCCGATGATACAACTACCTCTTTGTGAATACCGGCAAATGACACCAGGTCTTTTGGAACCAATAAACGTCCCGAAGCATCAAGTTCAATAAACTTCACACCAGCAGTAAATCGTCTTATAAAATCATTGTTCTTTTTCTTAAACCGATTCAGCTTATTGATATTTTGCATCAGGGATTCCCATTCACTTATTGGATACAACTCCAAACAGGGTTGAAAAACCGCTCTTTTTAAAACAAAGCCCGATTGAACAACAGGTGTTAACTGCTTTTTTAAGGCAGCGGGGAGCATGATACGTCCCTTGGCATCAGCCTTACATTCATATGTCCCAATTATCGAATTCACTTAAAGTCGGTTAAATTTTAGTGTATAAGATCCAAATCTAATGAAAAAATTACCACTTTTTACCACTTTTTACCACTTTGTTCATTATTTTCTACGAAACGCAATTTATTTCGATTAATAGTTTGAGCAGCGACCGTTCTAACTACTGGCTATCAGAACGTTATTCCGGTGTTTTTTTTAGTTAACATTATCATAATAAGATGACCGGATTTTAATATTATACCGTGGGCAATTCTTCAGCTAGAAAAAGTTGAATGCTTAGGTCCTCCCGAAATGCCTCTAATTTGTTATTGTATCCTGTTTTAACTTCAATTAAATTATGTAGATTTGTTACACATTGAACGCACTAACTATTAAATGACTCACCAGTTAAAAACCGAAGATAGATTCTCATATATTGAAGTCGGTGAAGGCACACCTATAATTATTCTCCATGGTTTAATGGGAGGTTTGAGTAATTTTGAAGACGTTGTTGACTTCTTTGGTGATAATGGTTACAAGGTGATAATTCCCGAACTTCCACTCTATACCTTATCCCTTATTAATACGAATGTTAAATCCTTTGCTAATTTCCTTAATGATTTTATCGAATTTAAAGGGTTTGACAAGGTGATCCTTCTTGGAAATTCCTTAGGTGGTCATATCGGCTTATACCACACTAAACAATTTAGCGAAAAGGTTCAGGCATTAGTGATCACAGGCAGTTCTGGTCTCTATGAAAGTGCTATGGGAAGCGGGTATACCAAACGCAGTGACTATGAAGTAATAAAGAAAAAAGCACAAGAAGTGTTTTACGATCCTGAAGTCGCAACTAAGGAGATCGTTGATGATGTTTATGCCATTGTAAATGACCGCAATAAATTGGTAAAGACACTTGCTATTGCGAAGAGTGCAATACGACATAATATGTCTAAAGACCTTCCCAACATGCATACACCAACCTGTATAATTTGGGGAAAAAATGATATTGTCACTCCACCGGAAGTCGCTGAAGTTTTTCACGAATTATTACCCGATTCTGATCTTTATTGGATCGATAAATGCGGACATGCTGCAATGATGGAACATCCCGATGAGTTCAACCGCATTCTTCTCGAATGGTTAAACCAACGCGGGTTTTAAACGATGATGTCATGCAAATCAAATCTGCTGAATTTGTAATAAGCAACCAGGACGTTGCCAAATGTCCGAATTCGAAGCTCCCTGAATATGCATTTATCGGACGAAGTAATGTAGGCAAATCGTCCCTGATCAATATGCTCACTTCAAGAAAAAGTCTTGCGAAAACGTCCGGAACACCCGGTAAAACCCAATTGATTAATCATTTTGTCATCAACAAGAATTGGCATTTGGTAGATCTTCCCGGTTATGGCTATGCAAGAGTTTCAAAAAAAGCTAAAAAGACGTTCCAAAAATTCATCACCACATATTTCGAGCAACGTAAACAGCTGGTTCTGGCCTTTGTATTGATAGATATCAGGCATGAACCTCAACCCATCGACCTGGAATTTATGCAATGGATGGGCGAACATGAGATCCCATTTTCGATAGTCTTTACTAAAGCCGATAAATTGAAGCCCAAGGCTATTGAAAACAATATTGAAATTTACAAAAATAAGATCTTGGAAAGCTGGGAGGACATGCCACATTATGTGGTCACTTCAGCGACCAAAGCTATTGGAAAAGATGAATTACTCAATTATATCGATTCTATCAATAAATCCCTTCGGATTCAACCTTAATCAATTACAAAATATAATGGTTTTCCAGTTGCTCCATTCGGAAAACTTATACCCAGCAATGCCGAAATTGTAGGGGCAATATCGATTATCCTTGTTTTTTTGGTCGTACTTCCCTTACTGATGCCATGTCCATAAAATATCAAAGGAACATGTGTATCATAGTTCAATCCCGATCCATGGGTAGAACCTGTTCGGCTATAGGAAATTGTAGCCGGATTATTGACGATTAACACATCACCCGATCGCTTTTGGTTATAGCCGTTTTGAAGTAATAACTCAACACCGTCAGTAAAGGCTGTAGTTGCCATAGTAGTTGCCGAATACACCTTGTCTACAGATTCATATGAAATTAATTCATTAACAATAGCTTGTTGTACTTCCGCTAGATTTAGATTCGCTTCCTTGATCTTTTCCCGATCCAAAAATATTTGATTATTGCTAACATTCTCCACCAGATCCGATCTCCCATAGGTAAGCGTTAAGAACATATTAAATTTTTGTCGCAGCTGATTATTTTCGATATAACCAGCGGGAATCTTCACACTTTGTAAATATGACGGTACATTGACTGCTCCATGATCTGAAGTGAGAAATACCGTATAATTACCTTTTCCTACCTTTTCATCCAGAGTAGTTAACAAACGTTCAATTTCAAGATCCAATCGCAAGTAAGTGTCTTGCACCTCTTTAGAGTTCACTCCAAAATTATGTCCGATATAATCGGTGCTGGAATAACTGATAGCGAGCACATCGGTATCATTATCCTGACCTAAGGCTTCGGCATCTAAGGCTGCCAATGCGAAATCGGTGACAATACTATTCCCAAAAGGAGAAACTCTTAATATGTCATATCCTCCATTATCGCCGCTCAAAGCTTTGAGATTATAAGGAAATGTTGCTGTATCCTTCCCATCGAATCCGCCTTCAAAAGCATTCAGGTCGGGACCGCTTTCAGTATAGGTATCGATACTATGTAAGGTTCTCCAGACCCCGAGATAATCTTCAACTTTTTTTGATGCATTGAAGTCCTTGACCCATTTCGGAAGGTCCTGCATATAAAATGTACTTGATATCCAAATGCCTTCATTTGCCCCATGAAACCAATAGGCTGCATTTCCGGTATGTCCTGCCGGTAGAACTGCACCTCTGTCTTTTATAGAAATCCCAATTGTTTTACCTCTCATTTGAGTTGTTAATCTATTCTCATCGCTAAATGTGGTTGTGATCATTCTATGCGGTGACATTTGCCCAACAGAACCAAGGGTGCCAACAGTTTGAACAGAATCATCGCCAGCACAATAGACGGTTTTCTTATTGACTTTATCATACCAATTGTTAGAAATAATACCGTGATATTTTGGCGTGGTCCCTGTATAAACCGATGAATGACCGGGCCCTGTATAGGTTGGTATGTAATTGAAGTGATTATTTTTACAATTGAAACCTTCAGCGATCAATCGATTGAAACCACCTTTACCATATTTTTCAGCAAAACGGGTTAAATAATCATAGCGCATTTGATCAACCACAATTCCTACGACAAGTTTAGGGCCTGAATCGACCACCAGTGAAATGTCTTTAGATGAAATGGATGAGACACTATTCTGAGCCCCGCAGGCAAAACAAAGAGAAATTATAGCAATTAGCTGAAATATCTTATTCATAGGATGCAACTTTTTAAGTCTATTCAAAAATAAACATTTTAAGACATCTTAAATTAATTTAACGTTATTTAAGTCTTAGATTTTTATACTTTAGCAACAACAATTTGCGTATGACTTACCTGGAAAGTATTGGAAAATATTTTTTAATGATTGCTGAGATGTTTCGTAAACCTACCAAATGGTCTGTCATGAAACATTTGATCCTAAAGGATATTGACGATCTTATTATTGGCTCTCTCGGAATTGTGGCCTTCATTTCATTTTTTGTTGGCGGTGTAATTACCATCCAAACAGCCTTAAATATTAGCAATCCGCTCATACCTAAATATCTGGTTGGATTCGCAACAAGGCAATCTGTCATTTTGGAGTTTGCCCCTACATTCACCTCGATTATAATGGCTGGAAAAGTAGGGTCATTCATAACCTCAAGTATCGGTACTATGCGTGTCACAGAGCAAATTGACGCTTTAGAGGTCATGGGAATCAACGCTTTGAACTACCTTGTTTTTCCAAAGACCGTTGCACTAATGCTTTATCCCTTTGCTATTGCAATAGGTATGTTTCTTGGGATATTAGGCGGAATGGCGGCTTGCGTTTTTGGAGGTTATACAACCTTAGATGATTATATCCTTGGCATTCAAACTGATTTCGATACGTTTCACATCACCTACTCTTTTATAAAAACATTTGTATTTGCATTTATTTTAGCGACAATCCCATCGTATCATGGATTTTATATGAAAGGAGGCGCGCTTGAAGTTGGGAAAGCAAGTACAACAGCTTTTGTTTGGACCTCTGTAGTGATCATCTTATTGAATTATATTTTAACCGATATGTTATTAGGCTAATGATTGAAGTAAAAGATTTACATAAGTCGTTTGGAGATGCCCATGTCTTAAAGGGGATAAGTACTTCTTTTGACAAAGGAAAAACGAATTTGATCATTGGTGCCAGTGGTTCCGGAAAAACAGTATTTATAAAATGCCTGCTGGGATTGATAGACTATGATCAGGGAACCATCTCATATGACGGTAAAATCTATAACGAATTAAATGAAAGTCAAAAACGTGATCTCAGGGCCGAAATTGGAATGGTTTTTCAAGGTAGTGCTCTTTTTGATTCAATGACCATTGCCGAAAATGTCATGTTTCCCTTAAGAATGTTTACCAAACAATCGAAGAGTGAAATGGAGGACCGTGTAGATGTTGTATTAAAGCGTGTTAATCTTGATGGCGCCCATGGTAAAATGCCAAGTGAAGCCTCAGGTGGTATGCAGAAACGTGTTGCGATTGCCAGGGCTATTGTAAATAATCCGAAATATTTATTTTGTGACGAACCAAATTCGGGATTGGATCCAAACACAGCCATCGTTATCGACAATCTGATCCAGGAGATAACCGATGAATACCAAATGGTAACGGTGATCAACTCCCATGATATGAATCAAGTAATGGAAATTGGAGAGAAAATCGTTTTTCTGAAACACGGTGTTAAGGAATGGGAAGGCTCTAGAGAAACCATTTTTAAAACAGATAATAAGGCCGTGACCGATTTTGTCTATTCCTCAGAACTTTTCAAGAAAGTAAGGAAGATGTATCTCCAGGAAAATCAGTGATCATTCTTTATTTCTAACAACCAGCGTATCCAGATCTAAGCGTTCTTTTAGCCATTTCTCTAAATTGGTCCGGTCTTCCATAATGGATTGAGGTGTCGATAAGGAATCGATCCATTTCACCGTAAATATGTCGAGCGTATCTGTTTTAGTGAAATTTGAAGACACTTCATTTGAATATGCAAAACGTTCTATGCGTTTAAATAATAACTGTACCTCTTTAGAAACTTCCGGAAAAGATTGATCTTCTTCAAAACGTGACAGGCGTTTTACCTGGTCTTCCAAAACTTTAATTTGTTCTCGCTGCGATAGCAGATCTAACGAATCCCTGGATCGTAATTCTTCCATATATTTCAAATTATCGATCTTTTTGATTTTGTAGTCATTCCAAATGATGTCAGCATCTTTGATTGAGGAATACCTCACATCATTCGACAATTTTGATTCCACCTTAGCCTTGGTCGTATCCGGGACCACATCAAGTCCGAAAATATTCAACCGGATGTAAGACAGTGTATCCTTATGTTCAATATACCTGTATTCGGCATTCTTCTTGACATAATTGCTGTTTGGTAATTCCTTCAATTCATTATTTATAAACTTCCGGGCTGCATTATTAAAGTTGCTCTCTTTTAATACATTAATGAAGGTCCAAACGGCCGGAACCATGACAATAATGGCTAAAAGTGTAGCAAAGCGCGCAATGCGTTTTCGTTTAGCCGAATTGGCATATTTAAGCATTGGAAAACGAAGAAGCTTAAGCACCACAAATGTCGCCAAGGCAATAAAAATGGTATTAATACCAAATAAATACATCGCACCTCCAAAATATTCCCAATTAGCAATAGCCAATCCATATCCGGCAGTACATAAAGGCGGCATCAAAGCGGTTGCAATGGCTACTCCAAATATGACCGAAGCTATTGTACCTTTCTTTGTACGTGCAATGATCAATGCCAAGCCCCCAAAAAAGGCGATCAGGACATCCCGAATGTCCGGACGTGTCCGGCCTAATAATTCTGAAGTATCTTCACTTAAAGGGAATAAATAAAAGAACAAAAATGCTGTCAACAAACTCAGGACTATCATGGTTGCCAGGTTGATGAGTGATCTTCTGAGGGTATAAATATCATTCACTGCAATAGACATTCCAACACCCAAAATTGGTCCCATTAATGGTGAAATTAACATGGCACCAATCACCACAGCCGTTGAGTTGGCATTAAGGCCAACTGAGGCTACAAAAATGGAACAGATCAATATCCAGGCCGTAGCTCCCTTAAAGGAAATGTCACCTTTAATCGCTTCAATGGTAGCATCTCTATCAGTGTCATAACGAAAATCCAAAAGTTCTACAAAAAATCGTTTTGTGCTTTGTAATAAGCCCTTGGCATCTTCTTTTACCGCCTTTTTCGATTCTTCAACAGCCTGTTCTTTTTGCTTTTCCTCTTCAGAAAAATTGAATTTATTTTCTTCCATACTTAGCCATAATTTTCACCAAAAACAGACTTTACTTTTTCAAGTACCTGTTTGATATCCTGTTCTTTTGACTTTGGAAAGATAAGTAAAACTTCGTCTTTATCAACAACGATGAAATCGTTCAAACCTTCAACGACTACAATTTTTCCTTTTTTTGTTCTGATCATATTTCCTGTTGCATCTTCTGCCAGAACACGGGCATTGACGACAGCATTATCGTCTTTATCTTTATCTAATTTATCATACAATGATCCCCAGGTTCCAAGATCATTCCAGTCGAAAGTGGCGGGGATGACGAATACATTGTCACTTTTTTCCATAATGGCGTAATCCACTGAAATATTTTCGGCCTTTCCATAATTATCTCTTACGAAGTCATCTTCGAAATCAGTATTATATACCTCACAACCTTGTTCGAAAAGTTTAAATAATTCGGGTTGGTTATTTTGAAACGCTTTAAGTACGCTTTCAACACTCCACATAAAAATACCGGCATTCCATAAAAAATTACCCTGTTCCAAGTAATATTTAGCGGTTTCATAATCGGGTTTTTCTTTAAATGTGCTTACTGCTTTAATAGAACTGTTATCGGTTTTATCATACTCGATATACCCATATCCAATATTTGGGAAAGCAGGCTGTATCCCAAGGGTTACCAGAGCATCATGATCTTGACAATAATCAAACGCCGACTTTACGTTGCTAGTAAATTCAGCTTCGTTTTCTATCCAATGATCACTGGGTGCGACGATCATAAGCGCATCTTTATTTTCCTTTTGAATTTTCAACGCGGCATACAAAATGCAGGGTGCTGTATTTCGCATTGCAGGCTCCAAAACAACCTGGCGTTTCGTCACCTCAGGCAGCTGTTCGAAAACCAAATCATTATAGCGGGCATTGGTCAGAATAAAAATGTTTTCTTGAGGGATTATTTGACTAAGACGGTTAAAAGTCTTTTGGATAAGGGTCTCTCCTGTGCCTAACATATCGTGAAACTGCTTCGGATTATCCTGAGTGCTAATGGGCCAAAATCTTGAGCCAACTCCACCGGCCATCAAAATGGCATAATAATTTTTATTCATACTTTAATTAGTTCAACTTCTGCGTTAGGATTGAAAAGATACAACTTTCCGGTTTTAATCTCAATACATTCATAACGCTTTACACGCTTGTCGCCTTTCTGAAAAATCTTGCCATTATATAATTTAAATGCACTTCCTTTCGGAATTTCATAAACCGAATTTTTATCATTTGGTGGATCATATTTTTTCATTGACCTTGCCAATTCGATATCGGTATCACTGCTTGCCTTCGGGTTTTTAAAATGCCGGGCTAAATAGGGTAACAGGTCATTTGGAAATACGTCGGGATTTAGAAATGGCAACATCAATCGCTGAAAGTTATGTTTCCATTCCTTACCATGCGGTTTTATAAACTTCCCGTTTTGAGAATAGGTTTCAAAATGTGCGATTTCATGTATTAATGTTAGTAAAAACCGATACGGATTTAAATTTGAGTTGATTGATATTTGATGCTTTCCATTGGGTAATGATCTGAAATCACCATGCCGTGTTTTTCGTTCCTTTTTAATTTTCAAAACCAGCTGATCATGTTCCAATAAGCCAAGAACGCGCTGAAGTGCCGCTTCCGGAATATAATTATGGAGTTGATCTTGCATGGACGTAAAAATAGAACTTTTTATTCAATGAGATCAATCTTTTACGATCAGCATTTTTGAGTTTGAATTCATTTTGAGAACGTATAAGCCTGTTGCCACAGAAGTGGGGATTGTCAACTGAGTGACTCTTGA
>JABDLA010000202.1 GCA_013001965.1 Flavobacteriaceae bacterium | reverse complement strand
ACAAAACTTTCGAAGCCCGCTTGTCCTAATTCAGCCATAAGAATCTCCGCACCAGGAATACGAGGTTGTATTTTAAATTTGAATTGAATGAAAATTGGGTCCTTCACTATTTCATCATTAGAATTATCTTCGGCCAAGGCTTATATTTTTTTAAGAATCCATTTGTCTTGTGCAATATTACCGTTAGTAAAAGTGCCTTCAATAAGATCAAGCACAGCGAACTTTCCAGCAAATAATTTTAGCATATACTTTGGTGGATGGAAGGCTGCAAAGGTTCTATGGCCTTCTAAGGTATTGCCTTGAACTACTAAGTTATTAGTATCAAAAAGCAATTGGTCATCCTTAACTAATTTTTCTCTAAAGGCTTTACCATGTGTTGTAAGAATCAAAATAGCGCCAGTTTTTGCAATACGGTACAATTCATTAATCCAATTGAAATGATTTTCTTCAGATAAATGAGTCAAAACTGATAGGCCATAGATGGCGTCAAAAAATTCATCTTCATAAACGGTAGGTGGAAAAATACCGTTGGTATGAAATGTAACACCTTTTATATGTTCCTGATTCCATGCTATGGTGTCGGTATTATAATCCGTTCCATAACATATACTATTTTTTAGTAATTCCGGAAAATGCCTGATTATTCTAGCGGGACCACAACCCCAATCCAAAATTTTTTTTTCGGAAAGATCAGTATAGGTTTCGAACAATGTAATTAGTCGTTTGGCATTAGACAGGCCATAATTGTAATAAGATCGGTATTTTAATTGATGGGCTTCGTATAAAATATAATCGGGTGGAATGACAACATCAGGATGTTCTTTTCTGAAGTTCTGATTGTCCTTCCTGTTTTGGATTTTCATGATCTGATATCTTAAATTATCAGACAGTCGCATCAAACCAAACCTTCTTAAAAGTCTTTTAACTTTTGCCTTGCTCATTTAAAAAGCATTAACGATAGCAAAAAAATCCTCCGCCTTCAATGATGCTCCTCCTATCAATCCACCATCGACATCGTTCTTGGCAAAAAGCTCTGCTGCATTCGATGGTTTTACACTGCCACCATATAAGATACTTGTAGCATCACCAACCCTATTTCCATACTGCTCAGTCAATACCTGACGGATAAACTGATGCATTTCCTGGGCTTGTTCGGGTGAAGCTGTTTCTCCGGTTCCTATGGCCCAAACCGGTTCATATGCCAATACAATATTGTTCCAGGCCTGCTCAGTCAAATGAAAAAGTCCGTTTGAAATTTGATCCTTAACAACACTTTCCTGCCGTCCTGCCTTACGATCATCGAGTTCTTCGCCGAAACAGAAAATAACACGCATGTTATGTCGTAGCGCTGCGTCAACTTTTTTTGCTAAAACAGCATCGGTTTCTTTAAAATATGCCCGACGTTCACTATGGCCAAGAATAACGGTTGTCACTCCAACACTGTTTAGCATAGGCGCCGATATTTCCCCTGTAAATGCACCATTATCTTCATAATGCATGTTTTGGGCGATCACTTCAATATCGCTTAAACGCAATGCTTCAAACGCATGCCAGAGATTGGTATGTGTTGGTGCGATCATGATCTCACAATTGGAGGTTTGATTTTGTTTCTTCAATTCGGTGATCAACGCCTCTGTTTGTGAAAGGTCGTTATTCATCTTCCAATTCCCTGCGACAATATTTCTTCTCATTGTAATGCTTGTTTTAATTTTGGATCTGTTACTTTTTTTGCCTTGAATAATTTGATATTGCCTTCGGGATCAATGACCATATAACGTGGTATCCAATTTGAATTTAAAAATTTTGCGAATGGTCCATCATTGCCCTCAGGCATAAAATAATGATCGCCGTAAAGGGCATATCTTTGAATGGCTTTTTTCCAGCTTGCTATACTCCGGTCTTCCGAAAGAAACAAAAACTCCACCTCCGAAAATTCAGCCTGAAGCGCTTTGAGATCGGGCATACTCCTAATACAATCTGAACACCAGGAGGCCCATACATTGATAACAAATGTTTTTCCTTTGCGCTCATCTAATAGGGTTTGAAGTGATTTCTGTTCTCCAGCCAGTCCAATAAATGTATCAGCAAGAGCTTGTTCTGTGAAATATACAGGCGATTGTGTATTACAACTTAACAAGCCGATAAAAAGGATAGATATCAAATGGATTCTTTTCATTTAGTTCAGTTTTACCTTGGGGTCTAACCATGCATAAATAATATCAACAAAAATATTTATTATAATAAACATTAGTGCAATAATTAACACTGAACCCATAATTACCGGGAGATCAAGTGTATTTAACGCATTTACAATTTCCTTTCCCAGGCCATTCCAACCAAAAACATACTCGACAAAAACCGCACCGGCAAGCATAGAAGCAAACCAACCGGAAATAGCTGTGATCACAGGGTTAAGCGCATTTTTAATCGCATGATTCTTAATGATCTGGTACTCGTTCAGGCCTTTTGCACGAGCCGTCCTGATATAATCCTGATTAAAGACCTCCAACAAGGAGTTTCTCATGAGTTGAATCACTACAGCCAGTGGCCGAATACCCAGAACAATGGCCGGCAGGATCAGGTTTTTCCATTTGATGTGGATCTTTTCACCAAAATCATCCAACTCATATAAACTTCCTGTCATATCGAGATTTGTAAAATTATGAAGCAGGAAACCAAAGACCCAGGCGAACAAGATCGCGCTAAAAAATGAAGGGACGCTCATGCCCAATGTACTGAATATCTGAATGGCTCTGTCCAGCCAGCTGTCTTTTTTTAAAGCTGAAACAACCCCCAGAAAAACACCTAGCAGCATGGCAATTATTATGGCCGATACAGCTAAAACAATGGTATTCGGCAAGGTTTCCTTCAGTACTTGTGACACCTGCTTTCCTTGTTTTGTAAACGATTCCCTCAAATAAGGGAATTTCATGGCCACAGTTGTGTTTCCAACAGAAAATAATGATGTAGCCGAGTATTTGTCTTCGCTTAAATAGGTATAATCATCTTTAGAATTTGAATGGAAGGACAAGGGCGAAAGGTCATTCAAATAATATAAGTATTGCGTCCCAATTGGTTTATCGAAACCATATTTCTTTTTTACTATAGCCAACTGTTCACTATCTTCATTTTGGCCCAACATCATTTGTGCAGGATCACCGGGAAGCACATTAAACAAAAAGAAGATTACCGTAACTACCCCAAATAATGTGAGTAAGGCATACATTAATTTATTGAGGAGATAGCTAAGCAATTAGTTTAAAATTAGTTCATCAAGATCATTAAAATGTAATTTTTGAAAAATGGTCCCTTTTTTCAAACCTAATAATCCCGGATTTGACCTCGTGATTGTTTTAAGGGCGGTTTCATCACAAAAGAAAAATTCAAATTCCAAGCCGTATTGAGCTGAAAAAGCTCGTTGTTCTTCAGGTCCGGAAGCGGTAAGACCAATAACCCTATAGCCTTTCGAATCGGCCTCATCGGCAATGGCTTGCAGTTGCTTCAATCCTTTCTCCTTGGCTTTTTGCAAATTATAAGCAACAAAGATTATTAGTTTCTCCTCATTTAGAAGATCTTCAGTATAATCCTCACCGTCTTGTTCCATCGTAAAATCATGAATTGGTGGTTCATAACCTTCGACCTTTGTTTCGGTTTCAACACCTATATACTCGCCTTCAACGCTGGGATAACTTCCGTTGGTCGTTATGATTTGTTCTTTCCCATCAACCATAAATTTCCAATGGTAATCGATCACCGGTTTCTGAGCATCTTCAGGAATGATCATATTGGCCTGTATATTATTTCCAATTTTATAAGGCCTGAAATCCTTAACCGGCAAATGGTTCAGAACGTGGTAACAAAATAAGATACAAAGGGCCAAACTCAATCCGGAAATAATATTCAACACCCCTTTGTTAAATAATGGCTTGATGTGTTTTAGTCCGAAGTACAAAATCAAAATAAAGAACAGCAATATGATATCTTTAGTAAAGGACTCCCATGGCGTCAGCTTAATTGCATCCCCGAAGCAACCGCAATCGGTCACCTTGTTATAATAGGCCGAATACCAGGTTAAAAAAGTAAAGAAAACAATCATAGCCAGGAGGCTATATACCGTAAATTTTGGTTTATATCCAATGAGTAGAAATACGCCCAACAACACTTCGAAAATGACCACAAAAATGGCTATTGGCAGCGCCAAGGGTTCTAAAAACCCGATGTCAAAAACCGTAGGCCCAAAATATTCTTCAAGTTTAAATGAGAAACCAACCGGATCATTGAGCTTAATCAATCCTGAAAAAATAAACAGAGCGCCGACAAAAATGCGGCTGATGTGAACTAAATACTTCATATTAATTATTTAAATGTATAAGGGCAAAGACCGCATAATTGATCATGTCCTGGTAATTGGCATCGATGCCTTCACTTACAATGGTCTTGCCTGCATTATCTTCTATTTGTTTTACACGTAATAATTTTTGTAGAATCAGATCGGTCAGTGAATTCACACGCATATCACGCCATGCTTCGCCATAATCGTGATTTTTATCCATCATTAAATCTTTAGTGATTTTCACTTGCTCATCGTATAAGGCTGTAGCTTCTTCAACCGAAAGGTCGGGCTGCTCAACAACACCTTTTTTCAACTGGACCAATGCCATAAGGCAATAATTTATGATCCCTATAAATTCACTTTCCTGGCTATCATCCACCCGTTGTTCAGCATTCTCCTGAAGGCCCCTTATGCGCTGGGCCTTGATATAAATTTGATCTGTAAGTGATGGTAAACGCAAAATGCGCCATGCACTTCCATAATCTTTCATTTTGTTGACAAACAGGGCTCTGCAGTTTGCTATAATGTCGTCATATTGTTTTGACGTATCTTGCATACAATAATTGAATTTTGCGTAAATTTCGCTTAAAATTTTTAAACCGTCAAAGTTAAGTGTTTAAAGTTTCAAAACGTCAATTAAAGTAGCTAATTTCCTCACCTATGACATTGAATTGTAATGGAAATCTCATCGATATTTCATCTCCAAAAGTGATGGGCATTCTTAATTTGACGCCCGATTCATTTTATGACGGCGGTGTTCACAATACCGATCAACTGATAGTACGGCAGGTTGAGAAAATGATTGGTGAAGGGGCTAGTTTTATCGATATTGGCGCGTACAGTTCTCGTCCCGGCGCCGAAGCTATTTCCGAAGAGGACGAATTGGGACGGATTATTCCTGTTATTGAAATGCTGATGAAAAAATATCCCGATGTTCTGATCTCTGTGGATACATTTAGAAGTAAGGTTGCAGCAGAATGCCTTGAAGCCGGTGCAAGTTTGATCAATGATATTTCGGCTGGTCATTTGGATGATCAGATGATGGAAACTGTCGCAAAGTATAAGGTTCCATATATTATGATGCATATGAAAGGAACGCCTCAAACCATGCAACAGCATACACAATATGATGATCTGATAAAGGAGGTCAATTATTATTTTTCGGAACGGCTGGACAAGGCACGATCCTATCAAATCAAAGATGTCATTATTGATCCCGGATTCGGATTTGCAAAAACACTGGGGCAGAATTATGAACTATTGAATCATCTAGAGCTTCTAAAGTTTCATGAATCTCCAATATTGATTGGTTTATCAAGAAAATCCATGGTCTATAAACCATTAGCGTCTTCGGCCAAGGAAGCATTAAACGGGACCACGGCCTTACATATGGTAGCCTTAATGAAAGGCGCCTCAATTCTTCGGGTTCATGATGTGAAGGAAGCTGTTGAATGTGTTCAACTTATAAATCAATTATCTGAATGAGATCAAAAATTTGCCTTTTACTTCTTTCTTTGACCATATTGTCTTGCCAAAAGCGTATTGTTGAACTTCCGGAAACCAACAGCCAACAGATCACTGAAGTCTCAGATATCTCGGTGGCTTATGTATTTTTTAATGAAGAAACCAGGGATGCCGAATTCAACCGAAAAAACTTGATCGGAACTACGAACTGGCTGGTGAATGTCGATAAGCGATTAAAACTTGGTGATGCCTTACCGCATCTCATATATCTGCAGCAAAAACGTCGAAAAGACGGTATGCATAAAAATGAAAATGCCAAAAATTATTTCTCTTGCTCAAACCCCGATTTAAAGAACCTGGCTTTTATCGATTTTACTGACGTTCGTTATCATAAAGAGCCTCTGGTTGAATTTTTGAAAGAGAATACCTCTGAAGCCGCAGATACGGCTTCAATATTTGTCGGTGTCCGGTCATCCGCGGAAATCGACATTGGAAAAAACTTCGTCCTGACCAAGACCGATGCTTCATCGCTTGTTAATGTGTTGAATACCACTATTGCGAATGATAGCATTCCGGATAAGATTTATTTGAATTTTAAAAACGACATGAGCTTTCAGGATTACATTTCAATAAAATCATTACTACTGAAGATCGATCAGGACCAGGCCAAAATATCAGCAGATGAATTTATTTATAAATAGCTATATTTAATAAAAATTAAAACCACCAACATTTGGAATTTTTTGACACCTTTAAATTTAGTGTCGTAGATATAATTGATGTCATCCTTGTGGCCATTCTTCTTTATTATTTCTACAAATTAGTTAAGGGAACGGTCGCCATTAACATTTTCATTGG
Organism: Flavobacteriaceae bacterium; assembly: GCA_013001965.1. Taxonomy (GTDB): domain Bacteria; phylum Bacteroidota; class Bacteroidia; order Flavobacteriales; family Flavobacteriaceae; genus JABDLA01. Next base: position 11,935 of record JABDLA010000202.1, on the reverse strand, counting down.
AATCGTTATTATATATCTCATTTTTAAGGTCACCCAGGCACTTCAAATGACGCTTTTCAGCAGTATTTTAGGCGGATTTATCAATGTTGGAATGTTTGCCTTGATCGTTGTTTTTCAGCAGGAAATCAGGAAGTTCCTTCTTATGGTTGGGTCTTCAAATTTGGGCAGCAGAAAAAAGTTCTTTAAACAGCTAAAATTTTTACGAACCGAGGATCTTTCAGAAACAGATGTAGATAGCATCATTACTGCCTGCACAAAAATGGGCAGCTCAAGAACAGGAGCTCTTATTGTTCTTGAACGCAATAATAATCTCGATGTGATCGCTAATACAGGCGATCCAATGCATATTGGTGTGACCCAACCCATCATTGAAAGTATTTTTTTTAAAAACAGTCCGCTTCATGATGGCGCCATCATCGTTGCAAATAATACGATTAAGGCCACTCGTGTTATTCTTCCGGTTAGCAATGAAAAGACCATACCTCAACGCTTCGGCCTGAGGCATCGTGCTGCTATTGGCATCACTGAAAAAACCGATGCCCTTGCTTTGGTAGTTTCCGAAGAAACCGGCCAGATCTCTTATATAAAGGACGGCCAGTTCGTGATGTTCGAAAATACTGAAGAATTAAAGGACATGATCAGAAAAGATCTGGAGTAATATGAACTGTAAAAATTGTCAAACTTCTTTGATGGATGGTAGTGATTACTGCAATATATGTGGTGGGAAGGTCATTCGAAAACGACTTACATTTAGAAATCTACTCACCCATTTCTTCGAACAGTTTTTCGATTATGATAATAAGTTTATTAAAACCCTAATTCATTTAATAAGTAAACCACAGATCGTTATAGATGGTTATGTTAATGGGCTTCGAAAACGTTATGTAAATCCGGTAAGTTTTTTTGCTGTTGCATTGACACTGGCAGGATTGCAATTGTTCATTGCTCGAAAATTTTTTCCGGAAAGCCTGGATTTATCGGCTATGGTATTTGGCGGGGCAGAAGAAATTGCCAACCAACAGATGAATAACATGCTTGAATATCAATCGCTGCTGGTCATGTTTAATATACCTGTTTATGCATTTATTGCATTTATAGTCTTCTTTACGCTAAAAAAATATAACTATACCGAGTATTTGGTCTTGTTCCTATATACGACTGCACAAATGACATTTGTATTTTTCATTCCTCAGTTGATTGGTACCTATATGGGATATAACATCGGTCAAATGGGTTATGTCGTTATTTTAATTCAAATCATTTATACAGCTTATTGTTTTAAGGTGATATTCAACATAAGTTTTGGTGGTTTAATACTGCGATTCATGCTGTTTGTTCTGGTATCGATTTTTGTCATTCTTTTGATCGGTATTTTATCAGAACTTATAAAAATCTTTTTCGTCTATGGAAGTTTTGAAGAATATCGAGAAGCGCAAAAAGAAATACTGAAAACAATGCAACCCTAAGCCACTTCTTCCTGCATGAATTGCACTTCATACAGATTTCTGTAATAACCGTCCTTCTTTTTAAGGAGTTCTTTATGAGTGCCTTGTTCAACGATCTTTCCGGCGTCCATCACAATGATATTATCGGCTTTTTTGATCGTTGCCAGTCGGTGTGCAATAACAATTGAAGTCCTGCCTTCAGTGATCTTATCGGTAGCCTCCTGAATGAGTTGTTCAGAATAGGAATCAACCGATGAGGTGGCTTCATCCAAAATCAAGATGCTTGGATTGGTCACATAGGCTCTTAGAAAGGAAAGCAATTGTCTCTGTCCTGAGGACAACATCACACCCCGTTCCTTAACGTTATAATGGTAACCATTGGGCAGACTCATAATAAAATCATGAATACCAATCTGCTTAGCGGCATCTATGACTTGTGCTTCGGTGATCTCAGGATTATTAAGGGTAATATTGTTTAGAATAGTATCAGCAAACAGAAAGACATCTTGAAGAACTATGGCTATTTGGCCCCGAAGTGAACTCAATGTAAAGGACTCGATATTGACACCATCAATCGAAATCTCTCCTGAATCTATGGTGTAGAATCGACTCAGTAAATTGATCACCGTCGATTTTCCTGCACCTGTTGCTCCTACAATCGCTATAGTATCACCTGCTTTTACATCAAAACTGATGCCTTTGAGTACTGCTTCATCCTTCACATATGAAAATTGCACCGCTTTGAAGGACAAATCGCCTTTAAAGTGGGCAGCGACACGATCTCCTTTATCATCAATATTGGAACGCGTATCCAGTACCCTAAATACACGATCGGCGGCAACCATACCCATTTGCAACGTATTGAATTTATTTGCGATTTGATTCAGGGGTCTGAACATCATCGGGATCATCATAATAAAGGCTGTTAGATCACCAACCGTTGCTGTTTGTTCTAAAACCACATTCAATCCACCAAACCAAACCACCAGTCCAAGGGTCAACGAAGACAGCAATTCGGCAATTGGAAAGAAGATGGAATTGTACCATACGGTTTTCAGCCAGGCTTTTTTATGCCGATCATTTATGGTCTTAAAATTTTCATATTCGGTTTCTTCACGGGTAAATAGTTGGAGTATCTTCATTCCCGTTACCCGTTCCTGTACAAATGAGTTTAATTTTGCCACTTCAGTTCTTACCTCCTCAAAGGCCTTTTTCATGTATTTCTGGAAGATCTTTGTAGCGAAAACGACAACAGGAAGCGTACAAATAACGATAATACTCAATCGCCAGTTCATAAAGAACATTACCGATCCAACAACCAGCATTTTTAAAATATCGCTAAAGATCATGAACAGTCCCTGGCCAAAAATATCGGCAATGCGCTCCATATCCGATACCGCTCGCGTAATCAATATGCCCACCGAGGAGTTATCATAATATTTCATTTTGAAGCTTAGAATATGATTAAAGAGCTTTACTCTTATATCACGGACAACTGATTGACCCAGCCAGCTGGCATAATAAATAAAAACCAAATTGCAAACTACTTCCAGAAAGAGCAATACAACCATGATCGCCATGTAATACAGGAATCCGTCATAGTCCCGGGTCGCAATATTATTATCAATGGCTTGTTGCAATACATAAGGCCGCGCCGCTCCAAATATTGAAAGGCCAACCACGGCCAGGAAAGTAAATACAAATACAAGACGATATGGCTTAATGTACTTCAATAAGCGCTTAAAAAGCCCAACGTCAAATGCTACGTCCTTTCCGTTACTCATTTATATAGATGGTATTATCATATTCAATATCTTCTAAATAAAGCGCGTGAGCCGGTGCTGACGGTCCGGCATTTGATCGGTCTTCCGATTCAATTATCGCCCTAAACTGATCTAAATTCATTTTGTTCAATCCAATCTCAATCATGGTGCCCACGATGGCTCTTACCATATTGCGCAAAAACCGATCAGCCCTGATCATAAAAATAAGTTGATCATTTTCAGCTGACCACTTGGCTAACATGATATCACAATTATAAGTTTTTACATCGGAATTAGACCGTGAAAAACATTTAAAATTAGTATAATCAAATAATATCTTCGCCGCCTCATTCATTTTTTCAATATCCAATTTATTTTTTAAGTAATATGAATAATCGAAACTAAATGGGTTTTTAGCACAGCTTACTTTGTACATATAGGTTCTGCTTTTGGCATCAAATCGAGCATGAACATCAGCATTCACTTCGGAAATATTTCGAATAGATATGTCCTTCGGCAGAAAGGCATTTAATTTTACAACTAAGGCTTCAGACACAAATTTTACCGCTGTATCAAAATGTGCAAACATCTGCCTGGCATGAACGCCGGTATCTGTTCGTCCGGCACCGACAATAGCGATGTTCTCATTTAGTAAGGTTGAAAGCGCCTTTTCAAGTACCTCTTGTACAGTAATCGCATTTGGTTGATTTTGCCAACCATGGTATGCACTTCCGTTATATGATAATTCGATAAAAAATCTCAAGCTATTTTTGGTACTTTTGTTGATCAAGATGCAAAGATAATTAGTTTTAAATCTTAACCCCTGCTCTTAACAATTTTATATGACTAAAGTCCTTTTGCTGTCAGACACCCATGGATATATGGGTGAAGACATCTTAAAATATGTTGCACAGGCGGATGAAGTCTGGCATGCCGGTGATATTGGAGATCTTTCGGTCACTGATGCCATTCAGGAATTAAAGCCAATACGTGCGGTATATGGAAACATTGACAGTGCATTAATTCGAGCCGAATTTCCTGAGCATAATCGCTTTCAGTGTGAAAATATAGACGTTTGGATCACTCATATTGGAGGTTATCCTAACCGTTATAGTAAGTTTGTTAAGGAGGATATTCAATTGCATCCACCCGATATTTTTATTAGCGGACATTCCCATATATTAAAGGTTATGAACGACAAGAAACTGGGCTTGCTGCATATGAACCCTGGTGCCATTGGAAAACGGGGCTTACACAAGGTCAGGACCATGATTCGCTTTGAAATCGATGGCAAAAAAATAGAGAATCTGGAAGTGATCGAGTTTAAAAGATAAAAGAAAGCCCGAAGATGAATCTTCGGGCTTTCACGCACTAATACTACTAAGATGATAGGTTTATCTAAGTCGATCAACAGATTTTACAAGATCTTCATCCTTTTTAATGGCTTTATTGGCTAAAACCAAAAATACGATAGAAACAATAGGAAGAACAATCCCAATACCTTTCTCAGAAACGTCAGATTCTCCAGATAAATTTAGCGATCGGTACACAAATAATCCTAGTAAAACAAAGTTTAATATGATGTTAAGACGCCCCAACATAAATTGAGACTTCCTGTTTTTATACATAAAAATTGAAATTAGAGATAATGCAGCTGACCCTAAGAACAATCCCAGATATATACTATCGTCCTGAGCATAAAATAGTTGATCTGAGGTTGTTTTCCACAATTCAAAAACAAAGATCAATCCTGCAGATACGCCTGCAGCAATGAATAAATATATGGTTTGAATACGCTGAATCATAACTAATAGTCGACAAAAATAATAGTTTCTTTTTGATTACGAATATTAAATATTAAAAATAAAATCGTATCATTGCATAGTCAAAGCACATTGTTAATACCTCAGCTTTGCAAATCTTCTGAAATACAATTCAAATTGTCCACGAATTCCTTTAAAGGAAACTCCGGTATAATTTAAATACAAATTAAACAACATATTCATTCAATAATGTTTGAAATTTCACAATTAAAAGAAAAAAAGCTTCCTGAGTTACAGGAAATAGCTAAGCAACTCAATATTTCAAAATATCGATCGCTTAAAAAATTAGATCTTGTTTATCAAATACTAGATCATCAGGCTGCGAATCCAGTAGCGGTTGCAGACCAAAAGGAAAAAGCAAGACCGCAGAAAACACAGAGAGAACGAACGCAACGCCCTAGTAGCAAAAAGGGTCAAGATGTTAAAAACAAAAAGGAAGAGGTTGAACCACGCACTTCTGAGAAGGACAACAAAAGTTCAAATCAGAGATCCGGACAAACCGATAAAAAGCAAAAGGAACGTTCTCAACCTGAGGCTAAAGTTTCACAAGAGAATCGACCACAGAAAGAGAAGCGGCAGCAAAAGGACAATCGTTCTCAAAATAAAAACAGGCCTCATAAACAGGATCATCATAAACAAGGTAACAAGCAATCAGACAGTAACGGTAATAAGGATGTAAGAAATCGCTATCGCGAACCTGATTTTGAATTCGACGCCATCATCGAAAGTGAAGGTGTTTTAGATATCATGAGTGATGGTTATGGATTCTTGAGATCTTCTGATTATAACTATTTATCGTCACCTGATGATATTTATGTATCTCAGTCTCAAATTCGTCTGTTCGGATTGAAAACCGGGGATACAGTATTAGGAAATGTTAGACCGCCTAAAGAAGGAGAAAAATATTTCCCGCTTATCAAAGTCAACAAGATCAATGGATTGAGTCCACAGATTGTTCGTGACCGTGTTTCATTTGAACATTTAACACCGCTTTTTCCTCAAGAAAAATTTAACCTTGCTGAAAAGCAAAGTACGATTTCGACCAGAGTGATGGATCTGTTCTCTCCTATTGGAAAAGGTCAGCGAGGGATGATCGTGTCCCAGCCAAAAACAGGTAAAACCATGTTACTCAAGGATGTAGCAAACGCCATTGCGGCGAATCACCCTGAAGTGTATCAAATGATATTGCTGATCGATGAGCGTCCCGAAGAAGTTACAGACATGCAACGAAATGTTCGTGGTGAAGTGATCGCTTCTACCTTTGACAAAGAAGCTCACGAACATGTTAAGATTGCAAATATTGTATTAGAGAAGGCCAAGAGACTTGTTGAATGCGGACATGATGTAGTCATCTTGTTAGATTCGATCACACGATTGGCCAGGGCATACAATACAGTTCAACCGGCATCCGGAAAAATATTAAGTGGTGGTGTTGATGCTAACGCTCTGCATAAACCAAAGCGATTCTTTGGTGCTGCAAGAAAAATAGAGAATGGAGGTTCATTGACCATCATAGCTACAGCACTAACAGAAACAGGTTCTAAAATGGATGAGGTCATCTTTGAAGAATTTAAAGGAACCGGAAATATGGAATTACAATTGGATAGAAAAATATCTAACAGACGTATATTCCCTGCAATCGACCTGACATCGTCCAGTACACGTCGAGATGATCTGTTACTTGATGAAAATACGATCCAACGTATGTGGGTGATGCGAAAATATTTGGCTGATATGAACCCGGTTGAAGCCATGGAATTTATCAATGATAGATTCAGGCAAACAAAGAATAATGAAGAGTTCTTAATTTCAATGAATAGTTAAGACACGTTCAAATTAAATATAAAAACGCCTAAGTTCACACTTAGGCGTTTTTTTTATGCCACAAAAAAACCTCTCCAAATAATGGAAAGGTTCATGAATATGTTTAGCTTGATCTAAAGCGAAGCAATATGCTTAGCTAAGCCCGATTTTAGGTTCGCAGCTTTATTCGCATGAATGATATTGCGTTTTGCTAACCTATCGATCATTGAAACAACTTCCGGAAACATTTTCTCAGCATCCTTCTTCTTGGTCATATCACGTAATTTCTTGATCGCATTACGTGTTGTTTTATGCTGATACCTGTTTCTAACGCGCTTAACTTCGCTGTTTCTAATTCTTTTTAAAGCTGACTTATGATTTGCCATTTCTTTTTTTATTAATTGTTGTAGCCCGTAGGGGAATCGAACCCCTCTTACCAGGATGAAAACCTGGCGTCCTAGCCGATAGACGAACGGGCCATTTTAATTTGAGAATGCAATTTGAAAACAATTTTTTTTCGCCTTACATATATTTCAAAAAAACGCGCAAAGTTTCCTTCGCGGATGCAAAAATACAACTATTTTTAAATGCTGCAACTACTATACGAATTTTTTTAAGAAAACTTAATTAGTAGGCTTTAGCAAAGAGAACACGTCGTTTTGAAGGATTTCCGGAATAGACACATTCACCGGCTTTTTCAGATTCGTAAATTGGAATACATCTGATGGTGGCTTTTGTCAATTCCTTAATTTTATCTTCAGTTTCTGCGGTTCCATCCCAATGTGCTGAAATAAAACCGGTTTTCTCCTCAAGTACCTTTTTAAATTCATCGAAGGTATCTACTTCAGTTGTATGAGTTTCTCTAAATTCAACGGCTCTTTGAAACAATGCATCCTGCATTTCGGTCAGTAAGTCCGAAATTTTCGAAATTATTTTATCTTTTTCAATGATCTCTTTGGTCAAGGTATCTCGTCTTGCTAACTCAAAAGTACCGTTTTCCAGATCCTTAGGTCCGATAGCAACACGCAAGGGCACCCCCTGCAACTCATACTGCGCAAATTTAGCTCCAGGCCTATGGGTTGTACGATTATCGTATTTGACTGAAATGTTATTTGCTTTCAATTCAATCATAAGGTCTTCAGCGGCTGCATTTATTTCATCAAGTTGCTCGTCGCTCTTATAAATTGGAACGATCACCACATGATATGGCGCTAAATTTGGAGGCAGCACAAGACCTTTATCATCACTATGGGTCATGATCAATGCGCCCATTAATCGGGTTGAAACACCCCATGAGGTTGCCCAAACATAATCTTGTTTCCCTTCCTTATTCATGAATTTGACATCAAAGGCCTTTGCAAAATTTTGTCCTAAAAAGTGTGAAGTACCTGCTTGCAAAGCTTTACCATCCTGCATTAATGCTTCAATACAAAAGGTCTCCTCGGCGCCTGCAAATCGTTCACTTTCAGTTTTGATTCCTTTAATCACCGGCATCGCCATGAATTTCTCCGCAAATTCAGCATACACATTATTCATTAACTCAGCTTCCTGCATAGCCTCCTCTTTCGTGGCATGTGCGGTATGACCTTCCTGCCATAAAAACTCGGCCGTTCTTAGAAATAAACGTGTTCTCATTTCCCAACGCACCACATTAGCCCATTGATTAATAAGAATAGGAAGATCTCTGTAAGACTGGATCCAGCCTTTATAGGTATTCCAAATAATGGCTTCACTTGTTGGTCTGATTACTAGCTCTTCCTCCAATTTTGCTTCTGGATCAACCCTTAATTTTCCGGCGTTATCAGGATCATTTTGAAGTCGGTAATGCGTTACAATAGCGCATTCCTTTGCGAATCCTTCGGCATTCTTTTCTTCGGCTTCGAATAAACTTCTGGGAACAAAAAGCGGAAAGTATGCATTTTGATGACCAGTTTCTTTGAACATTCTATCCAATTCGGCCTGCATTTTCTCCCAAATGGCAAAACCATAGGGTTTGATCACCATACATCCTCTCACCGCCGAATTCTCTGCTAAATCAGCTTTTACGACGAGTTCATTATACCATTTTGAATAATCTACGCTTCTGCTAGTAAGATTTTTGCTCATATATACTGATTTGGCATAAAAATTGTGACTATGTTAAATAAACAAATAGTTCGACAAAACTAACTATTTTTGTTATGTTCAACAATTAATTTATAAGAGATATGCGATCTAATAACTACCTTCAATCAAAATTACCTCTTTTAGGGGTATTCAGTATAGCATTCTTATTAGCATCTTGCGGTTCTTACCAGTACGCGGGATATGAGGAGGATGCGATTTATGGTGATTCGGAAAGACAAGTTGAATACACAGAATCATCGGATTCTAATGCAACCATAACTGACGATTCAGGATATTATAAAAACTATTTCAGAGAAAAAACCGAGCAATTCAACAGCATCAATCAGGATGATGTTATTTTCACTGATATTGATTCTTATCAAGGTAGTTATGATCAGGAAAATGACAGTTTAAGTGAACAGCGTTATGGCGGTTGGGGAGAAGATCATAATGACGATGTCACTATAAACATATATGGCGGCCATATGTTTAATAGTATTGCTTGGAGCAGACCCTATTATGGCTATGGCTGGTCTCTCGGCTTTGCTCACTATGGTTTTGGCTGGGGTTATGATTATTATAATCCATTCTGGTGTCCACCTTATTATGGGTCCTTTTATTATGCTTACAGACCATGGTGGTATGGTGGCTACTATTACTACAGCCCTTATGGATATGGCCACTACGGAAATGGCTATTATGGCTACTATGGCCGAAGAGCTGTTGCCCATAATGCATCACGACGAAACCCGGCAAACACAAACAATAGTGTAGCTAGTCTTGTGAGACGAAATTCAGTAAATAATACCGTTGCCCGCAATGGTTCTTATAGTCGCGAACGACCAAATAACAATTCACGTACCCGTCCAACTTCAGTACAGCGTGGACGTCCTGATTATAACGCTAAAGGACGACCCAGTTCAGTACAAAGAGGACGGCCTACCTCTAATGTGAAAGGGAGACCATATTCCACTCAAAGGGGTAAACCTAATGTGAAAGGGCGACCAAATACCAGCTCTCGTCCATCAGGAAATGTAAAACCTAGAGGAAATTCAAGGACACGTCCAACGACAACGCGGCCTTCTTCTTCAAGGCGAAAAAATAATTCGTCTGTCAATAGAAGTCGATCGTCCAATAACCGATCATCAACATTTTCGAGATCGTCTTCGTCCAGAAGCAGTTCCGGAACACGATCTTCGGGGAGCAGATCCGGATCATCACGACGAGGTGGCCAACAATAATTGAAACCTAAATTTTTTAAAAAAATTATATGAAAAAGTTAATTTTACTATTCATAGGTGTCATAGCTATGCCTTCACTTTTGGCACAAGACATCACTGATGCCGTACGATATTCGGTTGATGATATTAAAGGAACAGCTCGATTTAGAGCCATGAGCGGTGCATTTGGTGCTCTTGGAGGCGATATGTCGGCAGTGGGTATCAATCCCGCAGGTTCAGCAATTTTTAACAGAGGACACGCTTCAATTTCCTTGACGAACAATTACCTTGAAAACACGGTTGGGTATTTTGGAAATGTAAATGGTTCTTCCGAATCAAATTTAGACCTTAATCAAGGTGGTGCAGCATTTGTGTTCAATAATATGAATTCCAATTCTCCATGGCGGAAAATGGTGCTCGGACTTGCCTACGAACAAATGAAAAACTTCGATGATGATTTCGTTGCCAGTGGTACGAATACAAGATCGGTGGACAGTTATTTCCTGGCCAATGCTCAGGGACTGCGGCTGGATCAAATATCGGCTTTTGAAGGCGAATCGTATACCGATGCCTATGGTGATATCGGTGCGACCTTTGGATATCAACATCAACAAGCATTTCTCGGATTTGAATCCTATATATTGGAACCTGAGACTTTTGACGATGATAATACCGTTTATATGTCTAACATTGCTCCAGGTACCTTTAATCAAGACTATTTCTATACGTCAACAGGATATAACGGGAAATTCACCGTGAATTTCGCAACACAATATGAGGACAATTTGTATTTCGGGCTCAACCTGAACTCTCATTTCCTTAACTATCGCCGCTCTACTTTTTTAGTTGAAGAAAATATGAATCCGGGAAGCCTTGTTACTGAAGTTGGTTTTGAAAATAATATAAGAACCATTGGAACCGGGTTTTCCTTTCAATTGGGTGGAATCGCGAAATTAAGCGAAATAATTCGTGTTGGTTTAACCTATGATTCTCCAACCTGGCTCACTTTAAGTGAAGAATCCACTCAATATTTAGATACTCAAAGAGACGAATCCGGAAGTTCAGTAACAACTGTTATAAATCCTCAGATTTTAAATGTCTTTCCGGATTATAAGATTCAAACCCCTGCGAAATTAACAGGTAGCTTGGCATTAATTCTGGATAAATCTGGCTTAATAAGCTTCGATTATTCTCGCAAGGACTATGGCAATATGAAACTTAAACCGGAAACCGATTCTCAATTTGCTGCTCAAAATAACCTAATCAACTCCGATCTAAAAGTAGCTAATACTTATAGAGTTGGTGGTGAATTAAGACATAAACAATTTAGCTTTAGAGCAGGCTATAAAATGGAGGACAGTCCTTATAAAGATGAAAATTTTTATGGAGATTTAACCGGGTACTCGCTGGGGATTGGTTATAGTTTCGGTAATGCAAAACTGGATATTTCTTATGAAGACTCCGAACGAACGATCAATCATCAATTATATAATATTGGCCTTACAGATGCTGCTAGGGTCAATGGAGAAAATTCTGAGGTTACCCTGTCCCTGAGTTTTACATTATAAATTTTAAAACATAAAAAAGCCTGAAGTTGAATTCAGGCTTTTTTATTCTCTTTATTATCGTTTTAAAGCAAAATGGGCTCTAAACTGTTTCTTTGCTGTGGCACTGGGTTCGATATATTCTATAGTGAACCAGTAATCACTCGATGGCAATGCCTCCCCATTATAAGTACCATTCCATCCTTGTCCTGACGGATTGAGTTGCTTTAA
>JABDLA010000160.1 GCA_013001965.1 Flavobacteriaceae bacterium | reverse complement strand
CTTACCAGTTGTAGTTTTTCTTCTTGGCCTGAGACTTAATGGCATTTATCATGGCATTTTCTAAACCATTTTTATTTTCCTTTTGTTTCTCGGCAATAAACTTTCGGCGTTTCTCATTCAATTCCTGGATCTCCTTTTTAATGGATTGACGCTCGACTTTTTTCTGTTCGATATAGGCTTTAATTTCCTTCGCTGATTTTCCTTTTAACTCTTCAGGAAGGGCATCGTCTTTGAGGTCTTCGACAACCACTTCTTCCATTTCCACGGCATCTACAAGGTCCCAGGTAGAGTTTTTATATAAATGAGAACTCTTACTAACGGTTCTGCTCACCGCATTTGCGCTGCTATAGCCTTCCGCATTGGTATCCTGTTCCTGCTGCAGTTCTTTTTTTGCACGGCCCTGATTTCCATAGGATACATATGTTTTATTAAGTTTAGTGTTCAAAATAAGGATGGCATCATCATAAGGTGAAACAATATGAACAGTTGCGAGATTATGATCAATGGCCATATAATCCCCATTAGTGCGATCGGCACCATCTTTCCAACTTGTATTTATACCTTCCCGATAATTACCGCAAAAAATAGTATTTACGGTGATGTCTTTTTCATTTGCATTAGAGGTCGCCAATCTATAACTCACACGACCTTGTGTAAAGGGTTCATTTCCGGCTATAAAAACAAGTTTGAGATCATCAGGATTTTTCCCCCATTTCAATTGATTTAATGACGTTTGAATCACTTGTCCACAGTATTCGCTTCCACCATTTGTAGTAAGTGAGAATAATTCCTTGGCAATCTCGTCAAGATCTTCACTAAAACTTAGAACTTGACGTATATATCCCTTTTCCGGATTTAGCCCATCATTGCCATATTCGTAAAGTGCAATTTGAAGATTTGGTCGTTCATTATCGCAGCGCGCGTATGACAGTTCATTTACAATTTCCCATAATTGGGCTTTTGCCTGATCAATTAGCCCGTCCATGCTGTTACTGGTGTCTAACAGTAAGGCCACTTTAATGAACTGCTTATTGGGGTGATGCTCCAGTTTAGCAACCGTAGTGCTCACTTCATGATTTTTTGCGTTTAAATTGCAAGACGAATAGCCAATTAACAGAACGGTTAACAGACTGATTTTAGATAAAAATTTCATAGTATATTTAGTTTTTTGATTAATAAAACATAAACCTACGAGCATCTTTTTTTAATAAAAAACAGCAATGAGTCAAACGGTCCTTTCAGTGAGTGTACAGTTGAGCTTAATTAGTGAAAAGGTATTTTTTAGCCGTGAAAAGAACGATAACGGCTAAAGGCTATTTTATTATACGAGCGAAAGTATGTAAGTTTACCTTTTACAAGAGTAGAAATGACGAAAATATCTACATATATCTTACTGTGTTTGCTCTTTCTTGGACTTTCTTATCTGGAAGCTCAGGAGGCTGATTCTGCTGAAATACCTTTAATGTTTACCATTAGGGGTTCAGTCATAGAGAGTGATACCTATGAACCGATTTCAAAAGTCAATATTGAAGTCAATGGTGGTGCATATACTACGACGAATTCACAGGGTGAATTCAGGATTCAGGTTAAAATGAATGACGAACTCACCATAAAGCATAGCGATTTCGAAACCGTATATTATACTGTAAAAAGCAATGAGCGGCTCACCGTTAAGGTTGAACCAAATAACAGACAGGATGCAGGGGCGTTAAGAAGCACAAGCAAGTATTCTCAATCTCAAAATTTTCGGACCCTAATCGACTCCGCCTATGTGTATTTAAAAAAAGATGCCGAAAACAGTATTCAGTTCCTAACTGAAGCTTTGGCCATCTCGAGTTCTTCCAGAGAAAATGCCGAAGTATATGAAACCCTGGCCGATGTTTATTTTCAGTGGAAGCAATATGACCTGGCGGTATCAAACTATAGAATCAGCCTTCAAAATGAAGATTCGGAAGAGGTGAATTTAAAATTAGCCAAGGCGTTTAAATTCAATAAGAACTACCAGGAAAGTATTGGTATTTATGAAAGCATCGACATGAGCCAGCTCTCCAACTGGCAATTAACTTCTCTGTATGAAGGTTTAGGCGATGTCTATTTTGCTATTCAGAATTTTGAAGACGCAATCAACAATTATAAGGAGGGTCTTAAGATCGCTCAGTTAAACCTGATAACGCCAAAAGTTACTGATCTGAACTCGAAAATTGCTGAGGCTTATGCAGCCAAAGGAGATGAAGACAATGCCGGTGAATATTTTGATAAATCCTTAAACCTGGCAACTCAGGAGAATAAAAAAAGGGCGGCCGAAGAGAAGGTTAAAGTAGCCGATTTCCAAAATAAGAACAGAGCCTATGATGATGAAATAAAAAACAGGCAAGAGGCTTTGGAAGATATAGAAGACATTGAGATGGATACTATCATTAATAATGAAAGTTCATTAACACCTCAAAAGCAAAATTATAAGATCGGGAATGCCTACTATTTGCAGAAGGATTATGTTAATGCCATTCCGTATTTGGAAAAAAGTATAGCTGAAGCCGACGAAAAGGAAGATCTCGTGGTCCAAAAAGATGCGGCCAGGAAATTGTCTGAAGTCTATCGGGATGCAGGCCAATTTGATCTTGCCTTTATCAATGCCAGGGTCTATGAAAGTCTGGTCGATGAGTTATATATTAAAAAAGAACAGGAAATAGCACAGGCCAACCGTTTCAGACAGGACCTTTCAGAAAAACAAAGTCGAATTTCGAGTCTCGAAAGTGACAGGGCCTTATCAACCACCAAATATGAATTGTCTGAGGAACGAAATAAGGTGCAACGACTTATCATATATTCCCTTACAGGTGGCTTGTTACTTCTTCTTATAGCCGGTTACTTCATGTATAAATCGATCAAGCAGCAGAAACTGTCGAATAATCTTCTGGCGCTCAAGTCCTTGCGAAGTCAAATGAATCCGCACTTTATTTTTAATGCGTTAAACTCGGTCAATAGCTTTATTACAACAAATGACGAACGTACGGCAAATAAGTATTTGTCTGACTTCTCTTTATTAATGCGAGCGGTACTGGAAAATAGCGAAGAAGATTTTATTCCATTTGAAAAGGAATTGGAGCTTTTGGAGTTATACACCAAACTTGAACACTTCAGGTTTAAAGATAAGTTTGAGTATTCGATTACAATAGAGGAAAATGTTAAGATCGAAGATTTTCAAATACCGCCCATGCTGCTACAGCCATATATTGAAAATGCGGTTTGGCATGGACTTCGATATAAAAAAGAAAAAGGCAAGCTGGATATTAACATAAGCCAGCCAAAGTCTGATGAACTGTCTATTGCAATTACAGACGATGGCATAGGCCGTGCCAAATCGAAATCAATGAAAACCCAAAATCAGAAGGAACATAATTCAAAAGGCCTTGGGAATATTAAAAAACGAGTTGCCATTTTAAATGAGATGTACAAGGATAAGGTCGATGTGTTTATCGACGATTTTCGGGTGGCCGAAGATGCTGGAACAAAAGTTGTGGTAACCTTAAAAAAAGATTAAATGAAACTCAATTCAATTATAGTAGAAGACGAAGAAACCAGTAGAGAGATTTTAAGGAATTATGTAGGTAAATATTGCCCTAATGTAAGTATTGTAGGTGAGGCTGCAAATGTTGAAGAAGCATTGGTTTTAATTCGGAATATTGAACTGGATCTTGTTTTCCTTGATGTTGAAATGCCATTTGGCAATGCCTTTGATCTACTGGATAAAGTTGGTGACCATAGCTTCGAAACCGTATTTGTTACTGCCTATAACCATTACGCCATTGAAGCATTGAACGCTCATGCCTCGTATTATTTAATGAAGCCTATCTCGATCGATGAACTGATCAAAGCGGTTGACTATGTCACTGAAATAAAGGCCAAAGAGAACGCGCTTCAAGATCAGGTTCTGGTGCCTAAAACCAATAGTGTTAATGGAAAAATCACGATTCCTCAGCAAGATGGATTTGAAGTATTGGAAACCGCTGATATATTATATTGCAAAGCCGATGACAATTATACCGAGATCTTTTTGAATAACAACAAGAAGAAATTGGTGAGTAAAACGCTTAAATATTTTGAAGATGCCCTGAGCAATTCAAGTTTTGCAAGAGTGCATAAGTCCTACCTGGTAAACGTAAACGAGATCAGGAAATATGTTAAGGGGAAAGGGGGAAGTGTTGTTTTGAGTAATGGTAAGCAAATTATTGTTGCGGCTTCACGTAAAGCGGATCTTCTGTCTTATTTCAAGTGATCTGTTTCAGAAGTGATGAGATGGATCAGTTCGTCGACTGAACTGATCTTTTTTAAATCATACTTACTAAGAAAAGTTTCCAAAGAACTTACTAAAAATCCAGATATTCCACCTTTGCCCGTTCCGAAAGCAAGGACTTAAGGACATCGGGTCTTGCGTTTGAATAGAATTCAAGCTTGGGCCGGATTAATCTGGTGTTCAGCAATTTAGTTTTGGTCAGAATCGCCTTGGTTTGACGTGCTACGGCCGCCCCTGAATCTATGATCTTCACATGTTTTGGAAGGATATCCAGCAACATTGGCATGAGATAGGGATAATGTGAACAGCCCAAAACCAAATAATCAATATTAGCATCAATCATGGGTTGCAAATGGACATTGAGAACCGATCGCATCTCAGGTGAATCCAATCTTCCGGCTTCAATAAGTTCTACAATACCTTCACCATCCCTTTCGATCACAGTTAAATGGCTCGCATGTAAATTGGAGGTTTCATGGAACAGCGCACTGCTTAAAGTGCCTTTTGTGGCCAGTATGCCAACAGCTTTAGATTTTGATTGTAATGCTGCAGGCTTGATGGCGGGTTCGATGCCAATGAATGGGACCTCATAGGAAGCTCTTAAAACAGCAATAGCGTTAGTAGTGGCGGTATTACAGGCAACGACAATGAGCTTACAATTTTTCTCGAGCAACAGCTCAGTATTTTTTTTGCAAAGCTCAATAATTCTTTCTTTTCCTTTATGGCCATAAGGCGCATGCTTACTATCGGCCAGATAGATGGTATGTTCATGAGGTAATAAGGCATGAATCTCTCTCCATATGGAAGTTCCTCCAACGCCCGAATCAAAGATACCTATAGGATGTGTGCTCACAGTGCAAAATTAAAAAAGCTGCCTAAACAAGTAGACAGCTTTAGATTTTTTTATTTAGGTAATTTTTTAGAAACCTAATTCAGTTTTAACATCTGCTAAAAGATCTTTACCGTCTGCAAGGATTACGCCCTGACCGGCTGTAGAATCTAATACATACTGAAATCCTTGAGCTTTCGCTACTTTCACTACAGCATCTTTAGCTTGCTTTAAAATAGGCTCCAACAATTCAGCTTCTTTCTTAGCAAGGTCTTGCTGGGCTTGAGCTTGATACTGACGGATACTCGTTTCCATACCTTGAACTTCTTGCATTCTTTTGGTATTTTCTTCTTGAGTTTTTGAAGATGCTTCAGCATCATATTGCTTTACCTTGTTCTGCAATTCTGTAGCCATAGTTTGAATATCGGTTTCATAGGTTTTAGCCAATTTTTCAAGTTCGGCTTTGGCACTCTGCATCGCAGGCATTGCTTCAACCAGGTCCTGAGTGTTAATATGAGCAACTTTACTTTGCGCATTCATAAAGCTAGTTCCAACAATAAGTACGGCTGCAAATAATAGGGTTTTTAAATGTTTCATTTTCAATTTAATTATGTTATAAATCCTTTTAATTAATTATCGTTATCTTTCTTGGCGTCGGTAGAATCCTTAGCCTTTTTTCTTCCTTCTAATTTTTCTTTTCTGGCCTTTTCTCTGGCTTCAATGATCTTCTTTTTCTTTTCTTCAAGAGCTTTCTTTCTGGCCTCTTTCTCACTTAATTTCTTTTCGGTCTTTGCTTTAGCTGTTTCAGTAGCAGACTTTGTTTTTGCATCATCCTTTACTTCTCCTTCTTTTGCCTTTGCATCGTCATTAGCCTCCTGTCCGTCATCTTTCACTGCTGCTTTGCCCTGCTCTCGTTCTTTCAACTTTTCCTCTCTGGCTTTCGCTCTGTCCTCTAATATCTTTTGGCGCTTGGCTTCAATTTCAGCTTTTTTAGCTTCTCGTGCTTCATTTCTTAATTTTCTTTGCGCTTCAATTTCAGCCGCACGAGTAGCTTTTTTATCTTCAAGTGCCTTTTCTCGCTCTTCCTTCTCCAAATTAATTTCAGGAATAATGTCTTCTTTCTCAGCTGCTTTTCGTTCTTGCTTATTTTGAGCTTGTCGGCGTTTTGACGACCGCGTTATTGACCGAAGCACCTGTTCGCTGATATCAAAACGATCAGCGGAATACAGCATGACTACATCGGCTGATTTATCGAAGACGAAATCATAGTTCTTATTAGCGGCAATTTCCTGTACTGCTGTAAATATTTGATCCTGAACAGGTTGCATAAGCTGTCGCTTCTGGATCATAAGATCGCCATTAGGCCCAAATCGTTTTTGTTGATAGTCTAAAATTTCGCTTTCTTCAATATCGATTTCTTCCTGGCGTTCTTCAACCAATTCCTTCGTCAATAAAACACTTTCACTATTGAGTTGCTGCTTTTGTTGTTCAACTTTACTTAAGCGTTGTTCGATCTCATTTTTCCATTTCAAGACCTTCGCGTCCAATTGTGAACTCGCATCTTGATATTCCGGAACATTTTGAAGTATGTATTCGGTATCTATATATCCAATTCGAATACTTCTTTGAGCAAAAGAAGACAAACTTATGAATGTCATCAAAGTCAATAAAAAAAGAACTTTCGTTTTCATCCGATTATGTATTAAATTCATAGATTTCATCTTTAAATTCAGGTTCATGGCGGACAAATACTGAGATTCCGTCACAAAGCGTTATTATTCTTCAAATTAACGAAATATATTCGATAAAATTTTAACGCTCGTTACTAAATCATCAACCACTTCATAGAAAATATCGTGCCAAACTAAAATCTTTGACCAATAATAAAGTGGGTTTCCCAACCATTTTTAACAGTTAATCCCGGAAGTGGATCGAAACCATGGCCAAAATCAATACCCAGTAGGCCGAAAGCCGGCATGAATATTCGAACACCCAGTCCGGCAGATCGCTTAAGTGCGAAGGGATTATAATCCCTAAAGCTATCATAAGACTGACCACCTTCCATGAAGGCCAGGGCATAAATCTTTGCCTGGGCTCCCAAGGTTACAGGATACCGTAATTCCAATGAAAATTTATTATATATTGAGCCACCATCCTGTGAGGACAATGACTGATTTGGATATCCTCTTAATCGTATGGCTTCACGCCCGTCTAAGCTATAATTTCCCAGACCGTCACCACCGAGGAAGAATCGTTCAAAGGGAATTACTCCTCTGTCATTATTATAGGCTCCAAGATAACCGAATTCAATATTTGGGGTCAATACAAGTTTATCAACAATTCGTGTATACCACTCACCTTTAAATTTGATCTTATAAAATTCCAACCATTTAAAACGTTCCTGATCGATTTCAGCGATCCTGTCTTGTGCTGTCAAATCGGCTGGATCGGCAATAAGATCTTCAGTGAGTTGCTCGCGTTCATCCTTTAAGGCGCTATAGTCGGTGTCAGTAAACATCGAATAGGGTAAGGAGAATTTAGCTGTCACGTTGAAATTAGAACCACTTGTTGGATAAATAGGATCAATAGCCGTGTTATTTCGCGTCAAACCAAGCGTAAAAGCCAGGTTGTTCGAGAATCCGTCACCAAAAGTGAATAATCCGGTATTATAGTTCTTTAAATTATAATGCTGAAAACTGACCCCGCTGGAAAACAGAAAGTAATCATCTGGAATTGTCAATTGCTTTGCAAGTCCAACAGAAATACCGGTTATATTAAATCGTCTGCTTTTATCGGCATTTCCTGTTCTAGGATCAAACAAAAATTGCTTTGTATGTGACAATGAGGTCGAAAACTGAACCGGTTTTTTCCCGCCTAACCATGGTTCTATAAACGAAAAACTATAGGTTTGGAAAAATCGACTCGCCTGAAGGCGAAGCGATAATGTTTGACCGTCTCCCATTGGTATTGGCTTATAGGCCTCTTTCTTGAATATATCTTTAATCGCGAAATTATTAAATGACAATCCTAAAGTCCCTATGAAACCACCGCCGCCATAACCACCTTGCAGCTCAATTTGACTTGATCCGCGTTCAACGACACTATATTCAATATCAACTGTTCCGTCAGTTGGGCTTGCATTCAATATATTTGGAGATATCTGCTGTGCGTCAAAAAAGCCCATCTGGCCTAATTCTCTATAAGATCGAAGGACATTCGATTTGCTGTACAACTGCCCGGGACGTGTTCTCAAGACACGATAAACAACATGATCATTAGTGGTTTCATTTCCTACAACTGTCACATTATTGAAATAGGCCGGTTTACCTTCGGTAACTCGAATTTCAAGGTCGATGACATTACCTTCGGCGCTTACTTCAACCGGAGTGATGGTCGAGAACAAATACCCTGTATTCTGATACAAATTTGCGATATCATCTGCATCCGGGTTTTCATTATCCTGAATACGTTTTTTTAACTCCACACCATTATAGGTGTCCCCTTCGCTAATACGAAGGACTTGTTTCAACTGCTGATCGGTATATACAGTATTTCCAAGAAAATCAATTTTACCAAATGTATATTTTTCCCCTTCTTCAACCTGAATGTTGAGAGAGATCGTATTATCATCATTCTTAATGATTGTATCGGAGATGATTCGTGCATCGCGATATCCATTTTCTTTATAGGTATCGATAACACTTACAAGGTCTTCCTTATAATCGGCCTCAATATATTTTGAACGCTTCAAAACGCGAATTGGATTTTTCTGCTTGGTATTCTTCATAGATTTTCTAAGCTTTTTCGCTTT
This sequence comes from Flavobacteriaceae bacterium, assembly GCA_013001965.1. Lineage (GTDB taxonomy): Bacteria > Bacteroidota > Bacteroidia > Flavobacteriales > Flavobacteriaceae > JABDLA01. The sequence goes on along the minus strand of JABDLA010000160.1, from coordinate 25,793 downwards.
GATTTTTTCTGAACCTATAAAATTGATACGCTTTACTTTGATTTTGTTTCCCTTATCTATATTAACAACCATATCAACCCTGTTCTTTTGAAGTGTATCAACTACTTCTGTGGTTGTGATCGTTACTTTTGCATTTAAATTTCCTTTCTTACGATATTTGTTTTCAAGGAAATTTTTGGTGGTTGTGATGAGGTTTTCAGTAACTTTTACGCCTGGCTGAAGATTATTTTCCTTAATAATTTCTGAGACTTTTTTCTTTTTTATTCCGAGGACAGTGGCCTCCTTCAATTCAGGAAGGTCAATGAGCTCAATTTCCAAATAAACAATATTGCCTTCGATCTTTGTTACATAAACATCAATGCTGCTGAATAAATTTGAACTCCACAATTTTTTAATGGCTGCACTTATTTTATCCCCCGGAATTGATACTTGCTGTCCTTTAGCCAGTCCTGAGAATGTAATGACAGTGGCTGAGCTAAAGGTCGTATTTCCAGTGACGATGATATCGCCAATAGTATATTTCTCTGAAGTCTGATTTTGAGGGTTCTGAGCAGTGATAGCTATAGTGCTCATCAGGAAAATAAAAAATATGAATCGGGTAATATATGTTTTCAAAAGTTTAAAATTAGCTTAGTTGTTCACTTGTTTTTCCAAATCTTCTTTCTCGATTTTGATAATTTACAATGGCCTCATATAGATCGTCCTTTGAAAAATCAGGCCATAATACATCCGTAAAATACAATTCGGCATAGGCAATTTGCCACAAAAGGAAATTACTGATCCGCTGTTCTCCACTGGTTCGAATCAATAAATCGACGTCTGGTAAATTTCGCGTGTAAAGATGCTGATTTATTATGTATTCATCAATTTTTTCAGGCGAAATTATATTATTTTTAACTTTATGGGAAATGTCTCTTACTGCATGTATTATTTCATCTCTAGAACCATATGACAAGGCAAGGGTAAGTGTCATTCGGTCATTGGTTTTTGTTTTGTCGATAACATCATTCAATTCTCGAGAGACTTTCGTAGGCAAAGCATTGAGATCCCCAATGGCATTAAGCTTGATATTATTATCCTGAAGTGTATTGATTTCTTTTTTTAAAGATGAGATTAACAACTTCATCAAGGTTTGAACCTCAAGTTTTGGACGATTCCAGTTTTCGGTTGAAAATGCGTAAAGGGTCAAATTCTTAATTCCCAATTCGGCTGAGGACTCGGTAACTTCTCTGACCGATTTCGTGCCGCGTTCATGACCGAAGGCTCTTAGTTTACCTTGCTGCTTCGCCCAGCGCCCGTTACCATCCATAATGATTGCGATATGATTGGGTAAACGGTCGATATGTATCTTGTCCCTTAAATCCATTTTAGAAATTACAATAACATGGTCTGCGACCAAAAGTATATGTTAATGTTACTCCTGTAAAAGTATACCAGTCATTATTATTTAGATTACCAAATCTAAAATCCTGTAGTTGGGGAGTTTCCGGTATGCTGCCGTCAAGTTCATCGGTAAATGTATAACGCGCCCCTATTTCCAGGGCAAGGATTATATGGCTCGTCAATGTGGTCTTAAAACCAACCACCATCGGGATACCATAACCCCAGCTGGACGTCCCTTCCGAAGTTTGAATTCCGTTTCTGAAGTAATAATTATCATAGAAAAAAGCGCTTACGCCCGTATATAGATATGGAGTTGATTTGTTTCCGTCGTAATGTAAATTGAAATCGACAAAAGTAAATTCCATACCGGCTGAAACTTCAAAAAAACTATTATTTGAGTAGACATAGCCGCGTTCCTTTCGCCTTGGGTCATCCGATTTCGAGTCTTTTGCCTCAAGGGATGAATATATAGCTGAGATGCGCCATGAATGCCTCGGGCTGCGGTTCCATTTCAAGATGCCACCGAAAGCTGCAGAATTCGGAGCGATATAACGCGTCGAACCAACATCAGCAATTAAATTACTCCCACCAGCAAATATCCCAACTTCGTAGATTTGGGAAAAGCTAAAGTGACAGCATAAAACACTCATAATAACTATGATTGAATACCTCATAAATTTTTAAAAGTTTGCAAATATAACAAATAAGCTGAGCCTATTATAATTTACGTTCCAGTATTACAGATTAACAAAAATTAGGTTATTTTATTGTTCTTTAGGTTTGAACCAACCTAATTAGTGGATAAAGTGCAAATATGGAATAAAATCCATCTAATTGCGCTTGTCCTCACCCCAGAGGAGTTTTTTGCGTAAAGTATCCAGAAAACTTTCATCATAAAGTTCGATCATTTTGATGGTAAATGAGGCTTTTTTTATGATCACCGTCGTATTGCAGTTTAAGGTCGCCAATCGAGAATCTAAGGAGATCAGGAAATCATCTTCCCGTCCGCTTACTCTTAATTTAATTATGGTATCATCAGAAATGATCAAGGGGCGTGCACTTAAATTATGGGGTGCTATGGGCGTTAGCACCAGATTTTCAGCTTCAGGCATTATGACAGGGCCACCACAACTTAACGAATAGCCTGTTGAACCTGTAGGCGTCGATACAATCAGGCCATCGGCCCAATAAGACGTTAAAAATTCATCATTAAGTCGTGTCTCAACAGTGATCATCGAGGTGGTATTCTTACGGCTCAAGGCAATTTCGTTAAGTGCGAAATTAAGATCGATAGAGCCCATATTCGCAGGTTCGGTTTCAACCGACAACAAGCTTCGTTTGGATATTTTATATTGGCCATCTAAAATTTGATCAATGGCTTTTTTGATATTGTCCATTTGAATGGTTGCCAAAAAGCCCAATCTTCCGGTATTGATCCCAACAATTGGTATGGCAAAATCCTTTACAAAGGTAACAGCACGCAAAATTGTACCATCACCTCCAATACTGATCAACAGATCAAACGAATTGTCAAGTGCACTAAATTTTTGAAAACGATCACTTACCGAAATGCCATGATTCGTGGTGATTTCAGAATAGAATTGACTTTCCAGGAAAACTTCAGCGTCTCTTTCTTTCAGAATATCCAGAAGTGATTTTACCGATTCTTCTGATTTTTTATGATAAAACTGACCGTAGATCGCTATTTTCATAACCTAAAGATTAAGGTATTTATTCAAATAATCTGAGCGATCCTTAAGATTCTTTAAGAAGACATCTTCCTGATGTCCAGAAACAACATTATAACTGTATCTTCTAAAAGTTTGGATAATTTCATTAAGTCCGGTACTTCCCATTTTAATGGTCACCTGAACAACATCATTTTCCATTTTCGAAATAAAGGCACCTAAAAGTTTGGCATTATTTGATTCAACGATTTGACTGATCTCACTAAAGGAATAATCATTATAGCCCTTTTCCACTATAAGTATACTGCCTGGTTCTGCAAAAAATGGGGTGTCATTAAATAAGGAGATGATATCATTGAGTTCATAAAACCCCAAATATCTTTTATTTTCATCAAGGACAGGCATGATGTTGGTGTCGTTTTGAGCAAATGCCTCTAATACGTCCAGCCAGATATTTTGCCGCCATACATGAAACCCTTCCACAGCGTATAAATAGTCTTCGATTGTTTTTCCCGATTCAAAACAATGGGCATCGGTTTCAGAAATACTTCCAATGAACACATCATCCTTTTTTACAGGGAAATGCGAATAGGTCAGCTGATTGAATAGTTCCTGGACATCTTTAATTTTGTCCGTGACCGAAATGGGTTTTATATCGTTTAATATGTATTCGCTAAGCGGCATATGTTCATTTTTACTCGCATGCAAATTAATTAAAAATAAGTACAAATAGCGTAAGTTAGTTCGTATTTTTGCGCTTTAAAACAATGGAATGACAAAACTCAGTGTCAATATAAACAAGGTCGCTACATTGCGAAATTCCAGGGGAGGTCAAACGCCTGATGTGATTCAGTTCGCAAAGGACATTCAGCGATTTGGTGCTCAAGGCGTGACCGTTCATCCCAGGCCAGATGAACGTCACATAAAATATCAGGATGCCTTTGATTTAAAACCCGTGGTTTACACCGAATATAATATTGAAGGTAATCCAATCCCGAAATTTGTCGATATGGTTCTCAAAATTAAACCAACCCAGGTGACCCTGGTGCCAGACAGTGAAGATGTGCTGACTTCAGACGCCGGGTGGGATACTATCAAACACAAAGATTTTTTGTCGGAGGTTATATCGGAGTTTAAAAGCAACGGAATAAGGACCTCAATTTTTCTCGATCCTGTTTGTGATCAGGTTGAAGGGGCAAAACAAACGGGTGCCGATCGCATTGAGTTATATACTGAAGCTTATGCGAATCAATACGGCCAGGGCAATGAATCGGCCATCAAACCATATGTCGATGCCGCTGCATTGGCGCTAGAACTTCAGCTGGGAATTAATGCCGGACATGATCTGTCGCTCGATAATATTAAGTACTTTAAAGATCAGGTGCCGGGGCTTCTGGAAGTCTCCATAGGCCATGCCCTAATTTCTGAAAGCCTTTATCTTGGGGTGGAAAATGTGATCAATATGTATCTTCATAAGTTAAAGTAATGCTCTTACATTCTAATATTTTAGGCGAAGGCAAGCCCATGGTGATTCTACACGGATTCCTTGGAATGAGTGATAACTGGAAAACCTTGGGGAAACGCTTTAGTGAAGAAGGGTTTGAAGTACACCTTGTTGATCAGCGGAATCATGGACGCAGTTTTCATGATGCCGGATTTAATTATGATCTTTTGATCGAGGATTTGAAATTTTATTGTGAACATTTTAAGATTGATGACATGGTACTCATAGGGCATTCCATGGGAGGAAAGACGGCCATGTTTTTTTCTGCAGAGTATGGGAGTTTGGTTTCAAAGATGATCATTGCAGATATTTCACCGCGTTACTATCCAGTGCATCATACCGAAATATTAGAGGGATTAAAAGCCTTGCACTATGAGGGGATTAGCAGCAGAAAACAAGCTGATGACTATTTATCAAATTTCATCAGTGATTATGGCACGCGATTGTTTTTGCTTAAAAACCTGTATTGGGTCGAAAAGGGACAATTAGGTTTCCGCATGAATTTGAAGGTATTGAGTGAACTTGTGGAAGAAATTGGAGAAGCCTTGCCAATGTATTATAAATTTAATGGTGATGCCTTATTTTTAAAAGGAGACCGTTCAGAATATATTACAGATGAGGATGAATCTTTAATCAAATCACATTTTCCAAATGCTACTATCCAAACCATTTCGAATTCCGGGCATTGGCTTCATGCCGAAAATCCTGAAGAATTTTTTAAGGCCGTAATGAACTTTGTGCGTTAAATATTCATAATTTTAACAGACCAAAAATAATCTTATGAAATTCATTATAAAATTGATCATCAGTGCGATCGCGATAATTATTCTGGCGAAGCTACTTCCCGGAGTAAGTTTAGATCCTCCATATACCACAGCATTAATAGTTGCCATAGTTTTGGTTTTTTTAAATACGTTGGTAAAGCCCCTGCTCATTATTCTTACCTTACCCATTACGGTTTTAACCCTGGGATTGTTCTTATTGATTATCAACGCATTGATCATTCTTTTAGCCGACAAGCTCATTGATGGATTTTCTGTAAGTAGTATATGGACCGCTTTACTCTTTAGTATACTGCTGTCATTTTTACAATCGGTCCTGCATTCAATTATAAAAGAGGATAAAAAATAAGGGTCATATCAACGAGTTTAAAAGTTTGTGGGGTTGCAAATTTGTTGTAATTTTGCAGACAATTTTTATTGAAGACAATGAATATATCAAGAGAAAATATTGACGAGCTCAATGCCGTTGTAAAAGTTGATATTGCGAAAGCAGATTATAGTGATAAAGTTGAGAAAATACTATCCGATTATCGCAAAACAGCTAATATTCCCGGTTTCCGAAAGGGGCATGTACCTATGGGAATGGTTAAAAAACAATACGGAAAAGCGGTGCTTATCGACGAAGTCAATAAATTGCTTCAGGACGCCCTTGGCAAGTATTTGGTGGAGGAAAAACTCGATGTACTAGGAAATCCATTACCGAAATCACAAGATAATTTAGATTGGAATTCGGATGAATTCAGCTTTGAGTTCGAGCTTGGTCTTGCACCATCCTTCAAAGTTGAACTTAATGGAAAGAAACCGATAACACATTATAAGATTGTTGCTGATGAAAAAATGATCAAAGGCCAGATTGAAAATATCCAAAAGCAATATGGCAAATTGATCAATAAAGAAACGGTTGAAGAAGAAGATGAAGTTACCGGAGTATTCAAAAGTCAGGATGGAAGCATTGAAAATACAGCAACCATTACTCTTGATAAAATAAAAGGTAAAGCAAATGTCAATAAATTGCTCGGCACTAAATCGGGTGATGACATCATATTGAAAACGAAAGGCCTGTTTAAGGAAGAACATGATCTCATACACCACTTAAAAGTGCCGCATGATGATGTTCACGGCTTGGATATCGAAGTTACTTTTACGGTAACGGAGATCAATAAACGTGAATTGGCCGACCTGGATCAGGAATTGTTTGACAAGCTTTTTGGAAAGGACGTCGTTAAATCGGTAACCGAATTAAAGGCCAGAATAAAGTCTGATGCCGAAAAGCAGTTTGAACAGCAATCTGATCAAAAGCTTTTAAATGATGTAACGGAATATTTAGTAGAGCATACAAAATTTGATCTTCCAACCGAATTTTTACAAAAATGGATTCAAACTGCAGGAGAAGAAGAAATGGATGATAGCCAGGCCAAAGAAGAGTATGAGAAATCGGAAAAAGGGATGCGTTACCAGTTAATTGAAGGTAAATTAATTGAAGACCATGACCTGCAAGTAAAATTCGAGGACCTTAAGGCCTTTGCCACTAATATGATAAAAGCGCAAATGGCTCAATTTGGACAAATCAATCCTTCTGAAAAGGAGCTTGATGATATCACTGCAAGAGTCTTATCAAACCAGGAAGAGGTTAAACGATTGTCGGAGCAGTTGATGAGTCAAAAATTACTTACATTATATAAGGAAAAGGCAAATTTGAAGACTAAAGAGTTATCCTACGATAAGTTTGTCAAGGAAGTTTACAGCACATAGTTTTAAAAATTCACTATATTTATGCGTTGAATTCTAGTGAATTCAACGCTTTTTTTATTTAATCATTTATCAAAAAACACCTATGGATTACGGAAAAGAATTTGAGAAATTCGCCTTGAAGGATCAAGGTATAAGCAGTACATACTATAATAAAATTGTTAGCAGTATGTATCCTGTGAATCTCACCCCAAATATCATTGAAGAACGTCAGATGAATATTGCCATATTTGATGTGTTCTCAAGGTTGATGATGGACCGCATTATTTTTTTAGGAACAGGAATAAACGATCAGGTTGCCAATATTATACAGGCCCAATTATTGTTTTTAGAGAGTACTGATGCGTCCAAAGATATTCAAATCTATATCAATTCACCGGGTGGAAGTGTATATGCCGGATTAGGTATTTATGATACCATGCAATTGATAAAGCCGGATGTGGCCACAATTTGCACCGGAATGGCAGCCTCTATGGGCGCTGTTTTGCTTTGTGCTGGGGAAAAAGGGAAACGTAGCGGACTTACACATTCCCGTATTATGATTCATCAGCCTCTAGGTGGCGCACAAGGCCAGGCGAGTGATATTGAAATTACAGCCCGGGAAATATTAATATTGAAAGAAGAGTTATATCAAATAATCAGTAAACATTCAGGACAATCCTATGATAAGGTCTATTCAGACGGTGATCGGGATTATTGGATGAGAGCTGAGAAAGCCCTCGAATACGGAATGATTGACGAGATATTATCTCGAGATTAAGAATTTAACCAAATTTAAATTAGATGGCTAAAGAAGACTTAGAATGCTCCTTTTGCGGTAGAAAAAAACCGGAAACCAATTTACTTATTGCAGGCCTCGACGCGCATATTTGTGATCGCTGCATAGAGCAGGCACATGGTATCGTCATTGAAGAATCCAAACAAATTGAAGGTGGGGATTTATCGGCCGAGCTCATGCTTAGGAAGCCTCAGCAAATAAAAGCTTTTCTTGACGAATATATCATAGGTCAGGAACATACAAAACGGGTGATGTCTGTCGCAGTTTATAACCATTATAAACGCTTGTTGCAATCAGCAACCGATGATGATATTGAGATCCAAAAGAGTAATATCATCATGGTAGGTCAGACCGGAACCGGTAAAACCCTAATGGCCAAAACCATTGCCAGAATGCTCAATGTGCCATTGGCAATTGTTGATGCGACAGTATTGACCGAAGCAGGATATGTTGGCGAAGATGTGGAAAGTATTTTAACCAGACTTTTGCAGGCCGCCGATTATAATCTTGAAAAAGCACAACGCGGTATAGTATTTATTGATGAAATTGATAAAATAGCACGTAAAAGCGACAATCCCTCCATTACGAGAGATGTTTCAGGAGAAGGTGTACAACAGGCGCTTCTGAAATTGTTGGAAGGAACCGTTGTCAATGTACCGCCTAAAGGTGGGCGTAAGCATCCCGATCAAAAATTCATTGAAGTAGATACCGAAAATATTTTATTTATTGCAGGTGGTGCCTTTGATGGCCTCGATCGCCATATCTCCAAAAGACTTAATATGTCGGCCATTGGATATAAGGCATCTCATGAGGAAGAATTATTAGATAAGGACAACTTGCTTCAATATGTTATACCAAAGGATTTAAAGGACTTTGGACTTATTCCTGAAATTATAGGAAGATTACCGGTTCTAACTTATATGAATCCTTTAGATCAAAACACCTTAAGAGCCATTCTTACAGAACCTAAAAACGCAATTGTTAAGCAATACAAAAAGCTCTTTAAAATGGATGATATTGAGCTTAACTTTACCGAAGGCGCTTTAGATTTCATCGTTGAGAAGGCTGTAGAGTATAAATTAGGCGCCAGGGGATTACGTTCATTATGTGAAGAGATCCTGACCGATGCTATGTTTAATTTGCCGGGAGGCGATGAAACCAAACTTAGTGTGACGAAGTCCTATGCAGAAAGTAAATTAACAAGAACAAAACTCAAAAAACTGAAAGCCGTATCTTAAATTACGTTGCTTTATAAAGTAAAAACCACTTCATGAAAATTAATGAAGTGGTTTTTTTTTGAGGGAAAATCCTAATAAGGACAAAGTCCACCTTGGCCCCGACATCTCTATCGGGACGGCGATGGATGATTAAACGCTATTAATTTAGAGAGCGTTTATTCCTTATTAGATGAAGGCCGGTTTTTCGCCGACAATTTCAAGACCTGCTTATAGATATTACTTTGTGTATTGTTGGCTTCAAAAGCAAATTCATTCGCTTCAAACCCAGGTTTTAAAATCTTTAACTTATAATTTTCAAATGCTTTTATGCTGAAACTAAAATGGGCATCAGCTCCGGTAGTTTGAGTTGATAATTCTTGCCCTGTTTCATCCAATAAAACTACTTTAGATTCAGGAATGGGCTGATTTGTTTGATTATCCACAATAATGCCTTGCACGATTTGTGCGATTGGAAGGGCTTCAAAACAATAGATGTCAAAACTACCCTTTCCACCGGTCTTATTTGAAGAGAAATACCCTTTGGTGTCAGATATAAATGATAAGGAAACTTCATCAAAACTCGAGTTAACCTCATCTCCTAAATTCACTGGAATTTCGAAGGCTTCTGCCGTGACCTTACTTACATATAGATCAAAGCCACCTAAACCGAAATGTCCGTTTGAGGCAAAGAAAAAATTCTTGCCGTCCTTACTCATGAACGGAAATTTTTCGTCAGACGGACCATTGATCTCCCGTCCCAGGTTTGTAGGGACTCCTATCGCTCCGTTTTTTAATATTTCGGCTACATAGAGGTCATAACCGCCCTGGCCTCCCTGTTTATTCGAACTAAAAAATAAATGCTTGCCATCAGGACTCACATGCGGATTTTCTATCGAATATTGAGAATTAAAGGTTAACTGGGTTTCATCAACCCAATTGCCGTGTGAACCTGGTGCAAGGTCGGCCTTATATAACTGGTAATTGGAGGTGTTTTCTCTTAAACTACGTGTATAATATATGGTGCTTTCATCTGGTGAGAACGACACATGGCCTTCATTGTGTTTTGTATTCAAAATTCGTGAGAATAACAAAGGGTTGGAAATATCGCCTTTGCTGTCGAAGTCTAAACAGAATAATTCGGTGTAAGGTTCATTAGTGTTTCTGTCGAGCCCATTACCTAAACCTCCAATTTTTTTGGAAGAAACTACAATGAGTTTGTTTTTAAAAGTGGCGGAACTAAACTCCGAGTATTTGGTGTTGATATTAGAATTGTAAACAGTAAAATCTAAACCACTTTTGTTTATATCAGTTTCCTCATTGGAGGTTTCAATAATGAGTGTATCTTGCCGCTCTGAGGGGATAACAGAGATATTTTCATATGAAAATAGAGTACAGAAAACCACAGCGAGGGACATAGGGATAATCGCTTTCATTTCAATGGATTTTGATTAATAGCTCTTCTAAGTTAAAGCGAAAAAGCCTGTCAAAAAAACGAGATAGCCAATTTTTAGACGAATTTTAAGGTAAATTCGTTCAAATAAATTACGATTCAAATTTCTTCGACGAACGACAGCAATAATTAACGATTTAGAACTAATAATTCGTCAATATAGTCCCTTGTATTGGACAAACGGGGGATTTTGTGCTGACCACCTAATTTATTGTTTTGCTTGAGCCAGTCATAGAACAAACGTTCCCTGGCAATATGAATGGTGGGTTTATTAAGGGTCATATCGTTATGGCGTTTGGCTTCGTAATCGGAATTCAGTGATTTTAGGGTATCATCGAACAATGCATTGAATTGTTCAATGTCTTTGGGAGGTGTTTTAAACTCAATAAGCCATTCGTGCGCCCCTTTTTCCCTTCCTTTCATAAAAATAGGTGCAGCCGTGAAGTCAACAATTTCAGCCTGTGTTCTGCTACAAACCGTTTTTAGCGCATTTTCGGCATTTTCAATGATCAATTCCTCTCCAAATACATTGATATGGTGTTTTGTTCTTCCGGTTACCATAACCCTATAGGGATTAATTGATGTAAAGCGAAGCGTATCTCCAATTTTATAGCGCCATAATCCGGCATTTGTGGTGATGACCACAGCATAGTTTTTAGCGATCTCAACCTCACTTAATGGAATGACCTTCTCTTCGGTCGTGCCATAGTTATCCATAGGAATGAATTCGTAAAAGATGCCATAATCAAGCATTAAAAGCAATTCATTGGAGTTATTTTGATCCTGAATAGCAAAAAAACCTTCCGAAGCATTATAAATCTCATAATATTGAAAGGAACTCCGTGGTAAAATAGCCTTGTATTGCTCTACATAAGGAGCGAAGCTTACGCCACCATGAAAATATACCTCCAGGTTAGGCCAGACATCAAAGAGCGAACTTTTATTAGTGGTTTCAAGTACATTGTTCATTAAAACCAGCATCCAGGAAGGAACACCTGCCAGACTGGTCACATTTTCGAGTATGGTTTCATCTACGATGGCCTGCATTTTGACTTCCCAGTCACTCATTAAGGATACCTTATTACTGGGTGTGCTGCTAAATTCGGCCCAAAACGGCATATTATCAATTAATATTGCGGACAGATCACCGAAAATGGTTCCATTTTCTTTATAAAGCTCCTTGCTACCACCAAGACGTAAACTTTTACCGGTAAACAACTGAGAATTCTCATTATTATTAAGATACATGCATAGAAGGTCCTTACTGGCGGCATAATGACAGTCTTCGAGCGACTCTTCACTTACAGGGATAAACTTGCTTTTTGAGTTGGTCGTGCCACTTGATTTCGCATACCATTTAATTGGCGTAGGCCAAAAGATATTATTTTCGCCTAATCTAGAGCGTTCTATGAGGGATTCATATTCTTCATAGGTGGTCACAGGGATCCGTTCAGAAAATGTATTATAATCAGAAATCGAAGCAAAGTCAAACCGTTTGCCAAATTCGGTATCTCTGGCATCATCGATGAGATCGAGAAGTAATTCATTTTGAACTTCATTGGGATATTTTAAAAAGAGCTCAATCTGATGAAATCGCTTTTTCAAGAACCATGATGCAATAGAGTTTACTAAAGGAATTGGCATAGATTAATTATATTTACCAGGAACTAAAAATAACAAAAATCTTCGTATGCTGTATAAAGGTGTGTTAACAAAAATGCAGACGCAAATAGCACAGCCCATTCAATATTACCTTGTTTTCGAAAGCGATTTTTTAAATATGAATCAATTGCTTGATAAAACTATTGGCATACAGTTCATTGGCCACCAGTGTTTAAATTGTGGTCGGGATCGTGTCATTTACAGGCAGGGCTTTTGTCAGTCCTGTTTTTTTGAGATCCCTCAGGCAGCCGATTGGATTATTCGTCCTGAATTAAGCACGGCGCATCTTGATAAAGAAGACAGGGATCTTGAATATGAAAAAAAGGTTCAGTTGCAACCCCATGTTGTTTACCTGGCGAATTCAAGCAATGTAAAGGTTGGTGTTACACGAAAAAGTCAGATACCCACACGTTGGATTGATCAGGGTGCCCATGAAGCCATTGAAATTGTAGAAGTACCCAACCGATATCTTGCCGGTATCACAGAGCTTGAACTTAAGAAGCATGTGAGCGATAAAACGAATTGGCGCTCCATGTTGAAAAATGATATAAAGGATGAGGATCTTATCTCTTGGAGAGAACGGCTTAAGACCTATATTCCGGAAGAGGCCAAAGACTATTATATCGAAAATAATAAAGAGACACATATGGAATTTCCGGTCTTGAAATTTCCGGAGAAACCTAAAAGCCTGAATCTAGGAAAATCACCTAATTATAGTGGAAAACTTGTTGGAATAAAGGGGCAGTATCTCATCTTCGAGGATGAAACTGTTTTTAATGTAAGATCGAATGAAGGACTGGTTGTGGAAATTGCGATCTGAGAACTATAGATCTTCCTCATCTCTCAGGCGCTGAATATACTGAGCCTTTTGAATTTCTCTACGACGCTTCACAGATTTTTTAGTAAAATGCTGATTCTCTCTTAAATTATTCATTACTTTCACATTTCTATGCTTTCTCTTGTAACGCTTAAGAGCTCTGTCAATATTTTCACCTTCTTTTACCGTGATTATAATCATAAATAAATATTCTAATGTGTTGTGTTTATTAATATTAGCCAAAGTAACAATTAATATGCCAGACTAACACAATGAATTCCCTAAAATTATTTTTCTTAAAGCAGATCAATTTCTTCATTGACCTTTAAATTGAAGCGTTTTCTGAATAAGAATACTCCTAAATACAAAAATGGTGTATCAAGGGCCGCGATCATCACTTTGAAAATAAAACCTGCAAGTAAAAGACCACTAAACAAACTCCAGTCAATTTCCCCAAATGCACATAACAACAACAAAACCGTTGCTGTATCTATGAATTGAGATAAGAACGTTGAGAAGTTATTTCTCAACCATAAATGCCTGCCCTGTGTAAGTCGCTTCCAGAAATGATAAATTTGAATATCGATAAATTGGGCAAACAAATAGGCCATCATACTTGCAAACACGGCTATAGCGGTGCTTCCGAAGACTTCAGTAAACAGATCGTCTTTTACCGGTGACCAGTCGGTTGCAGGCACAGCATTGGCCACGTACACAATCAGCATGGAAAAGAATGAAGCGAAAATCCCGGCAATCACTACCTGATTGGCACGCTTCTTTCCATAAATCTCGCTGATCAAATCGGTAATTAAAAACGTAATGGGATATGGCAGGATTCCTACCGAAATCTCAAAAAGCTTGGTTCCGAAGATCTCCGCATCGACAGGATACCAATAAAAAAACTTTTTAAAAATAAGATTGGAAACAACGAGGGAAGTAATAAATAAAGCCCCTAATAACAGATATATCCGTTGGGCTGCCAATTTATCTTTTGTGGTCATTCAAATTTGTGGATAAATACGTTTCGTAAATATAAACTAATAAATTTTCTTTTGTTTAATTTGCTCATATATATGGAGCAACCCAAAAAGGTTTATATCGCATTAGGAAGCAATCAGGGAGATCGATTTAAGAATTTACAGTTGGCCCTTGATGCTATCCATCTTAAAATTGGTTCCATTGAAAAAATTTCAAAGGTCTTTAAATCACCGGCCTTGGGGTTTGAAGGCGAGGAGTTTTTAAACGCCTGTATAAGTGTTGACTCCTATCAAAAACCAAATAAGGTTATGAAGACCTTATTGCGTATCGAGAAAGATTTGGGACGTGTACGCTCGAAAAAAAAAGCACATCAGTCGCGCAGTATCGATCTTGATATCATTTTTTTTGAAGACGAGATCATCAAAACCAAAACTTTAAAAATCCCGCATCCGGAAATGCATAAGCGCAAGTTTGTGCTGCTCCCTTTGCGCGATATCGCTTCACAGATCAAACACCCCAAAATGAAAAAGGATGTGATTAGCTTATTGGAAGATTGTAAGGATGAAAGCCAACCTGAACCCATTAATATATGGCTTAAAAATCCAAAAAAATCCTATAGCTTTTCAAATCATAATTATATCGCGATTGAGGGAAATATTGGCGCTGGAAAAACGAGCCTGGCAACGATGATGTCTGATGAGTTCAATGCAAAATTGATCTTAGAACGATTTGCCGATAATCCATTTCTCCCTAAATTTTATAAGGAACCTCAGCGTTATGCATTTACCCTGGAGATGTCATTTCTGGCTGACCGCTACCAGCAAATCAGTGATGATCTGTCTCAACTCGATCTGTTTAAGGATTTCATCATAAGCGATTATGATGTTTTTAAATCTTTGATTTTTTCCAAGATCACCTTACCTGAAGATGAATTTATTTTATACAGAAAGTTGTTTTATCAGGTCTATAAGGACATTGCCAAACCCGATCTGTACGTTTATCTTTATCAAAACACCGAACGCCTACAGGAGAATATTCGGAAGCGTGGGCGCAATTATGAACAGGATATCAATAGCGATTATTTGGAAAAGATCAATTCGGGCTATCTTGAATTCCTAAGGAGTCAACCCGAATTAAATGTCAGGATCATCGATATTTCCGAAATGGATTTTGTTCAGAACCGCACCGATTATCTGAGCATTCTGGATCAGATCTCAAGTTAAGAATTAAGTTTGGAGAAAAGGTCCCAGAGGACTACTCCGGCACTCACCGAAATATTTAAAGAATGCTTGGTCCCAAATTGTGGAATTTCAATGACAACATCACTCCTGTTGACCACTTCCTGGGCAACGCCTTTGACCTCATTTCCAAAAATAACCGCATAAACAGCATCTTCTTCAGTCTGAAACTGATCCAACATGATGGCATTTTCTGCCTGTTCTACTGAAAGGATCTTGATGCCTTCAGATCTTAATTTCAGAATTAGATCTTCAATGTGTTCAACATATTCCCAGTCAACGGATTCGGTACTTCCCAACGCTGTTTTATGAATGTCCTTATGAGGCGGTGTTGCGGTAATACCGCATAAATAGATCTTTTTGATAAGAAAGGCATCGGCCGTCCTGAATACCGATCCGATATTGTTTAAACTTCTGATATTATCAAGAATAACAATGATGGGTGATTTCGGCACCGATTTGAATTCATCGACCGATAATCTTTTTAATTCACTGTTTTTTAATTTCCGCATAAAAAAGGTACTAATTGTAAATAACTTAAGGCAAATGGGCTTTAATTAAAATCAAATATTAATTACTTTAGCATTCTTACAGTAATTGCAAAAATAGGATTAAAATCACAGTTTACCATTGGCAACTAAAACTAAAAAAGTAACCCCCTTAATGAAGCAGTATAATGCGATTAAAGCTAAGCATCCTGATGCTTTACTTTTGTTTCGGGTGGGTGATTTTTATGAAACCTTCGGGCAAGATGCCGTTAAAGCCGCACAGATCCTGGATATCATATTGACTAAACGTGGGGCGGGAAGTGAAAGCGAAACCGAACTTGCGGGATTTCCGCATCATGCCCTGAACACCTATTTGCCAAAATTGGTTCGAGCCGGACAGCGGGTTGCGATCTGTGATCAGCTTGAAGATCCGAAGCTCACGAAAACCATAGTAAAACGCGGTGTTACCGAATTAGTCACTCCAGGTGTCGCATTAAATGATGATATTTTAAATTCAAAGGCCAACAATTTTTTGGCATCGGTTTATTTCGGGAAATACATTGGTGTTTCCTTTTTGGACATATCAACGGGAGAGTTTTTGACCTCACAGGGAAATGCCGAGTATATCGATAAATTATTACAAAATTTTAGTCCGAGTGAAATTTTAGTATCCAAACAGAAACGCAAAGATTTTGAAGATATTTTTGGCAACCGTTTTCACACCTATTTTCTTGAAGACTGGGTGTATCAGGATGACTATGCCAATGAAACGCTTTGTAATCACTTCGGAACCAAATCATTAAAAGGCTTTGGTGTCGAAAACCTATATGAAGGGATAGTGGCTTCGGGATCGATATTGCACTATCTCTCCGAAACACAGCACCATAAATTACAGCATATCACAAGGCTTCAGCGCATTGCCGAAGATGCCTATGTGTGGATGGATCGATTTACGATCAAAAACCTGGAATTGTATCATTCGGTCAATGCAAATGCCGTGACCTTATTGAATGTTATCGATAGGACCATTTCACCCATGGGCGGGCGTATGCTGAAGCGATGGTTGGCTTTGCCATTAATTGATATGGCTAAGATAAACGAACGCCATGAGGTTGTTGAATATTTATTGGAGAATGAAATCTTATTAGGAAAAATTCAAACTCAAATTAAGCGTATAGGCGATCTGGAACGATTGGTGTCTAAAGTGGCAACGGCTAAGGTGAACCCGCGAGAGGTCATTCAATTAAAAAATTCTTTGGAGGCGATCGCACCTATAAAGATCCTGGCTTTTAATAGCGATAATAAAGCCTTAAAAACCATTGGAGAATCCTTAGATCATTGTGATGAATTGAGAGAACGGATCAAGAAAACCTTAATGGAAGATGCTCCGGTTAATATACTAAAAGGAAATACCATTGCTTCCGATTTTTCGGAGGAGTTGAAAGAACTTCGGCAATTGGCACACTCAGGGAAAACCTATCTCGACACCTTGCTTGAACGCGAAAGCGAACGCACCGGGATCCCGTCTCTTAAAATCGCATCGAACAATGTATTTGGATATTATATAGAAGTTAGAAACACACATAAAGACAAGGTGCCTGAAGAATGGATCAGGAAGCAGACCTTAGTTAATGCCGAACGTTATATCACCGAAGAATTAAAGGAATATGAATCCAAAATCCTTGGGGCCGAAGAACGTATTTTAGCCATTGAGCAGCAGTTGTTTGAGGAACTTGTTCATTGGATGGGCACGTTCATAAAAGAGGTACAAAGTAATGCGCAATTGATTGGTGAATTGGATTGCTTGTGTGGTTTTGCTCAATTGGCGAGGGCCAATACTTATGTCAGGCCTGTACTTGATGAATCTTATGAACTTGAGATCAAGCAAGGCCGCCACCCGGTCATTGAAAAGCAATTACCATTAGGCGAATCCTATATTCCAAATGACCTCTATCTCGATCGGGAAAGCCAGCAAATCATCATGATCACCGGCCCTAATATGTCTGGAAAATCGGCCATAATAAGGCAAACAGCCTTGATCGTTCTCCTGGCGCAGATCGGTAGTTTTGTGCCGGCCGAATCGGTGCGTATAGGCTTGGTCGATAAGATATTCACCAGGGTAGGTGCCAGTGATAATATATCCATGGGCGAGTCGACCTTTATGGTTGAAATGAATGAGACCGCTTCAATACTGAACAATATCTCAGAGCGCAGTTTGGTGTTGCTTGATGAAATTGGAAGGGGAACAAGTACCTATGATGGCATCTCCATTGCCTGGGCGATTAGTGAGTATTTGCATGAGCATCCCTCTCGGGCAAAAACATTATTTGCAACGCATTACCATGAGCTCAATGAAATGACCGAGACCTTTGATCGAATAAAAAACTTCAATGTATCCATCAAGGAGTTAAAAGACAGGGTGCTCTTTTTAAGGACCTTGGTTGAAGGTGGCAGCGAGCACAGTTTTGGGATCCATGTAGCAAAGATGGCCGGTATGCCCAATCAGGTCATTCACAGGGCAAATAAAATTTTAAAACGCCTGGAGAAATCACATTCCAGTGAAGAATTGACCGAAAAAGTGAAGTCATTGAAGTCCGATATGCAATTGAGTATATTCAAATTGGACGATCCTTTATTAGAGGAGATCAAGGATGAAATTTTGCATATAGATATTGATACGCTGACGCCTGTTGAAGCCTTGATGAAGCTGAATGAAATTAAACGGATGTTGCAAAAGAAAAAACGGGCATAGTCTCTTTTCTTTTTCAAAAAAGCCTTTGCTATTATTATAATTGTATTAAATTTGCATCCGCAATATTCGTATTGCAAGTTCATTAAAAAATGATGCGAAAGTAGCTCAGGGGTAGAGCATCACCTTGCCAAGGTGAGGGTCGCGGGTTCAAATCCCGTCTTTCGCTCAAGATTGAATCAAAATATTTCTAAGGAGATATTTATAAATATTAGATTGAGCGACCCGGGTCGCGCCTGTCCCGTTTTACGGGAGGTTCAAATCCCGTCTTTCGCTCAAGATTGAATCAAAATATTTCTAAGGAGATATTTATAAATATTTGATTGAGCGACCCGGGTCGCGCCTGTCCCGTTTTACGGGAGGTTCAAATCCCGTCTTTCGCTCTACAAGAATATACCAAAGTTGCTGAAGTGGTGGAATTGGTAGACACGTTGGACTTAAAATCCAATGGGCAGTAATGCCCGTGCGGGTTCAAGTCCCGCCTTCAGTACAGATAAAAAGCCAAGACGAAGGTCTTGGCTTTTTTGTTTCCGAAAAATCGCAAAGCTTGCTTTAGCGCATTTGATGGAAACAAAATAGAGACTGCATCGCAGTCTAGCTTTTTTCAAGATGTTGATACTGGGACTCAGCGTAGCTAATTCCCGCTTGCATTCATGGAAAAAGGAAATCAAAAAAGATATCCGCTAGAGCGGATGAGGCTTTTAGTTTCAAGATGACTAGGCGAGATTCACCGAAGGCAATTCCGCCTTCAGTACAGATAAAAAGCCAAGACAAAAGTCTTGGCTTTTTTGTTTCAGAAAAACATCGAAGTTCATTTCGGCTGTTTTTCTGAAATAATAAAGAGACCCTTTGCGGTCTTTCTTTTTTCAAAATGTTGAAGCTCCCGTAAAACGGGATAATTAGGAGCTGTTTGCCGACGGAGAGGATCGTCGCAAGGCAATTCCCGCTAACAAGCACTTATTCTTTAGTCCAAATACGATAAATAAAACTCACGGTAGCTCTGTTGTCAACCAGTTTAGAGTCTGTATTGGGAAATTGTTTATTATTAAAGAAGGTTAGGCTATACTTTGTTTTTATGGAGAGATTATCACTAATTCCATGCACATAACCTGAGCCCAGGGAATAACCGTTCCACTGTTTATCCAAAACATAGAGATCATTATCAAGATCACTGATGGCAGTGATATTGATATTGGAAAAGGCAATGCCGCCGCGTAAGGTTAACAGACTTTTTGCTCCTATTTTTCTTCCAATTACAAGGTCTAACTCACTTTTGGATGAAATGGAAAGATCAAAATTAAAATCACTTTGAGTGAATGACTCCGAGATTTTCTTGGTGTAAAGGGAGTGATGTGCTTCAAGCGCAATAAAGGATTCGCCCAGGTATTTTCCATAACCAAGATTCAAACTAACAACGCTTTTGGTAAATTCTTTTGTGAGGTATTCGTCCTCGGCATTGGCTCTGGCCTCACTGCCAAAAAAGCCATTGACCTTGACATATGCTGCGCCGCTTTCAACGCCGCCATACATGCCATCCATGGGATAATTAGCTCCTTTTTGTCCGAAAACGATTAATGAACAGCCCAAAAATAACCCGATAAAAACTTTCTTTTTCATAATAAACAGATTTAATAATAGATCCCATGCCAAGGCATAAAATCGTCTTATGATTTTTCGAAAGTTGTTCGTGTAAATTGACTATACAGGTCCCCGATTTGGGTAAGGACAGAAAGGTTGAATAATAAATGTGCAAGATTAAATTACGAAAAGACAGCACTAACCGACAATAATTGGGATTTTATGCTAATAAATTAGGTGAAAGGGTGTTTATTTAAATTTCTTGAAAATTATCTATCGATGAACCGCAGAAAACATAGAAAAACGACATCTTAAACAACCTATTTTGACCCGGTATTTTACGGGCTATAGATATGCGAATCAATCTACCGACAGCCGGGCGCAACGAAGTCCATCCCATTTTTTTTTGTTCGCTTTCTTTTTCTTATTTTTGAGAAACATTAATCTTAATAAAATAAACAAATAAAAAAATGGGAAAATTTGAAATCAAAAAAGACAAAGCCGGTAAATTCAGATTTAATTTAAAAGCTGGAAATGGACAGGTAATTTTATCAAGTCAGGGGTATTCCTCTCGATCTGGATGTGAAAACGGGATTGATTCTGTTAGGAACAACTCTAAAAAGGATGCGAACTTCGAAAGAATGAAAGCAAAAAATGGAAGCCCGTATTTCACTCTAAAATCTACTAACGGACAAGTCGTTGGAAGTAGTGAAATGTATTCATCTAACTCTGCTATGGAAAACGGAATTGCGTCTGTTAGAAAAAACGCGCCTAAGGCTTCTGTTGTTGATAATTCCTAAAATATCATAAGTTCTATAATTAAAAAGGCCTTGGAATTTCCAAGGCCTTTTTAATGTCTTTAAAAGTCAATATTAGTTATTGTCTTTCTTTAGTTTGTCAGATGCTTTACCCAATTCGTTGGCAGCAGCATCTTTGGCTTTATCTACAGCCTCACCAGCTGCATCCTTAGCGCCTTCAACGGCATCGTTAACTGCAGCAGTTGTGCTATCCACAGCTTCTTCTACAGCGTCCTTAACTTCTTCGACAGCATCTTCAGCCGCATCTTTAGCATCATCAGCAGCTTCTTCCACTGCATCTACAGCATCATCAGCCGCTTCAGTAGCCGCATCGGCAGCACCTTCAACAGTGTCAGCAGCTTTATCAGCTTCTTTACTACATGAGTCACATGCAGCTAACGAGAAACAAAGTGTAACTGCTAAGAAAATGTTCAGAATTAATTTTTTCATTTTTAGTGATTTAAATGTTAAATATTTATGCAATTAAAAACATCTTAATCGATCTTACAACGTTTTTTTAACATTTTTTTAAGATCAACTTGTTTTATGCTACTATTTACGTATATAATCAAGGATTTGGATCACAGCACCTCGATTTTTCTCGATATAATCCAGATTTCTCGCTCCAATATCGCGTCGGAAAGTCGGGTCTAGGATGAGTTTATTTAATATAGAATGCAGTTCAGAGGCATTTGAAATTGAAAACATACCACCAAGATTTATCATGTCATGAGCTTCCGGAAATTTCTCATAATTATGTCCTATGATTATCGGAATTCCAAAAACTGCGGGCTCCAGGGTATTATGAAGCCCTGTGGTTCCAACAGCGCCTCCAATATGTGCTATAGATGCATAATTAAAGGCTTTAAAGAGCAAGCCTATCGTATCTAAGATCAACACTTGGTAGCCGGCGAGATCTTTATTATCCTTCTCGGTATATAAGACGACCTTTTTGGTTAAGGCTTTTTTTAGATGTTCAATTTGAGCCGGTTTGATATTGTGGGGAGCGATAATAAATTTGAGATCATCGGCAGACCCATTAATAAAATTCGCCAGTAATTTTTCATCTTCAGGCCATGTGCTGCCGGCTACAATACACAATTTTCCTGCTTTAAATTCTTCAATAAAATCGACTGTATTATTAGCCGAGAGCTGGTTGTAAACCCGATCGAATCGGGTGTCTCCGGAAACGTCCACCTGAGTAATGCCATTGTCCTTTAAAATTTGTTGGGAGCTTTCATTCTGAACAAAAATTTTGTCGAAACCAGCGAGCGCTTGAAGCATCCATTTTCCATGGATTTTAAAATAGGCCTGATCTCGTCTGAATATCGCTGATATCAATATGGACTTGATATTCCGTATCTTGATCTCGAGTAAGTAATTGGGCCAGATCTCATATTTTACAAAAACCACAAGGTCAGGATGGACTAGGTCAAGAATTAGTTTGGCATTTTTTAGGGAATCTAAAGGCAGGTAAATAACGAGATCGGCAATGGCTGTATTTTTTTTAGCTTCATATCCCGAGGGCGAAAAAAAACTAAGCACAATTTTATGATCAGGGTACATTGTTTTTATGGCTTCGAATACGGGAAGCCCCTGCTCATATTCACCAAGGGAAGCGCAATGAAACCAAAGCGTTTTGTCAGTTGAAAAAATCGTTGAGCGAAGCTTCTCAAAGGTCTGTTTTCGCCCTTTGACACCTCGCCTTATTTTATCATTGAATAGGGCAATGATCCGCAAATGAAAATCAGCAATATAAGTTAGGATGTTATAGAGATTTCGCAATAGCTTTTCTTTCAAGCTAAAATACATTCTTTATATTAATTGATTGGCTTTAGATGAATGATTTTTGTATTTTCGCATCCTATGAAAAAAATACAAATGGTTGACCTAAAAGGTCAATACGAGCATATAAAAGAAAAGGTCAATAGCTCGGTTCTTGAGGTTATTGAATCCACGGCATTTATCAATGGCCCCAAGGTTCATGAATTTCAAAAGAACCTTGAAAACTATTTAGGGGTTAAACATGTTATTCCATGTGCCAACGGTACTGACGCATTGCAAATAGCCATGATGGGATTAGGCCTAAAGCCAGGTGATGAGGTCATCACCGCCGATTTCACATTTGCCGCTACTGTAGAGGTCATAGCGTTATTAGGACTGACTCCGGTTCTCGTTGATGTTGAGCCTGATACTTTTAATATTGATATTAAGGCTGTTGAGCGTGCTATCACAACCAGGACCAAAGCTGTCGTTCCTGTACATTTGTTTGGTCAATGTGCCAATATGGATGCCTTGATGAAATTGGCAGAGGCCCATGATCTTTATGTTATTGAAGACAATGCCCAGGCCATCGGTGCGTCTTATGTATCTGAAAATGGCAGTAAATTGAAGGCCGGAACAATTGGACATGTCGCCTCAACCTCATTTTTTCCATCGAAGAATCTGGGCTGTTATGGTGATGGTGGTGCTATCTTTACAAACGATGATAAGCTGGCACATATTATTCGAGGCGTGGTGAATCATGGGATGTACGAACGGTATCACCATGATGTTGTTGGTGTGAATTCGAGACTTGATTCTATTCAGGCTGTCATCTTAAATGAGAAACTGACACATCTCGACAATTATAATAAAGCAAGACAGGCAGCTGCACGAAAATATGATGAAGCTTTTAGGAATGAACCACATATTATAACGCCGGTAACCGTTAAAAACTGCGCAGAAATCTGTGAACATTGTGATTGCCATGTTTTTCATCAATATACACTTAAGGTCAAAAATACTGATCGTGATGCACTTGTTAAACATCTGAACGAAAACGGTATACCCTGTGGTGTCTACTATCCAATTCCATTACATAATCAAAAAGCCTATCAGGATTCAAGATATAATGAGGCTGATTTCCCGGTGACCAATCAGTTGGTCAAGGAGGTGATCTCATTACCAATGCATACCGAACTCGATAATGAACAAATTGAATTTATTACTTCCAAAGTAAAAGCATTTGTCAATGGCTAAAGTTTTAGTAACCGGTGGATTGGGATTTATTGGTTCGCATACAGTTGTTGAATTACAAAATGAAGGATTTGAAGTTGTTATCATAGATGACCTGTCAAATTCATCAATAGAATTTTTAGATCGGATCGAATCAATTACGTCTATACGGCCGTTGTTCGAACAGATCGATCTCCGGATTAAATCTAAAGTAAAGACATTTTTTCAAACGCATTCAGACCTTGTAGGCGTTGTTCATTTTGCGGCCAGTAAAGCTGTTGGAGAAAGTGTTGAACAACCCTTATTGTATTATGAGAACAACCTCGTTTCTCTGATAAATGTCCTTGAAAGCATTCAAGAATTAGATCAGTCAAATTTTATTTTCAGTTCATCATGTACGGTCTATGGCCAGGCCGATATTTTGCCCATTACTGAAGATGCACCGATAAAAAAAGCCGAATCGCCTTACGGGAACACCAAACAAATAGGAGAAGAGATTCTTGCCGACCTATGTAAGATCAATAAAGATCTCAAGGTTATTTCCTTGCGTTATTTTAATCCGATTGGTGCTCACGAGAGTGCTAAAATTGGCGAACTCCCAATTGGAATTCCTCAAAATTTGGTGCCGTACATCACTCAAACAGCCATTGGGATGCGCGAAGAACTATCGGTATTTGGAGATGATTATCCTACCGAAGACGGTACCTGTATTCGTGATTATATTCATGTGGTAGACTTGGCTAAAGCCCATGTTGTGGCATTAAAACGTGTCCTCAACGGTCAAAACATATCGAATTTAGAAACCTTTAATTTAGGAACCGGCAAAGGAAGCTCAGTTCTGGAGGTTGTAAAGGCTTTTGAACGTGTTTCCGGCCAGAAACTAAAGTATAGAATTGCATCGCGGCGTGAAGGTGATATCACAGCGGCATATGCCGATACTAGCAAAGCGAATTCCGAATTGGGTTGGGAGGCCGAATTGACTTTAGACGACGCCATGCGTTCGGCCTGGAAATGGGAACAGGAACTTAGAAAAAATTCCTAACTTAGTCCTTCATTTTTAAAACCTAACTCATCACTTATGAAAAATTTATTCTTTTTTATAGCAATACTCTTTTGCTTGAGTTCAACTGCTCAGGACAGTTATTTGCATTGTGGAAAATTAATCGACACCAAGAATGGAAAGGTGCTCACCAATAAGACTATTGTTGTTTCCGGTAATACCATTAAGTCTGTATCCGATGGCTTTATCAATCCGTCTAATGCAGAGGACACGGTTATTGATCTGAAGAATAAAACCGTAATGCCTGGACTCATTGATATGCATGTTCATATTGAAGGGGAAACAAGTCCAACACGCTACTTGGACCGCTTCACTAATAATCCTGCCGATGTGGCTTTTGGTGCTGTTAATATTGCTAACAGAACTTTAATGGCAGGCTTTACAACTGTTCGGGATCTTGGTGGAAGCGGTGTTAATGTTGCTTTACGAAATGCCATTGCCAAAGGAAAGATTAAAGGGCCACGCATCTTTACTGCTGAAAAAGGAATTGGCACTACTGGTGGCCATGCCGATCCAACCAATGGCATGAGTAAAAAATTAATGGGTGATCCGGGGCCAGCTGAAGGTGTGATCAATAGCCCGGCCGATGCCAGAAAAGCGGTAAGGCAGCGTTACAAAAATGGTGCTGACCTTATAAAAATTACAGCTACCGGAGGTGTTTTAAGTGTTAGTAAGAATGGACATAATCCACAATTTACCCAGGAAGAGGTCGATGAAATAGTGAAAACCGCAAATGAATATGGAATGAGCGTTGCCGCGCATGCGCATGGTGTGGAAGGCATGAAACGTGCCATTAGAGCAGGCGTACAGACCATTGAACATGGTTCGATGATGGATAAGGAAACTGCGGCGCTCATGAAGCAATATGGCACCTATTT
>JABDLA010000046.1 GCA_013001965.1 Flavobacteriaceae bacterium | reverse complement strand
CCGGTATGAAATTCATGTTCTTGATAATCTGCCCAGACCATTAAATTTGACGAGTGATCGAAGGATTGCAGGAGTTTGATTTGAGCGGCTGTTAAATCTCCGTCATTTCCTGTTTCCCTAATTTTGGTTTTCTCATCCCCGTTTAATACGATAACGCTCACAAATGTGTAGTATGTAATTCGGTTCGCATGTTCTTCGGCAATAAAATCACTGAATGATCTTGCCTTAGCAAGGTCGGTTTTTTTAATAGGATTAAACCGAGGACCCACATCGTAGATGAAATCCCTGAATATTTTCTTTTCAGGTCTCTCCGGTACCGTTGTGATGCTAGCAGTCTCTTCTGTGGTCGATGTCTGGACTTGCTCCAAAGTTGCCAATTCTTTTGTTTCCGAATTGTTCCTGTCCATAAAACCATAAACGGCGATACAGACAACGATAAGTACTGCGGAAAGAATAAGTACGCTCTTTTTCATAATGGATCATTTAATGATTAATACAATCAAATGTATTGCGGACAGCCGGTTCAATAAGCCTATCCAATGTAAAATAGTGTAAATTTTCTGTAAAACATTATAAACTAACCAAGATTCGAATAGTTTTGTAGCATGAGCCTTCAAGATCTCAAATTCGCTTTCATCGTATTCGTAAGCCTGCTAGTGACTCCATCTACCAGTTCGGCGCAGGAAACTCAAGCGCATCAGCACATTGAGGTATCGCTGCGAATGATAGGCCACCAGGTGTTGTTGAATTACGGAGATAGTATTTCTCGTGTTTTGCCCATAGTTAAGGAAGGCGATCGATACAAGATTCCATTCAACACTGAATTTGAATTCAAGCCCCAGGAACTCATCAACACGGTAAATCGAGTGATCACCGAAACACAACTGGCCAATAGTTATATCGTGGAGGTCGAGAATTGCGAAACAGGGGAAGTGGTGTATAGTTACGAAATGAACTACCTGGAACAAACCGACATCATCCCATGCCAGTCAAGAACTCAGCCCAAATCGTGCTACAGCCTCTTGGTCACATTAATAGATCCCATTGGAATCGATCAAGCCAACTTAGAGGTTATTACAAACACCACGAGCCCTTCAATAAGTTCCAGCGGCCTGCTCTACGCGTTTTACGGACTTCTATTGGCATTTGCGGTATTGATTGGCTACTTTCTTTGGAAGAGAAGAAAAACGAGTGCTATAGATCCTAATTTAATCCCTTTGGGTGAATATAAGTTCGACAAGCGAAATACAGAACTGCTCATTCAGCATAAAAGAATAGAGCTTACGAGTAAGGAGGCAGATCTGCTGTTGCTGCTGTATAATGCTGCGAATACAACAGTGGAACGGGAACGTATTTTAAACCGGGTTTGGGGAGATGAAGGGGATTATGTGGGTAGAACCCTGGATGTATTTATTTCGAAATTACGTAAGAAACTGGAATTCGATTCCAAGGTGAAAATTGTTAATATTCGCGGGGTAGGGTATAAGCTGGTGATGGATAATTCAAATTGAGGATTGGGTCGTATCAAATACTGCTGTGAGAGCGGAAGTATAATCTCGGTAAAACTTATTATTTCGATTGAGCAGAATTCTTCACTTCAATAACAAGGAAGGAAACAAGATCATTTTGTGTCGAACGTTTTAAGTCGGCAAGAAAATGTTGGTCGCTTCCCGCAATGAATCTTTTCCCCATGCCGCCGCTATATTGCTTGAAATGAATATCGTAAGCTTCCGGTCGAGCACCTTCAACGGTTGTGTGAATATGTCGATTACTCGCCGAGCTTCCATAGGCTCCTGGCAATATCGATCGAATAAAAGCCTGCCCTTGTTCATCTGTAGTAACCATACCGTTCAATCGGGCCGTGGATTCGTCGTTTGGATCACTGGGTTCGTAATTTCCTGAGGATGAGGTGTGGTATAATTTTACGAGTTGATTCCTCAATGGCTTCTTGCTTTCTTTGGAAATAAACTTAAGACATAATAACAACCTTTCTCCGGGTTCAGATTCATGACATAGTCTGACCTGATTTTCGGACTTCAAATTTTCGTAGGATTCCAGGATTTTGACTTCATCATCATTTAAAGGCAAGATAGTCTGGTCTGGCGCACAATTACTGAAGAGCAGCAAGCTAATTAGTAACTTCCAAATAAATCCCTTGTGTGACATGAGTTAGTTTTGGACGAATGGAATGGCATTTCCTGGGAACGAAATAGATCATCCTAACAGTTATTGATGATCACTAATAGATTATATGGTCCAAGATGCGATCGAGGTTTTGTTCGATTCGCTGTAATTTGTTGTCTGCAAAAAACACCTCATAAACCTCCTTCCGAAGTTCTTGAAGTTCCTTGTAAGAATACTCCTTGCGTTCCACACTGGCCTGAATTTTTTTCATCCGCTTTTTTTTCTTCTTGTGCTTGGAAAATACTTTATAGATCTTCTTGAAGGTATCGGGATCGGTCTTGGATTTAATGAGCTCGATCTCCTCCTCCTTCTCGTCTTTATCGGCATTGGCTGCAAGTAAGAGTATGTAAATTTTTAGTTCTTCCTTGCTCCAAGGATTGGTTGGTTTTTTCATTGTATGTACTTTTTTTACCGAATTGAAGATAGCTAATTTCATCGAATAGACCTCAATACATGCCATGTGTCTTGCATAATAAGGGATATCCGGGAGCAACACATTTAAGGATTGAAGCCGCAAAAAGCGACTCTCTTATTTTTAATTTCTAAAACCTTCGAATTAGTATCATATGGCGTGTGCCATTATTGTCGTTCGCCTGTCCAGGGTGCGGTAAAATTTCTATTCGGGCAGTACGTAATTCCAAATAAAGTTCCATTCAGTAAATAACCCGAATGATAATATTCGTTACTGCTATCTCTGGTGGTGAACGCGAAATATAACTTTTCCCAACTATCATTCAGCAGAGTTTTTTCAAGTTCACTTCCGTAAAAAGTTCCTTTGAACGTATTACCGTCGATGGATTCGATAACAAAAGGTTGAAAATATCCTTCAGATTGAGGCGTAGGCCTTAGATCGATCACCCATTCGCCCTGTAAAGCGTTGATTTTTGAATCTGAAGTAATTTCGTCCTGAGCATTCACATTAAAATGAATGATTACTAAAAGTATTGAAATGATAAGACTAGTTTTCATTGGTATTTTTTTAGTTTTCAAAACGAGCTACAACTTAGCTACAAAGCCTTTTGTGTGCCGTTCTATTTATTATGGCTAATGAGATTCACTTTTGTAATAGTTATGAATAATCGAATCGATTTCTTCTTCCCCTTTGATGATGCGATTTACTTTTTCCCAAAGTTCGTCGGAGATTAAGGGTCTTAAAGGTTGATCCAACTTGATAATTTCACCAAATACATTTTCGATTTGCTTATCCCATACTTTGTAATACTTAAGGAGGTCGTCCGGATAAACGATTTTCCGTTTGGTTCCTTCATCAATTCCCTTGAAAGGTTCCGAAATATTCAAATATCCATAATCGTCTGTCAATTGTTCTCCCGGATGAATATCTCGTATCGCAATTTCGAAATCGTACACAGTACTCAGGCAGTTGGATTTGAAACTGTGGTTAACAAAACGGCCGTTATCCCAACACAGAATCAAGTTTCCCTTATTGTTTCGAAAGCTATAGGTGTCTAATATATCCTGATAAACAGATTCCATCGACAGAAATTCATCCGGACTGAATTCCTGATCTAATCTATCCAGGACCCAGGTGATGGTGCCTGCAGGAATGAATTCGGTGGCAACAACGCCATATCCAATTTCATGGCTAATATGTTTCAATTTCGTTTTTGGATGGATCATTTTGGATTTTTTTGAACAGCATTGGCATTGATTCTCCGTCGATCGCAGTCATATCGATCAATTTCAACGATTTCACCATGTTCAAAGTGGAGGTTTTGTACTGTTGGAAGTGTGGTGTTTTCAAATGAGCCTCGTACGCCTCCCTGTCTGCATAAATTTCCAATATCCTTATTTGGGTTGGGTTTCCTTTTTGGAACATAGGATAAATAGAGATCACGCCTGGCTCTAATTCGACCGATGCCTTTGATTCCTCCTTCAGTATGGAAATATATTCGTCCAGGTACTCCGATTCAATTTCAATTTCTGAAATTCTGATCATCATGTTCTCTGAACTAAATTGAGAGGCTTTATCACGATCGTCTCCACATGACACAAGGAGGATTCCAATCATAAAGCCCAAATAATATCTTGTCATTAACTGGTTATTTTGTTTCTCGCCAACACAGCTATTTATTGTGGTTGGCCCACGAAGTAATTCCCAGACAGGGTTCCTGGCTCGAATTTTATAGTTAAAGATAGCGATTTATTTATGTGAATTACAAAGGATACTATTTACACTTATCATGATCCTGATGGGCCCGGTTGAGAGATTATTTTTTCTTCATGATCCAATAAGTAGTGTATAAAACTCCCGGGATAACAGGTATCGCCATCAATATGCTGTTTAACAAGTCGGGTCGAACTATAAAGAGTGCGATGACGCCTATTATTGTTATAATACCACCAAGTCCCTCCCATTTATAGGCAAGTCCAAGCCCAACAAGTGTACTTACAGGGAAAAAGATGAATGAAAGGACTTCGTTGGTATTTCTAAAACCATCTCCCGATTCATCTTCCCCAAAAAGGTAGGCAAGAATAAAAAATAGAATAAAAGCCAATATCAATGAACCAGAAATTCGAGCGATCCATCGTATCGTTGTCGTGAATTTGCTTTGCTTAGTCATGATGGTAATTGTATGATTTAATGACACAATTTACTCATAACCAGCCATATAACTACTTAACCTAAGTTAAGAAATACCTTTGGTGAAACGTCTTCTTATTCGACTTAGGGATTCCGGTTTAACACCAACATAGGAAGCGATTAAATATTGAGGAATTCTTTGCGCAAGATCGACATATCGCTTGATAAAACTCCTGTACCTTTCCTCGTGGTTTTGCATGTATATCGCCAACAATTGATTTACCATGACATCGAAACGATGTTCAATAATGACGCGACCAATTAGGTTTCCATTCTTGGTTGAATGAAAGAATTTTTGGACGTTATCATAATTTATAATGAGTAATTCGCAATCTTCAATGGCCTGAATATTCTGTATGGATTTAGTTTTGCTATTGAAACTTTGATAATCGGCTATAAACTCTCCTTCTTTTGTAAACTCGAAGGTTGATTCTTCGTCCTCTTTAAATACAAAATACCGAACCAGTCCGCTATGAAGATAACCCACGTTTTCGTTTATATTTCCAGCCTTTAGAAAGTAATCCCCTTTATGAAGAGACAATGGTTCGAAACTACTTTTTATCAGTTCAATTTCAACAGCTCCTAGTGGAGTAATTTGATTGATAAGATCAATTAATTTTGAATACATCACCTAGTTATTTTCGAAATGAACAATTATCGTGGTCCAGGTTTTCTAATACAAAACCATGTAGTGCTTTATCTGGACAATAGATGCTTCAATATTAATTCAACATTGAATCGCTGAAATCAAAAATCCCTGAAATGTCGTTTGCCTTTTAGGGCTTTTTCATATTCAATTTTACTCAAGATATTCTCATCCAATTTCATGTTTACCTGGCACATTGAATCTAGAAAATCATTGATTAGTTTCGGATCATTGCGCACCTCTTCATTCAAATAATTATAGTCCACATTGATGCATATAGCCCCAACCAATCCCATATTTTCTTTATAAATTGGGATGGTAGTGCACTTGAATTTTCTCGAACCAATATTCAGCTCGTAATTGAGTTTGTCTTCCTTGTTTGAATCCCTTCTTTTTAAATCCATCACAAGATTTGTCGCCGGCGCTTCTACATTTCTACCTGAAACGTTATTTTTAAGATGATACAACGCTTTTGACGGGTTACTGAGATTATGGAGCAATATTTCTATTCCGCATTCGGGAAAACTGTCTCCAATTAGTCTAACAATTCGCTTGTAGTTCTCCAAAAACTCGGTAGAATCATCCAAAACTTGGTCACCATTATACAGCTTATAGAGTTTTTTATAATTTCTCAACAATGGTGTTTTCAATACCTGCCGTACGTTGTTTTGCTCTCCAATTAATACTAATTGCTTGCCTGCTTGAAAGTCTTTCTTTTTAAGGAGTGCGGCGACTGCCTCATTAAATAAATCAAAATCGAACTGAAGCATTTTTTTATCATCTAGAGAAAAAGGATAAAAACGATAAGTTTCAAGCGGCTTGCCTCGATTCTTTTTTCTTTCCTTGTAGCGGCCATAGAGAAAACCAATTCCCACGAATACGGCGGAGGCTATCAATCCATAAATAATATTTAGTATTCCTTCTATCATAAACGTTCGCTATTTGAGATAAAGAAGTTGAAATTATAAAGGTTCACATTCTAAAATTTACCACCTGATATTAGGCCTATTCGCAGTCTAGTAAGATAGGTTCCATGAGATTCGCCTCGCCAAAGGATAGTAAATATCGAAATTCTCCAAAGAATCACTTCCCCATGCGTCGTTAATATTTCTTTGCCTAATTCTTTAGAAGAATTTATTTGTGGGTCAGAGTTCGCGCCAGAAGCCTTTATTCGGCTTATTTTGAAATCGTTTTATCCTCTCGTAATATTTTTTCCATCTTCCGGCCTTTTGCCAATTCATCCACTAATTTGTCCAGATACCGTGCTTGCCGGGTCAATGTATTATCGATTTCCTCGATTCGATAACCGCAGATGACTCCTTTAATAAGATGTGCATTTGGATTTAAATCTGCTCTTTGAAAGAATGTTTCGAAGGTCACTTTTTCATCGATCAGTTCCTGTAGTTTAACTTTGTCAAAACCCGTAAGCCATTCGATCACCTCATATAATTCTTCTTTCGTTCTACCTTTCTTTTCCACCTTGCTCACATAATGAGGGTATACAGAGGCGAATATCATTTTGGCTATTCGTTCGTTGTGTTCGGCTGTAACTTTCATTTTTTTCTTGTTTGAAGCGTATATTGAACGGGTTCTCCAATTTCTTTGATGTTACGCACAAGCGAAACGTTCTATCTTGCTACACGCTAATTTGTCTAGTCAAAAGGTAGTGAATTTTTCTATTTGCCTTTAGGTGAGTATAATAGGATTTATGGCTTCAGGTGGCAGGTGTTCACTATTTTTTCTCTGCATAAAGGTCTGTCCACATAGATCGATAAATTTTCCAAGTGCCATCAACCTGTTTCCTGTAGATTGTGGTATTGATTCCTTTTTGTAGCATACTGAAGTTAATTGTATCCTTCAAATAACTCCAGTCTAGAATCGAATGGTGGGTAGTATATGCCAAAGTATCTAGCACTTTTAGGCTGAGAATTTCGGTTTTATAATCGTTTATTACGGTTCGGGAATCATCTTTTGGAAACCAAAAGTTTTCTATATTGATTTTACCTTCGATAGGTTGCATAGCATTTGGCTGTATCCGGGCATTATTTTCTAAAAGCCCCATTATTTTCTCCTGATCCATTGCTAGCCAACCCTCCACATAATCAGCGTGAATTTGTCGTATTAAAGATTCATCGTTACCAGCGCTTGTTTCAAATTCCCGCTCTTTACAACTCCATAGCATGAGAACGCTCAACAATGAGATCCCTATTACTTTGTACCTTAATGATATTCTGGCCTTCATAAGTTACATTAATTAGTTAGCCTCGTGACTGTTGATAATTATCATCCCTACCAACTATAAAATGGGAGGAGTATCGAAGTTATCAATTATATCTGCCCCCCACTAAACACGGACGTTCAATTGTTTTCAACGTAGTTTTTGAAATTCTCTAAAATCGCTTGCCAACCCGCTCTTTGTTCATCATCTGCATGTGTTCTTTCTGCGTCGAAGGTTTCCCGGATAGTGACGACATTTGCATTTTGTGAAAAATTAATTTCCACAATTCTCCCGTCGGTCATTGTGTATAAAATTAACTCCTTTTCTATAATCTTAACATAATTACCAGTAAAATCAAAACCCATTTCTCCACTTTTGGACTCCATGCGCCAATTGAATTCTCCACCTGCTTTTACATCGTTCATGGCAGACGGACAACACCACGCGTCATTGGCAAAATTCCAATTGACAATATGTTCTGGTTTGGTCCAATAGTCCCAGACCTTACCTAATTTCGCACGAACGTTTGTTTGAACTGTGATTTTCATCTTGTCTATTTTAAACGCTCTAATTTCCCTTTCCGTTTGTAAATACTTTTGTAATCCCATTGGATTTTCTTGGCTTTCGAAATCCATCGGGTTACATCCTTTAAATCGATTTGATGTACCGATGTATAAAGTATTGAGGCATCTTTGAATTTTCCAGTGCCATGACTGAGCATGTCTTCATCAAAACTTGCTCCACTCCAAAACATCAAACGTATGCCAGCTTTTAATTTGCTGTATCCTACGATGGGATTGTCATCTAAAAACCAAACAGGATGCCTGTGCCATATTTTATTTTCAGCTTCCGGTAATAGGGTATCAATAGATTTAGCCAGGAAATCACAAATTTCCTGTTCGGTTTTTGTCTGACTTTGATTAAAAAGAATGATGTCTGGATGCACTGTTTTCGTTTTTCGTTATCTAGTCGATAAAGATCTGGCACCAACTCCGAATCGAATGGAGTAAAGACCAGATCGCAAATTAAAGTTCTTTTTCAAGGCATATACTATCATGAATATCTTTCAGTTTGCCATAT
This sequence comes from Flavobacteriaceae bacterium, assembly GCA_013001965.1. Classification (GTDB taxonomy): domain Bacteria; phylum Bacteroidota; class Bacteroidia; order Flavobacteriales; family Flavobacteriaceae; genus JABDLA01. Next base: position 15,467 of record JABDLA010000046.1, on the reverse strand, counting down.
TTTTGAATCAAGCGGTAACCATTGTTTTCATAAAGTCTACTGGCTTCCGGCTGTTTGGAACCCATAAATAGAATGCATTTGGTGCCGCCTAACTCTCTGGACCAGTTTTCTAATTCCGATAAAATCTTTACTCCTATTTTCCGACCTCTAACTTCGGGCGAAACATACATTCGTTTAATTTCCATCGTATTGAGATCGTATTCAGAGATTGCACCGCAACCTATTGCGCTACCATTTATAAACGCCAGGAGTACATAGTTTAAATTGTCAATGGTATTGAATTGAGCCAATGGATGGTCTGGGCCATCTCTTTTTGCTAAGTCTGAATTCAACGATCGAACCAGGTCTCGAAATTCCGGATTCTGTGAGTTGGTTCTTATTATATCTACCATAGGTTGACCGACGTTCAAGATGAATGAAAAAGGCTAGTATCGTTATTTATTCACCGATGGCTTGAAGTGGTTTAAAATCCAAACCCCTATCCAAAACCCTAAAACCAATGTAGCTCCAGCCACTATAGAAAACCACAGCGGTTCTTCAGACCTGCCAGTCCCTATGAGCCAGCTTGTTTCTATACATACCAATATGGAGAGTATAACAATGGGAATCAAGCTCTTCTTTTTAACAATCATATAGGCTACGATACCGGATATAACAGCAGCCAAAAGTGAACCAAATCCACCTAATGCGAGTTCAACTTTGCTCGATGAATACCAATTAAGTCCATCAACGATTACTTCTTGTGCCAATGTTGTACCAAGAACAAGAATAACTTCACCACAAATGACGGCGATCACGATTCTAACTATTAGTATGACAGTTTTCATATTCCACCGGTTTAATGGGTATTGAGGGCATTTATTTCATCAATGACCCCTTGGCCTACTTCTTTTAATTGTTCGTATTGAAAAACCATGGCATCAAATTGAAAGGCCGCCAAACCTATGACATTTCTATAGGAGGCAGTCGAGGTGTATTCTGCAAAGTCCTTAAAGTACTCAGATTTTGGCGTGGCTCGTATATTCAGGGAGTCCTGGGGCATAAAGGCTGAAGCTAGAATTAAGGATCGATCGAACTGGGTGGACAGATAGGCCTCCTGACTCACCACATATTCGTTATAACTCCGTTCATTTTGTGAAATGTCGTCTACAATATTATGGTATCTAATCAAGAGTGAATCCAAAGGTGTATTATTGATCTTGCCAAAATAATTAGAATTTTTTAGCGCCTGATACCCACCGGTATTCGGTTTAAAATAATAGTCCACAAAGGCACTCCCGCAGGACATAAGTAAAATAAGATCCTTTTCCTCTGTCTTATCCAGGATGCTTTTTCGGGCCATTTTACACTGTTTTGCTATGTACTTTCTATAGACTGCTATGGAATCCAATGTACGCAGATCCTGCAAAGTGTGAGATTTAATTTTCCCTAAATACTCCTTCAAAATTTTATCGTCCTTACCTGCCTGATTCCAGTTGTTAATTTGCAGGGCTATTAGAATCCCTATTACAACCAGGAAAATTTCTCCAATGGCATAGATCAAATATTTGCTGAATTTGCTTTCAGCGAGCAGGTTTTGGCGAATTCGTCGAAAGAATGTAATCATTGGTTGTTTTTAGTTTTAAGTACGACAACATTTTAAAATAATAGGACGATCTTATAATTGTTGGATTGTTTGATCACGGTTTTATTTTTTCAAGTCTAACTATTATTTGACTGGACGAGCGTTCGGAAGCCACCAAAGACCATTCGTTTGGCATCAAAAACCATCCTCGACGGGTCTGTAAGTGGTTCAATAAGGCCTTTCATTCTCGGGTCGGCTGCTACCCGCTTATTGGCGAGATCACGAGTCTCACGTGAGTTGAATACCACCCACCCAAATACAATGGCTTCATTCTCTTTAGCGTTTAGAAATTCTGGGAAAGAACGTGTGCCTTCCAATTTCAAATCCTCACCCACATACTCAAAGTAGGCTAATGCGCCGTGTTCTTTCCAGATATCTGCCACTGTTTCGGACACACGCTTGTATTCATCCAGATGATTTCTCGGAACAGGAAGAACGAATCCATCAATATAATTTGCCATGTTCTTTATTTTTGAAATTGTAGGTTCCACTTCATTTTGTTCTTTTCCCAAAAGTGGTGAACGAGAGACCTTGTTGACCGGATGTTGAAATCATGATGGCTTCAAAAAATGGCTCATTTGAATTAGGCTTTATGGTCCAGTTGAAAAGAAAGTTTGCACCAGTTCCCCCTTCTTGGTCTTGTTCGTCAATGATAATTTCTACTGTTTCCATTGGAGCTATAAAGATAGTTTTGTCAAAATAGGTTCTAATGGGATACCCTTTTGTGTCAAAGTATTCTGCCTTGTTTACATATATAGTATCTTCCCTGTTGGTATTTCTTAAGCTAACCGTCGCGGTCAAATCATGCGTTCTGTGTTCAGTCTGGCTGTAAATTTGTGAATAAACCGAAAGATAAGTTTCGCCCTGAGTCAAAGAATCGGATAGCTCAAATTTTATTGACCTTTTTTCCCAATTAACCGAATCGATCGAGCTAATCTCCACCTTGTCTTGGCAAGACTGAATCAATAGGGCAATGAAAATGATTTTTAATATTTTATTCATACCATTTTAAATTATACATAAGATGAAACTGCACAACATTCTATCGCTACTATCCATTGTTTTTTGGAAATATTTCAATCACCCAAAAGCGATGCAGCTCAGAGTTAGATATGCTCACCCTTTATTTGAAAGTTTAAATTAGTGATTTTTACCGGAAGTCCTGGTGTTGAATGAGGGCCTTTGTTTTGAACTCAATGCGATAAATTAGAGCATCAGTCATGGCTTGAGCATTTAGTTTAGATAATAAAAAAGGAAAGAGAATTCATGCCGCCTGGACTTCTTTGCTGTGGCTACCTCACAAATTTTTTCGTCGTCCTGAACTGATCAGTTACTATGTGTATCAAATAAATGCCTTCTTGCAACCCTGAAACATTTATTTGCGGGTTTGCAACTTTTGGAGCTACTTCCACAATGAGCTGCCCTGAAGCACTCATAATTTGAACCTTGTCGACAAGCTGTTGCGTTCTTATTATCAAGTTGTCTTTCACAGGATTTGGATATATCAGCAATTCATCGGTTATATAGCTTTTGATATTCAAATTTTCAACCACTTCGGTTTCATAAATATTCGTTTCAATAGGAAAATTATAATCGAAGTATATTTCGGCACTATTGGAGAAACTATCTCCTTCAGCCAAGGTAGGCTGCGTTTTGATTTTGTATAATAAAAATCCATCGTTTTGATTATTTTGAAATGGCAGATTAATACCTTCGAAAATAAATTCAATTTGATTGTCTGTGATTCGGGTGACAAATTCATGGCTACCATTTAAAACCTGAAAACTTGAAAAGTCAAATTTTTGAATGTCGATGGTATTTTTTACCACGATGTTTTCGGCTGGAAAGTTTCCGGTATTTTCAAATCGAATTCGATAGTGAACGTATTCACCCACGTCATCAAGATAAATACTTTCGCCTTCCAGGCATAATATATCGTTCGGGTCAAATGCACCCACAACAATTTGATCTAGGACAAAAATGTTGTCAACGGGATTAGCATCTCCCGCTATTGGGTTCGCAGTCGCGATAAAAGTTAAAACATCGTCGATATTTACGGGGAAATTGGGGTCTGTAGGATCGTTAACGTTAAAAGTGATGTCTACGGAGAACGATTGAAATGGTGCTAGGTCCATAAAGTTCCAGGTTAAACTGCTTGGGTTGGAAGTGTCAAATGGCAGGGTCGATTGGATATAAGTAATAAAATCACCCGGATAGCTTAAATTTATATCACCGCTTAAAATTTGATTTCCCACATTATTCACGATGAGTCGGTAATCTGCATCAAAACCTGGCCTGGCGGGTGTTAGGGGAGTTAAAATTGCCTCCAGGTCATTAACAACACCATTGGGAATGAAGCAGATGTCCTGAACGAATGGATCTGGATCTGGTGGGAAGCTTACGCTAAAACTTGTTGGATCTACATCGAATAAATTTGGGTTCGGAGAGTTGGGAGTAATGGTGTAATTTCCTTCTTGTACCGGGATAAAATAATACCCGCTGCTATTGGCAAAGCCAGATGCTGTTATCGTACCGTCGTCAATGGTATAATTCATGAATGGTACAAAAGGATCCATGGTGGAACAGCCGTTATTATCAAAATCAAATCTACTTTGACCTTCAATTTCATAAATGGTTCCACCGGGAGTAAAAGAACAATAGGTATTTACGTTTACATTGCTGTATCCATTGTTGATCAACCAGGTTTGTACTTCATTCAATTGTTCTGTATCGGCACAGAAATACTGTAAATTTGGGAGGTTATCTATATTGATATTAAACAGAGACTCGAGACTTCCATTTTTTATTAACACAGATTCTAAATTGGGATTATTATTGAATGATCCCCAATTTAAATTGATACATCGATTTAAATCTATTTCGGTTAGGAGATTGTTCGCCAATTGAATTTGAACGATTTCATTGTTTTCTGCCAATAAAAGAGTTTCGAGCAAATTGTTTTCGGCTAAAACAATGGTTGTATTGGGCACATTCGTTAAATCTAAGGATGTTAACTGGTTATCTCCAATCACCAAGGTAAAAAAGAACGGGCAATTTTGAATATCCAGATTGTTGATCAAATTCCCTTCGGCACTAATGGACTGCAACACGGGAAGATCGTGAACTACCAGGGAAGTGATTTGGTTGAATGCTACATTTAAATTACCTAAACTAACTGCACCTGTTACGTCTATGGAGCTTATGGCATTACTTTCAGCAAACATGGTCGATAAGCTGGAAAGACCACTTAAATCTAAGCTTGTTAAGGCGCCATACTGACAATTCAAATCTTCCAACGCTGTACAACCACTTACATTCAAGCTGGTCATGGTATCGTTACTACTGCACGATAAATCGATAAGACTGGTTAGATTACTAACGTCGAGACTGGTGAGGTTATCACAGAAATCAATATTCAATAGTTCAAGGGCACTAAGGCTACTAACATCTATTGAAGTAAACGGATTACCAAAAGCCCAAAATATTTCCAGATTGGACAAGCCGGAAACATCCACTGTGGTGAGAACATTATTACTAAAATCCAGGTATTCTAAATTGATAAATGCAGTGCCGTCGAATAGGGTCAATTCATTCAAGTTAACCTCCAGCCTGGTTAGATTGGTGAAATTTTCCAAGCCGGAAAGATCTGCAATATTACTTGAGCTTATATTTAATTGAAATATTACGAGTGCCTCTGCTACATCGATCTCATTATCTGCATTGGTGTCGATCGCCACGAAGTTCCCGTCGATGTCTCTGGCGACGGTCTCACCGGGACCTGCGGATAATAATTTGTTCTTCAGTGCGACATCAGGAAAATTAATTATTTGAGCCTGGACGAAAAATGGAAGGAATAAAAATAGGATAAAGTAAATCTTGCTCATAATTGTGAATTGATGGGAAATTGGGATGCTGTTTTTATGTTTAAATAACCCTCAAATATTCTCAAAAATAGTAATTGAAACGATATTTCATGAAAAATTCTATCACGTGGCTATTACACATAGAACAACAGACATTGTTTATATCCTGAAATAGCACTGAATAATTTTTAATTATCGTATGAAAATTCAATGTGTGAAAAGAGTTTGGATTTAAATTCCAGAGCGAAGGTCTCGGCAACATATTTGACGAGGGCGAAGCACCAAGAAGTGGTGAGCCCCAGCGTTTCACTTGAGCCTGTCTAAGAATAACTGCTAAAAAATCACCAGCTCACCCTAACCGCCGACATCAAAATTTCCATGGAACCGGCAAATTTTTAAAAAGGAGGAGAGTTATATTGTTTGTTGATATCTAACCCTAGCTAATTACTTTTGGTCGATAGTAATTAAGCCACAATAGACCCATGTCTTGAAGCATTTGCCACTAATACGAGCAACATAAATTTAATTTCCTTCACTCAGGGAAAAGCTTCCATCGCCGTTAAAATTGGTCAGGTTTATCGTCACAGACCAGGTTCCGGCAGTTCCTGAAGATGTTACACCGGAAAAGCTATCAGGCTCCATATTTCCATTCAAAGACCTGTCCAAAACAATAGTTCCATCGGCATCACGAACTATCATCTGGAATATACCTTCTGATGAGGCCGTTATGTCTGCGTTGTAATCTGCCGTGGGCAAGCCGTTTTGATATTCAAAAGTTTCAGAAATGGTTCCACCGTTACCGGTAAAGTCGCCACCAATATCTCCATTCGGGCCTTCATTAATTGAAACTTCAGCTATTGCATTGTTGTCATCATTATTATTGCAACCAACCAGCAGGGTTAATGATGAAAATAAGGTCAGCAAGATAATATTTTGGCTAAATCGATTCAAAATAGGTGTTTTTAAGTTTGTTACGTAAATTAAGAAAACGTTTGAGATATTGTTTTTATTACTGCCAATCTGTTTGTTCATGAGATGCTTTGGCGTCTAACCACGATAATTTTATTCAACCTGCTTTCCTTTCATTAATTCTTTAATAGTTCTGCATCGATCATTCTTAGTATTGTTTTTATAGCATCCAATACGCGCTTATATAAATTTAAAGTGAATGTTGAATAATAATTTTTGTGATTGATATAATTTATGAAGCTCTTATTTTCTATTAAGTCATTAAAATCTGAGGGATGAGAGCTCCCCATAAAGTCTATGGATTCAAAATTTGATTGATAGAGATCGTACATATTATTGTACATCTGTTTTCTCTCGGAACCTATCCAATCTTTTAGGAAGACATAATCTCTATCATATAGTCCTATTATTTCATATCGCAATGAGTCGTTCTTAATAAGATCGGTCCCGGTCTCTTTTAGTTTTGTATACGCTGTAGTCGTTGGTACAAATAAAGGGACAATTAGAACACTAGAAAAATGACTGTCGAGAGAATCGTTGTATTGCAAATCATACCTCAGAACATTCGAGATAAGCTTTGAAGAATTATATGCTTGTTTATGATAACCCATATTAAGTTCAATATCATCAATATCACTTTTTAAATTAAACTTCAATTCTTCCAACATTGAGAAATAAGTGGATTCGGTTTTCCTTTTTTCATTCCAGGTATTAACTTGCAGTGCCAACAATATTCCAATCATAACCAGGAGAATCTCTCCAACGGCATAAAGCAGGTATTTACTGAGTTTGTTTTCGGTAATTAATCGCTGGCGGATGCGTCGAAAAAATTTGATCATTTGGTTGTTGGTTGGTCTTTGTGCTTCGAATGCAGATAGTCTTCAAACAAGATTATTTCTTGGCGATAACGTGCTTTATAGGAATATCCAGTAACTCTTGGTAACTCGAAGGTCCCGGTTCACTGTTGAGAACCGAGGGTTCCGCTATTCTAATCACGATCGTGCTCTCGGTTACCAGCTCTGCAACAACGACTTCATCTTTATAAAAACACTTTTCTTGGATACCCAGAACACCCCCAACAATAATGGTTGTACAATAGTCACTTACAAAAATGAATTTGTTTCCTGGAACTTCTTTTTTACAACCATAAAACATTAAGATCACAAGAAATCCTATACAGATCCTAAGCGTTCTCATGGCACCAATAGTTTGCTTACTGTGTTCATATATCATTCTTTAGGCAGAGAAATCGAAAGAGTTACCGGTGTACTAAATTGGTTAAACTAAGTTACAATAATTGCGGGAATCGCAATTCATTTAACTATTGAGCCACGGGTGGTGTGCGTTGTCGCAGCACGTTCTTTTACATTCCTTTCCCAATTACATTATGACAAATATCAATCCACCACTGCCATTCGCCCATTGGTGCGATTGCAAGTGTATAAAACGACACTCCTACTAGTGTAAAAAGATAAGATTTGTACAATATCTTTTCTTTCTTATAATCCAAATACATCATATAGAGTAATGGGATTACAGTTGTTATAATCCAACAAAAATATACCGATTGAAGATAGGTTACAGGAGGATTGCCATCGTAAGCATCTAACATTGGAAAATACACCAATCTCGCTGTAGCAGGCAATAGGATCCAAAATACGGTAGAAATTAACCATCTAGCATGCTTATTCGTTTTATTAGCATTTAGAACACCTAAGAGAACGCAAATACTAAATCCTATAAGCGCACATATGTCGGCGAAGGAAAATCCATATTTCAGGACATTTGGAAGAAACTCATTAACTACCTGATAGGGCATGACTTGAAAAGCCGAAAAAACTACACCTCCTGCCAAAAAAACACCTACTATACCCAATTTCCTGTGAAACCTTGCTGGTTTATTATGGATTAACCAAGGTTGTAAAACTACCAGTATGTACCAGGCTGTTGCAGTTAACCCATGCATATGCTGTCGAAATGGGGCATCGGTAAACCTACTCCAATACGACATGTAAAACCCTGCGATGGTAAGAATAAAAGGAATTAACAACCATACATGTGCTTTGGGGAACAATTTAGTATTTAAATCATATTCCATAATCATTAAGTTAAAATTGACTATAAAGATTTTGCTAAAACGTGAGCTTATTTCTGCTCAACAAATTTTCAGTTTTGCACTATTAATTGCCAAGTGTTAGTTCTTACTCATTTTTCACTTCGTCCGCTAATATTTTTAAACATATCAAGCCACGGTATTTTATTCATTTCGATATTTAATAATCCTCTTTTCAACTCTATTCAATGTATCGTTTGTAATCATATACCTTTCTGTCCACTCATTATTCTCATCAATTAACAGATATTTCCATTTTACAGTTGCATAGAGACTGTCATTTTCGTCATACTCTACAAGTGATTCGAATTCTTGTTGGTCATTGTAGGTGTAGATTGCATTTGGCTTAAAGTCTTTTCCTTGTTCAATAGGCCCTTTCTCTTCTATGCGGCCGTTTTCTTTCCAGGTATGAATAAATCCTGATTGAAATTCATTTTGAGTGTCGAACGATTCACTTCTTATCAACTTATTGTCTTCGTTGTAAGTATTTTTAACATACTTAATTAAAGAGTCCAGACCGTTTAACCAATCTATTCTTGTCTTGTTCCCATCTTCATAGTGGTTTATGAACTGCATCATGATGGAATTATCGGTTGAGTAATAAATTGATTTAGTTTCCAGTCTATTTTCGTCAAATTCTTTAATGATATAACTTGATAAAGAAATGCTGTCGGGATTTCCATTTTGTACTGAATATCGCTCGACTTTAATTGATTCAATTTCCGCCCATTGGGAGGGAGAACTAGATTTCTGGTTTTGACAAGATAGTATTGTCAAAATGGATAGTGTTAATAGTGAAATCCTTTTCATAGTTACTTTCTTAGAGCTACCACACAACGTTTTGTGAAAATGCATGAGATACGTTCAGCGGCTATTGTTATTTTGCACTTTGTTGTGAGCTGAAATTTAATCAAGCGTGCTTAAGATAAAGTGACCTTTCGGCAAATTCATATTCTTCAAAAATTCAGCCCATCTTGGATCATCATACAAACTTATAAAATAAGGATAATAAATTGATTCGTGTAAAACTACTTTGTTCTCTTTTAATGCTCTATTCAACCACACAAAGGCCTCATCTTTTTCATTTCGCCAGGCATGGGAAGCCGCAATACTATTTGCACTTCTAATTCCATATTTATTAATTAAAACATTGAGCAAACTATCAGAAAGTTTTTGCTCCCCCATTCCATAATAGGCATTTGACCTAGCACAAAGATTTGCCCACTCACTTGGTTCTTTCTCAGCTTCTATTAATGCAGCTTCATGGTCACCTTTTAAAGTCAATAAAACGCTTGTTATGTAATGATGAATAGCTGCTTCGGGTTTTAAATAGTCATATTTTTTTAAATACTCCAAAGCGTTATCATAGTCGTGAATAAAATAATAGTTAAGTCCTATATTAAAATAATTCCTGGAATTAAGAGGGTCGATTGCTAAAACTTCGTGATCAAGTCTTATACTCTCTTGAATATTTCCTAGGTAAAAATTTACAACAGCTCCGAGACCAATTACGGTTGGGTTGGAGGGTTCTAGTACCTGAGCTTTTGATATTAATGACTGAGCTTTTTCAAAATTTCTTCGAAGAGCTTCCTTAGAAGCCAGAAAGGCATGTGCTTCGGCATTATTAGGATCAAGTTTTATGGCTTTTTCCAATGTATTAATAACAAATTTTTGACCTTCTTCTATGGGTAATTGATTGAAGTTTCTAGATCTTCGATCAACAATCCGGCCTAATAAGATTAAAGCTGGGGCATAAGTAGAATCTTTAATAATAGATTTTCTTAATATTGCATCGGCCTCTATCATACTTTCCGGAGTATCTATATGATATAAATACGATGATTCAAGAAATAACCGATATGATTCAAAGTCTGTGCTAGCGGAATTTAATTTTCCGGTAGATAAAGTAAGTTCAAGATGTTGTGCAACAGAATTAGCAATTTCGTCTTGAATTTGGAATATTTCTGAAGCATTATGATTAAATATATGATCCCAGATTTGTGAACCATCTCGTGTATCAATTAATTTAATAGTTATTCGTAATAACGAATCAGATTTTTTTACGTTTCCGTCTAAAATATATTTTACATCAAGATCATCAGCAATTTGTGCAATGCTTACATGCTTATTCTTATAATTGAAAGAGGAAGCGCTACTTATTACTTTCAGTTCTGGAATTTTAGTTAAAAGACTTATTATGCTTTCACTTATACCGTCAGAGAAATATTCTTGATCTTGATTTGGACTCATATCTTTAAAAGCCATTACAGCAATAGAATTGGCATATTTTCTCGTAACCATTTCTTTTGAATCATTAGTTGAATTATTTTCTATTACATCTTGAATATAGAATTGATTTACAATTAGAATTGCAATCACAACTAATAATGATCCAATTATCACTTTATTTAATCGCTGACTTGTTATTTTTACAATTTCTTCATTATCCCCAGTTTTTTTAGTTTTTTTTAGCCCGTCAGGAGTTAAATCATAAAGCCAAGAGAAACCAATCCAGAAGATAAATCCAATAATTAAAACATATATCAATGCTTTTTGAATGTATGCAGGGGCAGAAAATGTTGGTAACACAATTGAAGCAATTTGAATTATAACCCATGAAACCGCTAAATAGGCTATAGCGGCCTTAAATACATTTCTACGTTTAAGTTCCGATATAATTTTATTGAAGTTCATAATTGGTATATGAGCAAATTTTAAATTTTACTCGCAACGTCTATGTATAACCACTGTAGCTCGTTTAGGTTTGTCAAAATACCCGGTCTGATCTTTCCTTGTGGCGCTTTCTTTCCGATGAACTAATATTTATGAACCGGATCGAGCAAACCCATGCGCAATCGTGAGGTGTATGGCTTCGTTCGCTGTGTGTGGTCTACCGGCGGTCCGCATTCCGCATTTATTCCTAAGACAATTTACAATTAATTGGGGAGACTTCGAGATGGCTCGATTAAGCCATAAAATAGCTGCGCTGTTGGGTGTTTCACGTATTTTCGGCCAAAAAGAGAGGATTGCCGTCGGGGTCTTTAAAATGAGCTAAACGAATATAACCTCCTTTTTCGAAAGAAAAACTGATTCCTTTAGATTCAAGCATTTGAATTGTTTCATCAAAATTGTAAACGCCAAGCCCAATAGAAACATTATTCCCCACTGAAACATCACTAGTTGTTGGATGTAAAGCAACCATGAAACCATTCGCATCGAGCTCTGCGTAATGATTGGAATAACGATTCACCAATTCAAGACCCAGATGGTTGACATAGAAATCAATGGCCTCATCCATATTTGAGATCATCACATTTACTCGAGCTTGATTTAGGTTCTTCATAATACACCCAATGGGGTCTTTAAACACAATATGCCTGGCTACGAATCGGCTTCATGCCGGTGCGAAATAGGTGGGAGAGGCATTTCGCATTTATTCCTAAGACAAATTACAATTTATTGGGGATATTTCGACCTTGCACGATGGCGAAATAACTAACATACGTTGGGGTTTGTAGTGATTCTACAATTCCTCTACCAGTTGAATATTATTCCCACAGGTATCGTTGAAAACAGCAACTTTTACAGTTCCCATTTCCGTTGGTTTCATACTGAATTCTACCTTAAGCTTTGTAAGTCGGTCGTATTCATTTTGAACATCTTCAACGTCAAATTGTGTATATGGATATCCTGCTTCCAACAATGCGTCTTGATAAACCTTACAAGGCTCAAAATGATTTGGCCCTGGTTCCAACAATAATTCGGGTCCATCCTGCCATTCTGCAGAAACTAAGGTTAACCATCGATTTCCTCCTCCTAGTAGTAGGTCTTTCTTTTTTAGGAAGCCCAGTTTTTCCGTATAAAATTTTAATGCTTTTTCCTGATCTCTAACGGGAATGCTGATTAATGTTACTTTCATGTTCTGTGATTTTTACATTATTGCCAACGTGTTTATTTCAAGTGCAATTTAATGCGATTTCTTCTTTTTTATAAGCTTTTTGTCACACCAATACCAGACAGCATCTTCACTTCCAGGTTCATAGGGGGCAAATTTGTAGAATTCCATTCCAACTTTCTCCATCACCCTTATCGATGCTTTATTTTCTTTCATTGCAATGGCAATGATCTTATCTAATTTGAGCGAATCGAACCCATAATTTAAAATTGCACGAGATGCCTCCGTTGCTATACCCAATCCCCAGTATTCAGGCATGAATCTATAACCAAGATCAATTTCATCAAATTCTGGCAGATATGCCAATCCTGCCCAACCTACCAATTGCTTTTCACTTTTTAATATAGTCGCCCACCTGCCAAATCCGTATTTTTTATAGTCAGGATTTCTTGTCAGTATAGCCTGTTCCATTTCTTGTATGGATTTCACCACAGGTTCTCCCGTATACTTTTGTACTGCAGGATTAGAATGCAACTTGAATAGCGCCTCTTTGTCATCAAGATTGATTTCTCTTAATAACAACCTTTCTGTTTCTATCAAAATGTTCACTTTATTGCTTTGCGGCATACGTTGTTAGGCAGTAGTTTTCGAATCGTGTAGTGACTTAATCAGATTTTTTATTATCCAGTACAGTTACTCGCTGATTTATTTCATCTAATTTTTTTAAAATCAATTTATTCTTTAAAGCACTTTTGTGATTCATTAAGATGAGTTTTATAGAAACCAAAAGAACCCCAGCTTCCAATAATAGCTCTTTGGTGAAGCCCTTCACGAACAATGCGACTATAAAAAGTACTGCGGTAATAACTATAACAATCAAATCAGTTGTGGAAAGGTGTTTTTTCATCTTGTGATGTATTTAAATTATGCCTGATGTCCACAGCAATGATTTCGACGCACTTGGCCAGCAGTTATAGGTAGTTTTTGCACCCAAAAGTACTGCAACCGGATGGTCGGATTCTCCGTGGGTATTAATTGACAGATGAAGTTAGTGAATTTGGACTAAAACCCTGGCATTGATTTATAGGCTTTGTTAGCTGTTGGCGCCATACCTCCGGAGTGGTACCTTCTTCTTTACTCATTCCACGTATTATTCAGTCGAAGCATGTAAAAGAAGTGAAAACTTTCAGTATTCAATGCCTGGCGTTTTCTATATAATGACCCTAATGGCTGAATACAATGGAACTAAATATCAGCGAGAGCGAAATAGAATATTGACAATTTGCCAACCTTCATTTGTTTTCACCAAATGGAGATAATCAAGATACTCAAGCGATAACACCCTTGCTGTGGCTATATCCTTTTTGATGTCATCGACAAAAATTTGGTATTCTGCATCTGGACTTTCCCCACCGCCTTTACCAGTCAATTCAACCATTCTTGATTTTGGCACCATGATCATCTTTATACCAAGATCGGTGCTATCCTGTATCGGGATTCGTTTTACAAGATCGTCGTGCAGTGAACGGTCCATTCGTAGAGTGTCACCTTTATACCAACCCTCGATATAATCACGGAGAGCGTTTTCAACTGCTGTTTTTTCTTCTGCTTTGTCTGGGTTTTGCGAATTAGCTGTAAACCAGAAAGTCATGACGGAAACAAGGAATAAGTACTTCATTATTTGAGATTTTATTAAACATTTTACATGTTGGGGTGTAATTATTTCGGATTCTTTGGCCAAGCCTGGCTAATCATATGATCTGTAATCATCCATGATCCCTTGAACTTTTGATAAATTCTTAAGTGATTAATATACCTGTCTTCCATGGCAGATCCATCAGCCCATTTTTGATTCTTTCTAATATTCAATGATCGAACAGTGGCTATGCTATCATTGAGGAACGAAATCTCATTTGTTCCGTAATTATTTTTACCATCCATTACGAAATCCATGTTAAAAATAAACTGAAGCAACTCCTTTAATTCAGCCTTTGATTGAACTCGATCCCCAAAGGCATTGGTCCAATCCGTTTTATCCGAATAATGCTTAATTGCCAGCTCCCAGTCTTTATCTTTCCATGCCTTATCCCAATCCTCGATCGATTGGTTAATAGCTGACTTATCCAGGTCAAAATTCTTGGTATTCTCATCATTTTGAGAATCACAATTAATAAATAAGACCACGGTCAAAAACAATAAACCTAGTTTTATCATATTGGAATATTTTAAATGCACACCTTCGGTTTACTACCACCGTTAGTTGCGGGTTAATATGCTTTTTTTGCGTTAAGCACTGACGCTCACAATTCCGAGTGGATACAGACGTAGTCGAATCCACAGTAATTGCGGTTGTACATTGTTGTGCCTTCGTTATTTTTTATCTTCCAAATAACTTTCAATATCTGATATTAACGTATCGATGCCATTCATTGTTCGATTAAAAAAAGCGATATGATTTTTCTCTAATGTAATGTACCTGTAATTGACAATGTTTTTGTAATATGGGTCTTTCCAGATTTTATCATAATTAATTGGATGAGCAGAAACTGAAAATTCGATATTTTGGAAATGATTTAAATAATAGGGTCTTATTAGTTCATTAACATGTATTTCAAAATTCTCCAATCCCATTAATTCTGCGTAATTAACCTCAAATAGAATCACCACTTTTTCTTTAATACTTTCATTTTTTATTAATTGGATTCCTGAAGCTTTTAAGTCTTCATAAAAAGCTTTGTTTAACTTAATAACTTTCATCCCGTAAACTGGACCGAAAAATGAATCAAGTTCTCGACTGTAATTGTAGTTTGGATTTTCCAGAAGAGTTTCCAACTTTTTAATCGATTTTTGGATTTGAACTACATTTTTATGTTCAGTTTTCATTTTATTCCTATCCGCCGTCAAACCTTCTTTCAATTGAAGCAATATTTTGGTTTCTTGAAGACTATCTTTTTTATCGCTATTCCAATTATTAATTTGAAGTGCAATCAATATTCCAATAAC
>JABDLA010000151.1 GCA_013001965.1 Flavobacteriaceae bacterium | reverse complement strand
TCCTTTTGAAGTTCGGTTAACAGGTCCAGATCTCTTAAAATGAGTGCGTTTTTAGTGATAATTCCCACTGGGTGTTTATATTTTAGAAAAACCTCAAGGCAGCGTCGGGTAATCTTATATTTTTTCTCCGCAGGCTGGTAGCAGTCGGTATTGCCGGACAAAACAATGGTTTCCGCCTGCCATGTTTTCTTCCGCAGCAATTTTTCCAGTAGCTCCGGAGCATTTTCCTTAATCAAAATCCGACGTTCAAAATCCAATCCTGCGCTAAACCCCCAGAACTCATGACTGTTTCTTGCATAACAATACACACAGCCATGTTCACATCCCTGATAAGGGTTCATTGAATAGGACATACCAACATCAGGACTTGTCACTTTATTCGCAATGGTTTTTGGAAATACCTTGATGTATTGTGTTTTATTCGAATTGGGTTCATCATTCTCAAGATGACAATACTCCAAAAAATCTTCACGCGCTTCATGGCTTAGCTCAAAGAAACGATTCGGTAGATTAAGTTGTGCGCCTCTGCCTTTTAGGACGGATTTAAAACTCATGTTTGCAATTCGAAATTTAACCGATAGTACAATGATTATTCATTGATCGGTAAGAACAAATATAATTGCATAACGATAATGTTGATAGCTATAATTTGTAGTTTCCTACTCATTAATTCCCTGAAAATTCTGCCTTTCTTTTTTCCAGAAATGCCGAAGTCCCTTCTTCGAAATCTGCAGTTCCAAAGCATCGCCCGAATTCTTCAATTTCTATAGCGAAGCCATTTATTCCAGACGTATAATTGGCGTTCACCGCTTTTATTGCAGCGCGAATTGCCGTTGGCGAATTCCGCATGATCTTGCCGGCGATCTTTTCACATAAAGGCAAAAGCTCTTCCTGTGAAGTAACATGATTAACCAATCCACATTTCAAGGCCTCATTGGCATCGATCATTCCAGCCGTCATGATCATTTCCATTGCTTTACCCTTCCCAACCAATTGGGGTAATCGTTGGGTGCCACCATAGCCGGGAATGACGCCAAGGGAAACTTCAGGGAGGCCCATTCTGGCATTATCACTTGCAATCCTGAAATGACAGGACATGGCTAATTCTAGACCGCCGCCCAGAGCAAAACCATTCACAGCAGCAACAACCGGAGTTCCAAGATTTTCAACAAAATCGAATAATAATTTTTGCCCTTGAGCCGACAATTGCTTTCCTTCGTCTACATCAAAGTCGGCGAATTCACTTATATCCGCACCGGCCACAAAGGCTTTTTCACCACTGCCTGTCAGGATTATGACCTTAATGTCCTTATCACCTTCCAGGTCTTGAAAAGCATCATGTAATTCCTGAATGGTTTTTGTGTTTAAAGCATTTAGTTTCGATGGTCTGTTTATTGTAATAATTGCCGTGCCATCCCCGTCTTCAACTATGATATTATTATAGCTCATAAATAAATGTTAGGTTTGAGTTATACGATTTAAATTAAAGCTGTTCTTTTGGGAAAGTAACTTTAAATGTAGTGCCTTTTCCTTCTTCTGAAGTAAAGGTAATACTTCCTTTATAGGTTTCAATGATATTTTTTATCATGGGCAGGCCAAGGCCCATACCACTTGATTTAGTCGTAAACTTAGGCTCGAAGACTTTGGCTCTATTCTCATTTATGATCCCAAGTCCATTATCAGAAACAGTGATTCCAATATGGGCATTCTCTTCAAAGACTTTCACTTCAACTCTTGGGTCTCTTTCCTTCGGTATTGATTGTATGGCATTTTTTACCAAATTGGTGACCACCCTGATAAGCTGGGTTCGATCAATTTTAGCGATGATCTCTTTTTTATCTGCTTCAAAGGTGATTTCGTTTTCAGAAAAGATATCCAAAGCAAGGTCTATCACCTCCACGACATTTAAGGTTTCATTCTTTTGAGCCGGCATTTTGGCAAAGTTTGAAAAGGCAGAAGCAATTGAGCTCATAGTATCAATTTGCTGAATAAGGGTTTTACCGAACTCTTCTATTTTTTGGTCGGCTTTAGGATCGTTCGGGTCAAATTTACGTTGAAAGCTTTGTACACTTAAACGCATTGGCGTTAGTGGATTTTTGATCTCATGTGCCACCTGCTTTGCCATTTCCCTCCAGGCTTGTTCACGTTCACTGGTTGCAAGTTGTACTGCACTTTCTTCCAGTTCATCAATCATGCTGTTATAAGACTCTACTAATAATGCAACTTCCTGGCTTGCACCTTTCAGTTCAATCTTTTTGTTCCGTTTTTCCAGACGGGTCTCATTCATTTTATCGCTTATGGTCTTCAATGAACGGGTTATGAACTTGGATACGAAATAAGCAAAAGCAATCGCTACAAGTAACATGACCAGGTAGGCATAACCTAAACGTTTTAGGAATTCCCTTAATTCAGCGTCATTAAATGAATCATCTTCAAAATATGGTACATTCAAGATGCCTAAGGGTTTCGATTTTACATCAGTGAATACGATATATGACGATTGATAATCGGCTCCAAGCTGTTCATTTTCCTCCACATAGCGCTTGTCTACACTTTGCATCAGTTTGTTCAGTGTTTCGGTGGGGATACACCGATTTATGGTATCGCTTTCAAAACTTGGTTTTGAACTTTTAATGAGTGTCCCCTGAAGGTCGTATAAATTGAAAGATATATTCTGAATATTGGCAATTTCATAGATCTTCTCCTTGAAGATCAGCCCCAAATTCTCTGTAGAAACAGGATAGGTCGTTTGCCGCAATACATAATTGATACGGGAAAGTAACTGCGATTCTTTTCGTTCCAGTCGCTGTTCATGATAGTCCTGAGATTGTTCATTATACTGATAGATCGTGACTGCAGCAATTAATATGGATGCCACGATCACCAGAAGTATCATGTAAACAAAAATCCGTGCCCTTAAAGACAAACTGTTAGACTTCATTACTAAAAATTATGAGTTAAATATAGCAATAATCAAGCCAGAGCCTAACAGTATCTCCCTATTCCTCAATAAACAGATAATTTAAATTCTTATTATTAAACGCTGCATTAAAGGCCTTAATTTCATTGCTTATCAAGGTGTCAAATGCCGAAAGTTGTACATTAATTTTTTGAGTCAGTTCATTTTTAACTGCTATATCCTGCTCTGTAGGCGGGAAATCACCCATGCCTACAAGCGCATTAAGATGCCCTAATTTATTGGTCAATCGAATCGGGAAATTCAAAGGATCCTGTCCGCTTCGGTTCTTTGTTTGATATAACGCCTTTTCAATATCGCCAAATTTTTCCTTCAATTCTTTAGCCTTATCCAACAAGTCCTTGACAGAATCATCATCTTTATACTGCCCTTCAAATGCACTCAATTGATCATTTATTTTCCTGATCTTTTTAATGGACTTATGCGCTTTATCCATGGTGACATTGACATCTTTAATAAAGTCAAATTGTTTTTGCATTTCGGCCAAGGTACTTTCCGATCTTGGATCGGCAACAACAGTAAACGGTTGCGATTTAACATCGCCATTTACATTTAAATTGACTTTGTACTCACCTGGAATAGCACGTGGGCCATTCAAACTCGCCCACCATAAGATCATACCTTTCAATCGCTCCGCGCCATCATAACTCATATTCCAAACAAATTGATTTGCTCCTTTTTTAACCTTGAGCATATTCTTCTTGTCGGTATTACTAAAGGTTTTTATGGTATCGCCGCTGGTGTCGAAATAGGTTATGGACACTTTATCCTTTTCATTCAATGCGTTCAAATAAAAATAGGTGATCACCCCATTTGGGTGATTTGTCCCTGATGTTAAACTTCCTGAACGACTACCGCCCCGCATTCTATACGTGTCTTTCGGTTTAAATAAAATATGCCCTGATTTATCGGCATCATAAAGTTGATGAATAACGCTAAGGTCATCAATGATCCAAAGACTACGCCCCTGGGTAGCTACAATTAAATTGTTGTCCTTAATTGTGGCATCGGTAATAGGAACTATGGGAAGATTAAGCTGAAATGGTTTCCAGTTCTTACCATCATTAAAGGAAATATACATCCCTGTTTCGGTCCCTGCATAAAGCAAGCCCTTTCGTTTTGGGTCTTCGCGTAACACTCTTGTAAAATGTTCCGGGTTTATACCATTGGTGATCTTCGTCCAGGTTTTGCCGTAATCTGTGGTCTTGTATAAATAAGGTGCGAAATCACCGGTTTTATACTTAGTGCCAGCGATATAACAGGTTCCTGCATCAAATGCGCTGGGTTCAATACTATTGATCATCATCCACTCCGGCATTCCCTTTGGGGTTACATTCTCCCAATTTTGTCCGCCATCCCTGGTCACATGCACCAGGCCATCATCACTCCCCACCCAAAGTAAGCCTTCCTGTAAGGCTGATTCCTGGGCAGCAAAAATGGTACAATAATATTCAACAGAGGTGTTGTCCTGAGTGATCGGTCCTCCCGATGATTTTAATTTTTCAGGGTCGTTCCTTGTAAGATCCGGACTAATGATCTCCCAGGACTGGCCTTCATTTTCTGTGACATGTACGTGCTGAGAAAAGGTGTATAATCGATCTGGGTTATGCTTGGAAAAAATGATGGGGAAGTTCCATTGAAAACGGTACTTCATCCCTTCTGCGCCATGACCCATGGGATTATCTGGCCAGACATTGATTGCACGAACTGTCCCAGTCTCGTGATTTACCCTGGTTAAAAATCCATCATAACTTCCGCCATAAACAATATCATTGTCTTCAGGATCGATGGCAATATGAGCTGATTCTCCACCTGCTGTACTTTCCCAATCGTCTTCATCAATATCAAATCCATTGGTGCGATGTGGAATTCTGATCGTTGAATTATCCTGCTGAGCCACGTAAATTCGGTATGGAAAATGATTATCGGTCGTCACCCTGTAAAATTGTGACGTAGGCTGATTATGATAGGTAGACCAGGTTTCTCCACCGTCATAAGTGACCTGAGCGCCTCCATCGTCACCAATGATCATTCTATCCGGATCTTCAGGAGCAATCCAAAGATCATGGTGATCACCATGTGGTGCATTGTGCGTGCTAAAGGTTTTTCCGCCATCGGTACTTTTGTGATACCGGACATTCAAAACATAGACCTTATCAACATCTTTGGTGTCGGCATAGACCCGGGTGTAATACCAGGCACGCTGTCGCAATTTACGCTCACTATTAACCTGTGTCCAGGTCTCGCCACCGTTTTCACTTCTGTATAGGCCCCCTTTTTCCTTATTTTCAACTATAGCCCAAACGCGTTGATTATTTACCGGAGATACTGTTACTCCAATAATTCCCAAGGTATCCGTCGGGAAACCATCATTTTTAGATATTTCCGTCCAGGTTTCACCTTCATCGGTACTTTTCCATAAGGCCGAACCTTCACCACCGGAGCTTAAACTATATGGTGTTCGCTGAACACGCCATGTAGACGCATAAAGAATCCGCGGATTGGTTGGATCGATAAGAAGATCGACAACTCCCGCTTGATTGTTGGCGAATAAAATCTTTTTCCAGGATTTTCCTCCATCTGTACTCTTATATACACCACGTTCTGAAGTGGGTTTATAAATATTCCCAAGGACACCGGCATAAACAGTATTGAAATCTGTTGGATGCACAGCTATTCGCGGCACGTGCCTTGAGTTTTTCAAACCGGATTCCTCCCATGTTTTCCCTGCGTCAACACTTTTCCAAATGCCATATCCTGAGGATACATTTCCTCGAACTGTTTTCTCTCCTCCACCGGCATACATCACATTCGGGTCGCTTTTAGCGACTGTTATCGCTCCAATACTCCCTCCAAAAAAGCCGTCTGAAATGTTTTCCCAATGTCTTCCTCCGTTTGTAGTTTTCCAAATACCACCTCCGGTAGCTCCGAAATAAAATAAATTAGGCTGATTTGGAACGCCAGTTACAGCCGCACTTCGCCCACCTCTAAAAGGCCCTAATAGCCTATATTCTAAAGCTTCATAGTGTTTTTCATCAAAGGTTTGAGATTGGGTCGGTGTTATACTGAAAAGTGATAGTAGAAAAGCTACTATTAAAACGGATAATCGCATGTTGTTAATGGTTTGGTTATGAAAAACTAAAATTAAGGATTAATCATTAATCTTTGGTGTTCGGAATTAAATTTAACGTTACCTCCTTATTTAAAAAATATGCCGTGACAATTGTAGAGAGCAGATCGGAGACCGGAAAAGCCATCCAAACACCCAATTCGCCATAAAATCTAGGAAGTATAAAAATTAGTGGAATGAAGAAAAAAGCTTGTCTTGTAAGTGTTAACAATAAGGCTGGAATCGCCTTACCGACGGCCTGGAAATATGCAGCACCAATAAGTTGAACTGCAATGATTGGGGTCGCAGCAAACACCCAACGCATAGCGCTAGGGGTTTCTTCAAGAACTGCCAGGTCATCAGTAAACATGCGCGCTATGGATTCGGGAAAAACCATGAGCAGAATAAAAATTAAAGTTGCAAAAGCAGCCGCATATTTAATCGCCGTAGAAATGCTTAATCGCACGCGATCATACTGTAGTGCTCCATAATTAAACCCAGCAATTGGAAGAAATCCCTGGGTAATTCCGTATACCGGGAACAATGCAAACATGAGCATTCTTCCTACAATGGCATAGGCAGTGACCGAGGTTGCTCCTCCAAAATCATAAAGTATATTATTCATAAGCAGGTAGGTAACACTAACCACAGCTTGCCTGGATAAAGTAACAAAACCCAAGGAGCTAATCTCCGAAACAATACTTCTGCTCAATCCAAAATGAGCAAGTGAAATTTTTAGTTCAGAATTTTTAGAAAGAAAAAACCACAGAATAAACAGAAAACACAGCCCATATGAGCCGGTTGTTGCCCAGGCCGCTCCATGCATTCCCATATTGAGAAATTTAATGAAAATGACATCCATGACAAGGTTTCCGACAGAAGGAATCAGCATGGCATACATAGCGAATTTTGGTTTTCCTTCGGCCCTGATCACTGTATTACCCATCATGCACAATGCTAAAAGAGGGATGCCATAAAGCACAATTTTATAATAGATCTTCGCGGGTTCGAAAATAGTTCCTTTTCCTCCAAATGCCGGAATTATGTCGTCGATATAAAATAAACCAAGAGCAACTAATAAGGTTGTAAGAACTACGGTCAATGTGATTTGATTTCCGAAAGTTTTCAATGCCTTAGTGTGCTTATCCGCTCCAAGCGCCCTGGAGATTATTGAAGACCCTCCAACACCAATGGACATGCCTAAAGCTGCGATAAAGAATGAAACGGGAAGAACAACATTGATCGCAGCAATGGCTATAGACCCGATCCAATTGCCGACAAAAATAGTGTCGATCAAAATATTTAAGGACATCACCAAAATCCCAATAGAGGCCGGAACAGCCTGCTTAACTAATAATTTTCCAATAGGTTGGGTTCCCAGATCTTGAGAGGTCACTTTGGCCATTTAAAAGGAGTATTCTGAATTTTCTCGTGAAGATAGTTGATATGCATATGAGTTAATAGAATAAATTTGATTTCTTTATTTTATATCTTCACATAAGATGAATTTCACCTTAAATACCAATTTTAAATTCCTTCTGTTCGGATTGTTTATTGGGCTCCCCATCTTGGTCATTGCCCAATCAAATGAGCCATTGAGCTATGCTAATGAGAAGGATATCGATTTGGATTTGGACTATTTACAAATAAAGGTCGATTCGATCATGACCAAAGCCATTCGGGAAAACGCTTTTCCGGGTGCTCAGCTGTTGGTAGCAAAAAATAACAAGATCATCTTTCATGAAACTTATGGCTTTCATACCTATGACAGTATTCAAAAGGTGGGACCGAATGATATTTATGATCTTGCTTCTGTCACAAAAATTGCCGGTCCTTTGCTTGCTCTTATGAAACTCTATGAAGAAGATAAGTTGGATCTTGATAAACCCTTTAGTAGGTATTGGAGATCATGGCGAAATCGAAAGGATAAAAAGGACCTTACATTACGTGAATTACTGGCGCATCAAGCCGGTATGGAACCTTATATCGTATTCCTGAAGGAGGTCATGAAAAAAGGTGAATTCAAAAAAAGGTTTGTTAGAAGAAAGGCAGCTTGGCGTTATTCCAGAAAAGCCTTCGACTCTATTTACGTAAAAAATGGTTTCCCCAGAAAGGTGTACCGAAAAATTAAACGATCTAAGGTCAGGCTAAAAAAAGAATACCTCTATTCGGGCCTGGCATCATTAATTTACCCTCAGCTCATTGAAGATATTTCAGGAGAACCCTATACGATATACTTGAATCGTCATTTTTATAAACCCCTGGGATGCTCAACCCTGACTTACAATCCAGGCGAACGAAACAACCAAAATATCGTCCCTACAGAATTTGATTCTATTTTTAGAAAAAGCCTGGTCAGGGCATGGGTACATGATGAAAACGCAGCACTTTTAGGTGGCGTCTCCGGGAATGCAGGCTTGTTTGGTTCGGCGAAAGACCTCGCGATACTGATGCAGATGTTAGTACAAAAAGGGACTTATGCCGGAATACAATACTTTAAAAAGGAAACCATATCGGAGTTTATACGGGTGCAATATCCAGAACAAAATAATAGGAGAGGCTTGGGTTTTGATAAACCGCTTTTGGGAAATGATACCTTAAAATTAAGTCAGGCCTATCCGGCACCGGCAGTGAGTACATCCAGTTTTGGTCATTCGGGTTTTACCGGCACCTTTGTATGGGCCGATCCCGAAAATCAGATGGTTTTTATCTTTCTTTCCAATCGTGTATATCCGACCCGAAATAACAGAAACCTCTACAATCTTAATATCCGACCATCGCTTCAACAGCTCTTTTATTCGGCGCCAAAATCAAAGTAAAAATTCATAAATAATTAGTACTTTTAGGGATTATTAAACCACTATGGGCTTACTTATATTCTACGGAATAGTTGCAATTTTCTTTTCGTTTTTATGTTCAATTCTTGAGGCAGTATTGCTGAGTGTAACACCAACATTCATTAACCTTAAAAAAAATGAAGGTAAAGCCTATGCGACCTCTTTGGAAAGCCTTAAAAAAGACGTCGACAAACCGCTTATCGCCATTTTGACATTGAACACCATTGCCCATACTGTGGGTGCGATATTGGTAGGTGTGCAGGCGAAGGTAGCTTATGCCGAAATGTATGGCAGCACAACACGACGGATTTTTGGCTTTGCATTCACTGAGGACATCATGGTTGGTGTGGTTTCGACCATAATGACGATTTTGGTACTGGTTGCTTCGGAAATAATTCCAAAAACCATTGGAGCAACTTATTGGAGGCAACTCGCAAATTTTACAACCAAGGGACTTAATATTTTAATCTGGCCCTTAAAATGGACCGGACTTCTTTGGCTCTTGCAGCTCACCACACGCTTAATTGGTGGTAAAGGACACGGTAGTATTTTAAGTCGTGAAGGCTTTATTGCAATGGCCGATATTGCGCATGAGGAAGGTGTATTTGAAGAAAATGAAAGCAATGTTATAAAAAACCTGATCTCCTTTAAGGATGTTATGGTGAAACACATTATGACGCCAAGGACTGTCATGAAAGCCGAAGATGTTTCAACGACCATAGCCGAATTCTTTAAGGAAAATTCGAACATCCGATTCTCAAGAATCCCAGTTTATCAGGACTCTCCCGATAATATTGTGGGTTTGGTTTTGAAAGACGAAATTTTTAAAGAAATGGCATTTAACAATGGCCACAAAAAAATAGGGGAAATTCAACGCGATATATTAGTGACCAACAGGAATATGCCGATTCCTAAATTATTTGAAGAGTTGGTTTCCAACCGAAATCACATGGCTTTAGTAGTAGATGAATATGGCACCGTGAGCGGATTGGTCACCATGGAAGATGTCATTGAGACCTTACTTGGCTTTGAAATTATGGATGAAAGCGATAATGTAGCAGATCTTCAGTTGTTTGCACGTAAAAGTTGGGAGAAAAGGGCGAAACGCCTCGGAATAATTGAAGACGATAAACCCGAAGAATAATGGACCGCTGTTTTATAGACACACCTTTAGGAGTAGCCGAAATTTGTGGGGATGCCAATGGTATTTCTGCAGTGACCGTTATGAATGATGATCAGGAAATCTCAGATCAAATTCCTGAATCTTTGAAAATTTGTGCCAAACAGCTCGAAGAATATTTTAATGAAGAACGCACAGAATTCGAATTGAAATTAAATCCTAAAGGCACCGATTTTCAGAAAAAAGTATGGCAGCAGTTAATGACCATTCCATTTGGAAAATCAATATCATATTTGGAATTGTCTAAACAAATAGGCGATGTAAAGGCCATTCGGGCGGTTGCTTCGGCCAACGGAAAAAATCCATTATGGATCATTGTTCCTTGTCATCGCGTCATTGGAAGTGATGGGAGTCTTGTAGGTTATGCGGGAGGTTTAGGCAGAAAGAAATGGTTGCTGAACCATGAAAGTGTTGCAAAACAACAATCATTATTCTGACCACAAAATAATTGTATTCAAATTTTCTAATTAGAGAAAATATTCTATATTTATTAAATATTAATTTTTATGAAATCGCTTAAGAAATTATTCAAGTGGCTCGTTATTCTTATTGGATTACTCGTCATTACCTTATATGTTTTTGATTGCGACTATATGTTGAAGGCTCTTCGAACCATTTACCTGCAAGGCCATACTACTGCTTTTCTGGAAGATTATAAGGAATTCGATAATAGTACTATTGAAGCTGGACAAGGTCAGGCCTGGGCTGTACACAAAGACTATAATACAACTTCAGAGACGCAAACGCTTTTAGACTGGAATGAAAAATTAGGAACTGTCGCCTTTCTTATCATTAAAAATGATAGCATCTGGTTTGAAAATTACTATGACGGTTATGACAAGAACTCAAAAAGTAATTCGTTTTCCATGGCGAAAAGTATGATCTCTGCTATGCTGGGTAAGGCCATAATGCAAGGAAAAATAAAAGGATTAGATCAACCGGTAAGTGATTTCTTTTCGGAGTTTAGTGATGGTAAAGCTGCACAATTGACCGTAGGCGATCTTTCATCGATGGCATCAGGGATGAATTGGGATGAATCTTATTATTCGCCTTTTTCAATAACAACAAGAGCTTATTTTTATGATGATCTGGAAAGTATGATGCTTGGTGTAAAGGTGGTAGATGATCCCGGGACTTCCTATAAATATTTAAGTGGAAACACCCAACTGCTTGGGATGGTCATTGAAAAAGCGACCGGCGAGTCCTTATCAGATTATTTAAGTAAAAGCTTCTGGAAGCCATTGGGCGCAGAGAATGAGGCCTTTTGGCAAATAGATAGTGAAGACAATAAATTGGAAAAGGCCTATTGCTGTGTAGCGAGTAATGCTCGGGATTTTGCCCGCTTCGGTAAACTCTATAAAGACCATGGTAAATGGCGAGGGCAATCGGTATTGGATTCTGGTTTTGTGGCCAAATCGGTTAGACCGCGATTTATCGATAGCCCTCAATACGGTTTTGGTTGGTGGTTGTTAAATTATGATAACAAAAACTTTTTTATGATGCGTGGCCATTTAGGGCAATATGTAATTATCGAGCCAAACGACAACGTGATCATAGTTCGTCTTGGACATAAAAGCGATAAGGCGGCAGATCCCTTTGCTACGTTTTCAGCCGATATTTATGCTTATATCGATGAAGCCTATAAAATGATGAATTGATGATCAAAGATCTTAATCTCGAAAATATTTTATTTCTGGATATTGAAACTGTTCCTGAAGTACAACATTTTTCAGATCTGGATGAAACGAAACAAGAACTCTGGGCACTAAAATCACAATACCAGCGAAAAGATGACTATACGCCCGAAGAATTTTATGAACGTGCGGGCATCTGGGCAGAATTTGGAAAGATTATTTGTGTCTCGGTTGGGTATTTTGTCGTTAAAAATAATGAAAGACACTTTAGGGTAACCTCCTTTTCAGGAGATGAAATCAATATATTGAAGTCTTTCAAAGATCTGTTGATTTCGCATTTTAGCCAATCCAAACATTTGCTTTGTGCGCATAACGGCAAGGAATTTGATTTTCCTTATATCGCAAGACGCATGATCATCAATGGCATTGAATTACCATATAAGCTCAATTTATTCGGAAAGAAACCTTGGGAAGTCCCCCATCTGGACACCATGGAATTATGGAAATTTGGCGATTATAAAACATTTACTTCATTAAAATTGATGACCAATGTGCTTAAAATTCCGTCTCCCAAGGAAGATATTGATGGCAGTGATGTATATAAGGTCTACTATAAAGACAAGGATTTAAAGCGCATTGTTGATTATTGCGAAAAAGACACGATAGCAGTCGCTCAGATTCTCCTGCGTTTAAAAGGTGATGAACTCCTCGTCCATGATGACATAATTCATATTTAAAAAAAAGCCTGAACACTAGTTCAGGCTTTTAATATTAAACTCATTTAATTATTACTGTCTAATAAATCGTTTAGTCATTACTTCATCGCCATCATTCACCTCTATAAAGTAAACTCCAGCATCTAAACCATCCACACTAACTTGATCATTAGCGATCATTCCTGTTCTTACAGTTTGACCAATCATGTTCAAAATTCTAAAGGACGCTTCAGCATTATCCGGTAATTTAACACTCAGGAATTTTCCTTTAACCGGATTTGGATACAACAAGAAATCTTCCTCCGCTCCAGTCAATTCATCAGAAGTGGTAAAATAGCCTCCACCAAGTGCAGTAATTGTATCATCGCTTTGTGTTCCTCCTGTTATTCCGGTTATGGTCACCTGATCGATATAAATTTGATCATTATTTCCAGAAGCATCACATTGAAATCTAAAGCCTGAGTTACTGGCAAAATTGTATTGTGCAGCATCTAAAGTTACTGTTGCCGTATAGAATGAACCGTTTGAAAAACTAGTTCCGGCAGCATAAGATGCTACAGTAGTCCAACTTGATCCGTTGTAGAAACGTACCCAGAAATCTTCACCATTTTCCATACTGTTCGGGTAAAAGAAGAACTCGATTTCCACTTGATCATATGAAGACACATCAACATTTGACAGTGTCATCGCCGATCCTGTACCGGAATTATCCCGAATTCGAATGGAGTAACTGCCTTCAAAAGAGCGGCTTCCTGAATAACGGAAACAATCACTTCCGCCATCTTGCCAGCCATCCCAGCCGGTTTCAAAGAAGCCTTGGTGAATGATCTCACTGCCCGATGAACAAGGAGGGCATACTGATCCGCCACAATCAACACCGGTTTCATCACCATTTTGCTGACCATCACTACATGTTGGTGGTGCCGGTTCTGAAAGATTGATATTATCTATAGCTATATCGGCCTGCCATGTGCCTCCTGTTACTCGGTTAAATCGCAGTTGAATGGCACTTCCTGCATAAGGACTTAAATCTATGCTCGCACTTAACCATGAATTCCCCTGGTTGCCTGACTGGTTCCACAAGCTTGTCCAATTTAAACCTTCATCAGTACTCACTTCAAGATCGATGGTTCCCATATCGGTTGAACCATTCATATGATAATCAAAATCGAATGACGGATTGGACAAACCGCCCAGATCAAAACATGGAGAATTGATGATGGCTTGTTTATTAGGATAGCCAGTTCCGTTTCCTGAGGCCTCTACATAAATATAGTAGCTGCCTGCCGAACCGGATGATGGTCCTGTTCCGCTTGATGGTGTTCCACCTGAGTCAACAGTCCAGTTGATATCATCGGCTGTGGACTGCGTCCAGGCGCCTAAGGTGTTCTCAAAACTCTCTGTATATGGATACGAAGATATGCCTCCTGAACATCCGCTGGAAGGTTCTGAAACATTTACTGTTCTTGTGACCTGTGTTGCTGCGTTTCCAGCGGCATCGCTCACATTATAAGTAATGACATAAGTTCCTGCGGTATTGGTATCGACCGTATCACCTCCAACAACGATATTTGCAGTAATATCACCATCGACATTATCGGTTGCCGTAGCACCTTGATCGGTATAAGAATCACCAACGGTTAAATTGATCGTTGATGCCCCGATTAAGTTAATCACCGGTGGTGTCGTATCAGCTGCAACATTTACAGTTCTTGAAACTTGAGTCGCGGCGTTTCCGGCGGCATCACTAACATTATACGTTACAATGTAGGGTCCTGCTGTATTGGTATCGACTACATCACCGCCAATGACGATATTAGCAGAGATATCACCATCAACATTATCAGTAGCCGTAGCTCCTTGCTCGGTATAGGTATCCCCTAAATTCAGGTTTATTGTCGAGGCTCCTATTAATGTAATCACCGGTGGTGTCGTATCAGCTGCTACATTTACAGTTCGTGAAACTTGAGTCGCGGCGTTTCCGGCAGCATCACTAACGTTATAGGTTACGATGTATGTCCCTGCTGTATTGGTGTCGACCGTATCACCACCAATAACGACATTGGCAGAGATATCGCCATCAACGTTATCCGTCGCGGTCGCTCCTTGCTCTGTGTAGGTATCACCTAAATTAAGGTTAATGGTTGATGCGCCAATAAGAGTTATAACAGGCGGTGTAACATCAGGGCCTGAACCTTGAAGTACAACAGTATAGTCTTCTACTTCGCCATATGTAAAGGTCTCGCAAGAAGTTGGTATGCCATTATATTTCATCGAGACGCGCATTCGTGTTGAATTTTCAACAGCAGAGCTCGGTACAGTGAAGTTTCCACTTACTGGTGTTGCAGTTGTTGCACTTTGCGTCCAAACCTGCTCACCGGCATCGGTAAAATCACCATCCCTGTTATAATCGATCCAAACAGAATAGCCTTCGGCATAAATTGTTCCAGTCCAGGTTGGTGTAACCGTAATCGTATATTGAGTACCTTTCGTAAGGGTAGTTGAAACACTTGTAAAGTCGGTGTAGAATTGTCCGCTGGACACATTATCAATAGTATTTAGCTGCACTCTACCAATATATTCATCATTAATATTGGTACTGGCCGAACTACAATAATTGAGCTGTACGTCCAGTGTTGTAAATGTTTCCGAATTGCTATAAGACGATGTCGAGGTATCTGGACATTCACTTCGCACTTGTACTTCATACTGAGTTAGAGGCGATAATCCATTCAATACAGTTGATGTTCCTGAAACTGAATTCGTGGTCCAAGTAGACGTACCAACTTCTCTGTAACGAACACTATATGAAGCTCCAGGGACTGCATCCCAGGAAACATTGGCCGTTGTATCACCAAATCCGTCTATGGAAAGGCCTGTTGGAACCGTCGCATTACAAACAACCGGGGTTGAAGATAAACCTGTTACGATCAAGGTATAATTTTGGCTACCGCCGCTCAAAGACCCCTTGTGTGTTACGGTAATTGTATAGGATCCACTGGCATTAGATACTTCGGCGCGTTCAAATGGATCGACATTATTGTCTCCTAATCCGTTTGTATTTACTCCTGTAAG
The DNA here is from genome assembly GCA_013001965.1 of Flavobacteriaceae bacterium. Classification (GTDB taxonomy): domain Bacteria; phylum Bacteroidota; class Bacteroidia; order Flavobacteriales; family Flavobacteriaceae; genus JABDLA01. The sequence goes on along the minus strand of JABDLA010000151.1, from coordinate 9,477 downwards.
TCGCCATGGGTTAAAAGTTGTTCCTCCTTGAGAGATTCGAATATCCAGGTCATTGACTAAAACAGGCGTATTGGAATTTGTTGCCGAAGTGGCCGTTCCCGCCGGATCAGTCCATGAAATTGAAGCCAAAAGATTGCTAACTCCGTCAGAGTCCACATTAATTTGATAGGTCTGCCCCGGAGATAAGGTCAATTCATCAACAATAGATTCATTGCCATTGGATGAAATTGTTTCCGCAGCTCTCTTCCCATTTAAAAGTCCCCAGCCATAAACTGTGTCAGGGCCGGCTGAACCAGCATCGTCGGCAGTATGGAGTGCAAGGCCTTTTAAAGTGGCTGCTCTCATGAAGGTGCTGTTGACATCATTATAATGTTGTTGCAATAGAACTAATGTTCCCGCTACGTTAGGCGAAGCCATCGATGTTCCACTAATTGTATTGTAAGCTGAATCAGAATTATCATAAGTGGAGTATAGCGATGTCCCGTTACCGGTTATATCCGGTTTTATCCGGTAATCATCAGTCGGCCCTTCACTGCTGCCACTATTAATTGTAACTGAAATCAAATCGCCATTTGCATCTATATTGGCATCCTGGCCGTTGGCCACAACCAAATTATTCTTTGATGTTGAATGGCCGCTTAGCTTGTCATAGGATGAATTTCCATCCAAGGGAGCGCCATTTGAGGAGTTGTCATTCCCGTCATTTCCAGCAGCAACCACCATCAGGTAATTTGGTGCATTATACATCAGGGCATCCCAGTCTCTTGAATCGGCAATATAAGCGCCAAAATATTGATCCGGAATAAGATCGGCTCTGAATCCATAGGAATGATTTGAAATCAACATTCCACTTCCAGCTGCTGTTGTTGCCTCAGATAGGTCATTGTTCCAATCACTAGTTTGTGCATCGGCCTGCCATGCCATTCCTTTGGCATTGGCCTGAACCCCTGATGCTACTAAGGTACCTGTAACATGCATGGCATGAAAACTATTGCCATTCAGGGAGGTAACACCATCTATAATCGATACTCTGTTGTTTCCGCCTGCGCCATCGAATTCCTGGTGCGTGGGTCGTGTTGGGCCTCCATCCCAAACATGAACCGTCATGTTCTGACCGTCCACATTCAAGCCTAAAACGCCTCCCGAATTCAGGGTGTTTGCTCGTGTTGATCTTGCGGCATTTACGTTTTGAACTGAATAGTAAATCGGTAATCCGTCTTCCGATACTCTGATGAGTTCATCAAATGATCCATCCTGGTTTGGCCTTTTGACCTGCCAACCATTTCGTTGAGCCATTCTAATGGCTTCTTGTTTTTCGAGGGATTTCTTTTGTTCGAACTGATTTTTTAATTGGGAAATTTTTGCTTTGTCATAGCGACTGGTAATTTGTTCCTTTTGAGATTCTGTTTGTGCAAATGATGTTGAAAAAGCACAAAGAAGAATTATCAAAAGATAACCTTTGAAATAATTTTTCTTCATAATAATGTGATGAAATTAGTGTTTGGTTAATAATTCGCTCCTGAAAGTATTAAAATTTTGTTAAAATCAAAATTTTACGCAAACGTTTTCGATGAACAACATTAGGAATATTTTAAAGTACGGAAAAACCGTAATAATAATTTAAAAATTTTAAATTTAGGCATGTCCAATAAGCGCGTCCTAGAGATAGATGATCTAAGTGTTTCATTTACAAATGATGGTTTAGACAATGAAGTCGTACATCAAATTTCGTTTGATCTATTCTCAAATGAGATTCTGGGCATCGTAGGTGAGTCTGGTAGTGGTAAATCGGTTTCTTCACTGGCTATAATGGATCTGCTTCCCAAATCAATAAGCAAAATAAATTCAGGTACGATTATTTTCAACGGACAAGATATTAGATCGTTGACTCCCGAAGGCCTTCAAAAAATAAGAGGCAATGAGATCGCCATGATCTTTCAAGAACCCATGAGCTCACTCAACCCGTCCATGCTTTGTGGTCAACAAGTTCTTGAAATTTTATCTCGGCATACTGCCTTAACAAAAGAGCAAGCGAAAGATGAGGTGCTGAGTCTATTTGAGAAGGTTAAACTGCCTGATCCTGAAGATACTTTTACTAAGTATCCGCATCAGTTATCCGGCGGACAAAAACAGCGGGTAATGATTGCCATGGCCATTGCATGCAAGCCAAAAATTTTAATTGCCGATGAACCTACCACCGCACTTGATGTAACCGTTCAGAAAGAAATTATAACACTTTTGAAATCTCTGCAGGAAACAAATGAGATGAGCATTATTTTTATTTCACATGACCTGGCATTAGTATCTGAAATTGCCGACAGGGTACTTGTCATGTACCAGGGAAAAATTGTTGAACAAGGTGATGTTCAGTCCATATTTAAATCCCCCGAACATATCTACACCAAGGCATTGATAGGATCCAAACCATCACTCGATCGGCGATTAAAAAAATTGCCAACCATAGAAAATTTCATGTCCAATACGACCGATACTTCTGTAATTTCAAAAACAGATCGTCTTCAAAATCATGACCGTATGTATTCTGGAGCGCCATTATTGGAAGTGATCAACCTTGAAAAAACTTATTTTTCACAGCTCGGATTTATGTCTAATAAGAAGCCGTTCAAAGCCGTTGATGATGTGAGTTTTAAATTGTATGAAGGCGAAACTCTTGGGCTTGTAGGGGAATCCGGCTGTGGAAAATCTACCCTAGGTAATGCCATCTTACAATTAGATAAAGCCACTTCAGGCACCCTAATTTATAAAGGCAAAGACATCACCAATCTCACTTCACGAGACATAAAGACCTTAAGGAAGGAAATTCAAATTATTTTTCAAGATCCTTACTCCTCATTGAACCCCCGTTTAACGATTGGGCACTCCATAATGGAGCCCATGAAGGTTCACAATTTATATGATTCATTTTCAGAGCGAAAAAATCAAGCCATGCTTTTGTTAGACCGTGTAGGTTTATCGCCTGAACATTTTAATCGTTATCCGCATGAATTTTCAGGAGGTCAACGGCAACGCATCGGGATTGCCAGGACCATTGCGGTTCAACCGAAACTCATAGTTTGTGATGAGTCTGTGTCTGCATTAGATATATCTGTTCAGGCCCAGGTTTTGAATTTATTGAATGAATTAAAAGCCTCTCTTGGGTTTACCTATATATTTATTTCACATGATCTTTCGGTCGTTAAATATATGAGCGATCAACTTCTTGTAATGAACAAAGGAAAGATTGAGGAGATTGGAGATGCGGATGCGATCTATGATAATCCTAATAAAGAGTATACAAAAAAGTTAATTGATGCTATCCCAAAAGGGTTATAGCATCAATACTTTTTTGGTTAATAACGCAATGTTCCTTAACAGTCGCATTGTGTTTTGAAAACTCATAATAAGCTTCTGAAATCTATAAGTAGGTTCTGGTAGATTTGAGTTTACTTTCATAAGTTAAATAAATGGTAGATTTGGGGCAAATCTTTAATTAAGCAATTATTGATTTGGGACTGCTAATATGAGATATTTTTTGAATTAATCAGTTTAAGGGCATATATTTTCGATGAAATACGCTTTTTTTTAACATTTCAACAAAAAAATAATGTCATCAGATATTCATTTCAGGAATATCCCCTTCAACGATCAAATGGCCCTCGGTTGCATTTTGAATAGCTTCAACCGATACACCCGGTGCCCTTTCGAGCAATTTAAAGCCAGGATCTGTGACTTCGATTACCGCCATATTGGTGACGATTTTTTTGACACATCCAACTCCGGTAAGTGGCAGTGTGCAATGTTTTAGTAATTTCGATTCACCACGTTTATTGGTATGCATCATGGCCACAATAATATTATCGGCACTGGCCACAAGATCCATAGCACCTCCCATACCCTTAACCATTTTACCAGGGATCTTCCAATTGGCGATATCACCATTTTCGGCCACTTCCATAGCACCTAATATGGTCAGGTCCACATGTTGCCCTCTTATCATGGCAAAACTCAAGGCTGAATCAAAAAAACTAGCGCCGGGCAAGGTGGTTATCGTTTGTTTTCCCGCATTGATGATATCGGCATCTTCGTCGCCTTCAAAAGGAAATGGCCCCATCCCAAGGACACCGTTCTCGCTTTGAAATTCAACATCGATATCTTCCCTTACGAAGTTGGCAACCAGGGTTGGTATTCCAATGCCTAAATTGACATAATAGCCATCCTTTACTTCCTTTGCAATCCTTTTTGCAATTCCGTTTTTATCAAGCATAGTTTAATTTCTTGTTCTTACTGTTCGCTGTTCAATTCGTTTTTCATACTGTGCCCCTTGGAAGATACGTTGCACAAAAATTCCAGGTATATGAATTTGATTTGGATCCAACTCACCGGCAGGAACCAATTCCTCAACCTCAGCAACTGTTATTCTTGCTGCGCCACACATATTGGGATTGAAATTCCGAGCAGTCCCTTTAAATATTAAGTTGCCTGCCTCATCGCCTTTCCATGCCTTAACAAAGGCAAAGTCTGCCTTAAATGCATATTCTAAAACGTGCATTTTACCATCAAAATCACGGGTTTCTTTGCCTTCAGCAACTTCTGTCCCATAACCGGCAGGTGTATAGATGGCAGGAAATCCAGCTTGAGCAGCCCGGCAGCGTTCGGCGAGTGTCCCCTGAGGGATCAACTCAACATCCAACTCACCGCTTAACATCTGTCTTTCAAATTCATCATTTTCCCCTACATAAGATGATATCATTTTTTTGATCTGGTGATTTTGAAGAAGAAGGCCTAATCCGAAATCATCAACCCCGGCATTATTGGAAATACAAGTGAGCCCTTTGACGCCTATTTTTACTAGTTCGGAAATAGAATTTTCGGGAATGCCGCTTAAACCAAATCCACCTAACATTAAGGTCATATTGTCCTCAACGCCTCGCAATGCCTTACTCACATCGCCAACTACTTTGTTGATCATTTTACATTGATTTTGAATTCGAAAATTACGAAATAAAAAAGCCATTCTGAAATGAATGGCTTATGGATTTTTAAAAATCAATTTCAGGTTCATCGCCCTCATCATCAAGACCATTTTTATCCTGATCTTCTTTGAATTTTAAGCAATCAACTTCAATTGATAAGCGGTTTGGTTTTTCAAAATTATCGGTCGACACATTGAGTGATTCATCTTCATAACAGCTCCGCATATATATAGCCCAAATGGGCAATGCCATCGAAGCGCCTTGTCCATAAGTAATCGTTTTAAAATGCGCTGCCCGGTCCTCGGCACCAACCCAAACTCCAGTTACCAGGTTTGGAACCATGCCCATAAACCATCCATCACTTTGGTTCTGGGTTGTGCCTGTTTTACCTGCTATTGGGTTTGTGAATTCGTAAGGATATCCTGTTATGATCTCCTTATAAACAGGCTGGTTTTTGGCCCAGCTATGACGAAGTCGCTGACCAGATCCGGATTCGGTTACACCTTCAAGAAGTTTGGTCGTGACATAGGCCGTTTCGGCGCTTAATACGTCTTTTGTTTCCGGAGTAACCTGATATAATATGGTTCCGTTTTTGTCTTCAATTGTGGTGACCATTACAGGTTTATTGTAAACGCCTTTGTTGGCAAAGGTGGAATAGGCTGCTACCATTTCATAGACGCTCAAATCTGGGGTTCCCAGAGCAATGGAAGGTACCGCCAAAATATCTTCTTCGATCCCTAATTTATGGGCTAAGTCAATGACAGGTTGAGGTCCTACTTTATCCATTAAGCGAGCAGTAACCGTATTTACCGAATTGCCAAGTGCGTTCTTTAAAGTTCTTGTTCCGCCATATTGACCACCTGAATTTTTCGGGCACCATTCTTCAGGATTACCATACTTGTCTTTTTCTATACAGAAGGGGGTGTCTGGTAAGGTGTCACAGGGCGATAAATGCAATTGATCAATGGCAGTTGCATAAACAAACGGCTTGAAGGTCGACCCAATTTGACGCTTCCCTTGCTTTACCATGTCATATTGAAAATGCTTATAATTCATTCCTCCTACCCAGGCTTTTACATGCCCCGTTTGCGGTTCCATTGACATCATGGCCGGATGTAAGAATGATTTATAATAACGCATAGAATCTAAAGGTGTCATCGTGGTATCAATCTCGCCTTCCCAGGAAAATATGGTCATATTAACCGGCTTGTTAAAAGACGCTTTGATCTCCTCATCCGATTTCTTCAAATCGAATTTCATTTTACGCCAGCGTTCCGAACGTTTCATCCCGCGATCCATTAGATCTGCAATTTCATCCTGATCGATTTCCAGAAATGGTGCTGTTGCATTTCGTTTGGGCGTATTTTGATTATCAAATTCGGCCTGAAGCTTCGGCATATGCTTTTGAACAGCGTCTTCGGCATACTGTTGCATCCTGGAATCGATGGTGGTATAAATTTTTAATCCATCACTATTGATATTATACTTTGTTCCGTCTGGTTTTCTGTTTGCCTTATCCTCGGTCCATTCTTTCATGAATCCACGCAAATATTCTCTAAAATAGGTTGCAATTCCCTCACGATGAGATTCAGGAGAATAGTTTAAGCTCAATGGCATTTTTTGAACGGAATCTTTGACCGCTTCAGTGATATATCCATACTTTTCCATTTGGCTAAGTACAACATTTCTTCTGTTTTGAGTCCCTTCCGGGTTTCTATGTGGGCGTGGATTATACAAGGACGAATTCTTGAACATCCCTACCAACATGGCAGATTCATGAAGTTCAAGGTTTTTTGGTTCCTTCCCAAAATAAATACGTGACGCAGATCGAATACCATCTGCGTTATTTCCAAAGTCATAGATATTGAAATACATCGCAATAATTTCTTCCTTGGTATATTGTCTTTCCAAGCGGATAGCGATGATCCACTCCTTAGCTTTTTGGGTGATCCTGCCAATGGTATTTTTAGATCCTTCACCATGAAAAAGCTGTTTTGCTAATTGCTGCGAAATCGTACTGGCCCCTCCGCCTTTACCGGCTTTCATTACAGCTCTTAAGGTACCTCTGGCATCTATTCCTGCATGATCATGATACCTAGCATCTTCCGTGGCTATCAAGGCATCGACCAATTGCTGAGGCAGTTCTTTAAAACCTACAGGTGTTCGATTGTCGTTAAAATAAAACTTCCCCAAGGTCTTTCCGTCAGCTGAGATGATCTCACTTGCTAAATTCGTTTTCGGATTTTCGAGAACGGTATGATCAGGCATTTCACCAAAGACGCCCCAGGAAGCCAAGAGGAACAATAAAATAAATCCTAGAAATCCAAATAGGAAAAGCTTCCAAAACCATCGTATATACTTGGTGAAGTCTGCTATTTGAACCGCTTTCTTTTTTGCTGTCATTATTAATTATTATCCTTTGGTCTTTCTATTCTCAATCCAATATCGATAATACCTTCCAGATTATCAATACCATCTACAACCCCATTTTCTCGCATGGCATGCTGTATCTTGAACGTATAAACTCCTGTTTCATCGAATACCAGTCCTTGCTTATACCATAATTTATTTTCCTTTACATCAGTAAAACCGCTGCCAAGAAATTCACCTTCTGCCGTGGTCATTCGATATTCTAAAGTATCTTTCTTTACTTTCCCGTTAGGATGATTAAGTTCAACGATCAGGAATAAATTATTGTATTTAAAATCGTTCGAATTCCTGATATTTACAAAAACATCATAAGCATTAGTGGTGTCAGGAAGACTAACCTGAAACTCAATAATATCATCCTTGTGCCAGCTATTAGGAACCGTAACATATTCATCAATTATCCTGTTTGCATCACATGACATGATACAGATCATGAGAAAGCAGCACAATAAAAGCCCAACATTACTTCGCATTACGTGATGCTTTTTTTCGATTCCTGTTTCGGCCTTTATTATTTCTACGTTTCTTTTTGCGTTTTGGACTATCAAATCGTGTTAAACTATCTTGTCCTACAACGTTGTCATATTTCACTTTAGTGTCCTCTATAAGATCTGCGGCGTATTCTTCTAAGCTTGGAACCTTTTTATTTTTGACATTCCGATCAATGATCTCATTGGCCTGTTCTGTAGTCAATTTATGCCAGTTCATCCATTCGCCTTCATAGGCGTACCACATGAATCCTTTGAAAATATCGGTCTTCTGACAAACAGCTGTTCCTTTTTCGGTGACAAGTTTAATATCTGTTTTTGGGAAACTCTCCAAGGCCTCGAGGTAAGTGTCTAATTCATAATTCAAACAGCATTTTAGTTTTCCGCATTGTCCGGCTAATTTTTGTGGATTAAGCGACAACTGCTGATATCTTGCCGATGATGTACTTACCGATCTAAAATCGGTTAGCCAGGTTGAGCAACACAATTCTCTGCCGCATGAGCCAATTCCACCAAGTCTGGCGGCTTCCTGACGAAAGCCAACTTGTCGCATTTCAATGCGTGTTTTGAAATCACGGGCGTATACTTTAATCAACTCCCTGAAATCTACACGGTCTTCCGCGGTATAATAAAATGTGGCCTTGCTGCCATCACCTTGAAATTCGATATCTGAGATCTTCATCTCAAGATTAAGATCAATGGCAAATTGCCGCGCCCTAACTTTCATAGGTTCTTCTTTGTCACGCGCTTCCTGCCAAATTCTAATATCTTTTTCACTGGCTTTCCTGTAAATCTTACGTACGGTTTCCGCATCATCGATATCAACCTTTTTTCGCTTCATTTGAATGCGCACCAATTCGCCGGTAAGGGTAACCATCCCAATATCATGGCCAAACTGGGCTTGAGTAGCAACCACGTCTCCAATGCTCAACGAAAGATTATCAGGATTTTTGTAGTAGTGCTTCCTTCCGTTCTTAAATCGAACTTCAACACAATTGAATGGTTTTTCACCATTGGGTAATGACATATTGGAGAGCCAGTCAAAGACGGTTAGTTTATTACAACCGTCGGTTCCGCAAGTCCCGTTATTTCTACATCCTTTAGGCTGACCATTTTTTCCAGTTGAGCAACTGTTACAAGCCATTTGAGTTTATATATTGAATTCGTCAATAAATCAATTAAAGCGAATCGAAGTTCATAATTGTTTTAAAAAGGTAAATATAGTATTAAAACCATTGGGAAAAAAGTAGAATCTAGTTAAACTCGATCTCGTAATTGAGTCGATTGCTAAGGTTTCTAAGTTCAGAACCGGACTTAAAAATATTGTTGAATAGCAGCTTGCTCCAGCCTATTTCTTTGCTGAAGGTATTGAATGAATCGGTTTTCCAATTGAAGTCAGGTTTCCAGAACTTATCAGGAGATATATAACAAAATGTATAGTCGAATATAAAACTTGAAGTGTTGATCTTTGAAGTGTCAGGAATCTCATCTGAAGCCAATAAGGTTATGCCATTGGTTTTACAGTTTTCCCTAATACCTTTTATCAATTTTGAATAGTCTTCGCGCAATGGTTCTAAATTGAAATC